>CAYZXN010000071.1:0-11604 GCA_964482425.1 uncultured Syntrophobacteraceae bacterium | reverse complement strand
TGCAAAAACGATAGCATCTGTGAAAAGACAGACGAGATGTACCCCGGTGCAGTGTCCAAATGTTTTACTCTCAGCGACAGACATTCCTCGTCACCAGCTGACGAAACTAAAATTGATATCCAGTGATTATGGGAAGCAGCAAACTATCTATGGGAGAAGGAAACGTTTGTGAGAACAACGCAGGCATTGCTTGCGCAGCACGCCTGTAGGCGTCAAGTCCAACCGGCACCACCGCTCGATTCTTACCGGAAAAAAAAGGTCAGGCCAGCCAGAACCACACTGCTGTTGATGCCGGCATTCCGATCGAGAAGTCCCGCGTTGGAGACATGATGGAAACTCCCCTCCAACGTCAGCGCTGTGCTTTGTGAAACGAAGTAGTGAAAACCCAATCCGCCCTGCGGGGCGAAACTCAAGCCGTCGGATTGTCCTATGAGATCGGCATCAAGGGCCAGCACTCCTACGCCGGCTTGTAAGAACGGAATAAACCGGCTGCCGGTCAGAAAATTGTAGCGGATCATCGGAGTGATGCCTCCGGCGATGCCGCTTTTGGGCTCGAAATAGTAGATGAACGTTCCTTCAAGCAACAACTCGAAATTACCTCTGTACCAACTGCTGCCGCCCAACGGATTCGAGATACCGACACCCCAGCGCGGACCGACATAAGCGAACTGAAGATCGCCCAGTTCCGGAGTTTTGGTGCCGCCGACATTGACCCCGAAGCCATGCCCGGCACTTATACCGATGGATTGCCGGCCGTATCCGAAAACCGAACTGTAACTACCGGTTCGGTCCGTCGCATCGCCGGCATGTGCGCGTGTCTTCTGTGACGGCGGTTCGAAACAAACCAATAGTGAAGCGATCAAAGCAACCACGAATAGATTAAAGCAACCCCGGCCGCCGATCGGCCCCATGGTGCGTATCGAGTATGCGTTTGCGGCGTTCATATACATCAGCAGCTCTCCTATGCGACTAAGCTACCAGATTCGGCGGGCGTAAAACACACACATCACGGGCTCCTCAGAGCATTGGAAGAGTTATGAACACTTTCACTTCCACAGAGTTAACAGCAATACGCCGCCGACGATCATGGCGGCGCTGAGCACGATTCTCCCGGTGACGCGCTCGACATCGCGCAAAAACAGCGCGCTCAGGATCAACGAGAAGAACGGGCCGGTGCTGCTGATCGGAATGACGACGGAGACCTTGCCGAGATCGAGCGCATAGTAAATGCACACCATGCCGAGGCTGATAGTTATACCGGCCGCGAGAAACCACCAGAAACAGTTGCGGTTCATCTTCCAGGTCTCTTGACTCTTTTCGACGTACCACAGCGTCAGTATGGATACGACAAACGACGAAGTCGCCGTCACTGCGGCCGCCAGAAATGGATGAGGAACGGCCGCCAGACCGAACTTGCGCACGACCTGAGACGCGCCCGCCAGCGCCGATGCGCCGATGGGATACCACAGAAAAACCGCGGAACCGACCAGTTTCATGGAACCGCCGCGCCATGACAGGAGAGTAATGCCGGCGATGATCATAAAAGTCGCGACGACAATCGGCAACGTGATCTGCTCGCCAAGAAAAATAATCGCCATCATGGCGCTGAACAACGGCGTCGTGGCGCGAATCGGGTCGGTGATCGCCACGCCGAGCGTGTCGATCCCCTTGTAGGTAAGCAATCGCGTCAGTCCAGGCTGAAAAAATCCCACGACCACGAAAATCAGGATCGAAGCGCTGGTAAGGGACGACAGCGGCACAAACAAGATCGACATGCCCCAGAGAAACACAACGTTGATGATCAGGCTGCTGATGACGCCGGTAGCCGGGTTGGAATAACGCAGCGCCTTTTTGGTGAGCATGTTGTGAAACGCGAACAGAAACGCATTGGCCAGCGCGTAAAACTCAGCGGGAATGGAGGTCATATCTTATGACCGCCGGCTGCGGCAGGGGAACAGCAGTGCATTCGGGAGAGAATCGCTTTCGAGTTGCTGCCACAGCTATACAGGCTAAGCGGTGATGTGGCAAATGGCCGAGTCAGCCGGAAGAACGTGCGTTCACACGGGCAACATGACAGCGATGCCGTTCTACTTCACTGTGTTTTCAGATATTCCACCAGCGCGTCTTTGTCCGCTTCGGTGAGATCGATGCCGTAGAGATGCCCGCCGTTGCCATTGCCGCGTTGCGCCGTGTCATAGCGAAAGCCGGCGCGCTCGGCCTGCGCTCCCGACGAGATAAACCCGAGTTTTTTGGCGTCCAGAACGTCATAGCCGCGGTAGAATACTTGCGGTCGTTTATCCGGCTCCTCCAACAAATCCCGAACCGTTGGCACCGATCCGTTGTGCAAGTAGGGTCCGCGAAGCCATAGCCCATGTAATGGCACCGCGATGTAACCATTGGTTTTGACCATGTTGGCAATGTTGACTCCCATGCGCGTGCGCACTTCGTTGGCCTTGTCCGCCCCCTCTTGTGTCCAGCTGTCGAGCCGTTCGCGATCGGTGCCGATTTCGGCAATATCGATCAGTGATCCGGCGCGGCGGCCCTGACCCCAGCCGTGGCACGAACCGCAACGCTCATCGAAGATGCTTTTGCCTCTGGCTGCCAGTCCGTCATCGATTGCCAGCGGATACTTGGGTGGAGGCAACGCCTTCAGCCACTCCTCGAGCCAATCCATGTGCTTCAAGAACTCATCGTTTTTACGCGCCTGCATACCCAACGCGGAGTCCATGATGACGGCCCGAGCGATGGGCGTCGAGCCGTCCCATTGCAGTGGCTTACCGTCGCGGATCTTCAAATTCCAGATCGATGGGAAGTCGGTATTGCCGATGGTGTCGTCCACCGGCAGTTGAGTCATAAAGTATTTGGTCAGATTCATCGGATCGTCCCGGCCCGGCCCCCAGTCAGGCCAGCCGGACCGGTTCATCCAGGCAAACTGACCTTCCCGCTCTGTCAAAGCCTTTTTTGTAAATGGAATAATAATGAACCGGTAAAGAAGCCTGTCGATCCATGGGAGGTCATAGATCAAATCGATCTCGCTCAGGATCTCGCGCGCATTAAAGCGCGGGTCTTTGGCGGAGCGAGACACGAAGCGCAAAAAAGCCTGGATGTTGGCGGTGTGCCCTGGGCCGGCGGCAACAACTTTGGGATTCTCGTCGTGCTTGGTGCGGTAACTCGCCGCATGACACACCGCGCAGTTATTGCCGACCCGTGGGAAGCCGACCGTTTTCTTGGTAAAGCCGACAGGCAACTCCTCACCCTGCTCCCACACCATACCCATCGATCGATAGCCTCCCGGACCCGGGAGATACTCGGGAAACATGCGCGGTAGAACGACCCAGATCCAGTATGGGATGCCGGCGTCGTTCTCGACGCCGAACGAGCCGTACTTGAATCGCATCTCGTCATTGGCAAACGGTGATTGCGGCACTTCGCGGAAAAACTTGTACCAGCCGAAGAAAGCGCCGGCCGCCGCAAAAACAACTACCAAAATGAGCGCCAGCTTTAGCCAGCTTTTTTTTTGAGTCATCACGTCTCCACGTCTGATCGAGTGCTTGAAATCGCCCGGCCCCAAAACCCAGGGCGCTGGACGCAACAATGAAGAATGAATTGATGAAAAAACGCGAAATCGGAACTGTTAACCTAATCCGACATTGTTTCGAAGTCGCTCGGACGATGAGGCCTCACCGTTGTTGCTCACTCCTGACTGTGCGCAATTTTTGTCGGATTAGGGTTTACCCTCTCTTTCCGCTTTCATGTTTTATCCTTTCTTTAAAAGCTCTTCAGGTATTCCACCAAGGCATTCTTGTCGGCGTCCGACAATTCGGTGCCATAACGTTTTCCTTCGTGTCCCTGATTGGAATTTCCCGGCTCGGCAGTGTCGTAGACAAAGAACTTCCGTCCCTTCTCTTCCGCCACGTCGGAAACAAACCCGACTCTCTTCTGATCGTAAACATTATAGCCGCGGTAATACCTTTTCGGCCGCTGGTCGCCGGCGTTAAGCAAGTCTCGCAAACTCGGCACCGAGCCGTTGTGCAAATACGGAGCGCGCAACCAGATGCCGTCCAAGGGGCTGTTGGCATAGCCGTAGGTCTTGCGGAAATGGCTGAAGCGCTCGTCGCCGTAACCGGCAAAGATCAGGTTCTGATTCACCGCCAGATCGTAGGTGTAGGAATCAAGCCGGCGCCGGTCGGTGCCGATGTCGGCAATGGGCGTCACTTTGCCGACGTATTTACCGGTGAAGCTCTTACCGTCGGCACCGTGGCAATCGCTGCAGTACTGCCGGTAGATTGGTGCCCCGCGCGCCGCCAGGTCTTTGTCGATCGGGTAAGGATAGACCGGCGCGGGAAAATCGAGCAGCCAATCGGCAATCCGCTTCATGCGCGGCCGGTCCGCGGTAGGCGGCGTGACGCCGGCGCCCATAGCGGCGCTGCGATTACGCTCTTCAAGTGAAACGTTATTGCCGTCCCAGTGGAGCTCCATTTTGAGATCGCGACGCTGCCCCTGATACCAGATGGAAGGAAAGTCGGTGACGCCGATGGATTCCTCCTCAGCGATTTTCTCCACCGGGAAATTGAAATAGACCTTGAGCGGATTGAAGGTATCAACTCGTCCTGGTCCCCATTCGGGTTGCTGCTTGATGAAGCCCAGCCGATCGCGAATCGTCAACATGCGCTCGCGCATGAGATAGATACCGTAATAACGCAGGATCGCGCGCTCGAGCAAAGGCAGGTCGCCAAGCCCCTGCGCTTCACGGAGCCGTTTGATTTCCAGCAGAATGCGGTCCGGTGTGAACCTACGGTCTTCAGCCGCAGCGAAGAGAAATGCCGTGAACCCGCGAAAATCGAAATCGTTGGCGGGCATACCGGAATAAACCCGCGGCGCGCTGGCCGGCGTATCGCGCACTGTGCCGGTATGACAAAATGCGCAATTGAGCCAGACCATGTCGAAGCCGCGATACCGGCGTTTCGACACGCCGACCGGCAGGTCCTTTCCTTTTTCATAAATAAACCCCAGGGACTCAAGACCCTCTCCCGGCAGCTTGTCGCTGAACAATGCGGGCAACGCCTTCCAGATCCAGTAGGGCACGCCGAACTCATGCTCGCTGCCCACCGAGCCGTATTTGAAGTGCTCCTCATTGTCGGCATATTCGACCGGTACGTCGGCGCTGAAGCGGCCTAAGAGGTAGGCGCCGAGAATGATTCCGACAACCGCCAGGGCGATCACAATCGCACCCACCCCGTGCAGCAAACGATGAAAGAAAGATTGCGGTGATTCGCTCATGGGATCCTGCTCCGGTCCGGTACGCTTCTTTTTTATTGCCTTAGCGGTTCCAAGCTCGTCGCTGTGTCATGCTTTCAAGCTTCGCCGATATCAAATATTTTGATCAGTTAGCCTGCTGAGACAGAAACTCGGTTCGCGACTCTGCTGTTTGCGTTTGTTTCGGCGGCAAGCAGCTGCGCAGGTTCCAATAGCCCCGCGCCATGAGATCCTCAATGCGCGGCACCTTGCCGGATTCCTGCTCCAGTTGCTTGGCCGCCCACTGTTTCAAATCGGCCAGTTCAGCTTGGCGTCGAGCCGGCTTTTGCTTGCGGTCCAGGCCTGCCACCGGCGGCATCGGGCTCTTGGGGCGATCGTGCGCCGGCAAGCCGTCCATCGCCAGCCGGAAAAAAATGCGCTCCGCACAGTGCGCCAACTTGCCGGGCACTTGCGATTCGTCACCATAAAGAAAATTAGCCGGAGAAGCCTCGGCCATGCCATGGCAGATAGCGCACTGGCGATGAAACTTCATAGCCGTCGCATTTGCCGCGCCACCGTATTTATTCGCTCCGGTTGGTATCGAAGCTTGTGGCGCATCCAACCGCGCCGCCGGCATGGGCGCTTCGGCTACGCAGCACCATTTCAGGGGCGGCATGCGCAGTTCTTCATGAAGCGCCTTCATATTCACCGCGCGGCGAAAAGGTTTTGCGGAAAAGACATCGGATTTTCCTTCGATGGTCTTTTGCGCCATGCGTTCGATGGCGGCATGTAGCGGCTCAAAGTCCAACAACAGGCTTATCTGAGCGCGGCCCATGAAGGTCGGTTGGCGCGATGAATCGCCACGCCAAACCAGCTTGAGCGTCTCGACGGCGCTGCCATCGGGATGCCGCGGGTGCAGTCCATCGCGTCTCGGGCGCAACGACACGGTCACCGTCCACTGGTCACTGACTTTCTCAAGCGCCGGCGCCGCGTCCCAATCCTCGAGTACTGGAGCACCGGCGATTTTCAGGTGATCGATGCTTGCGCTCAGCAATTTCGCGTTGCTGAAGGATAAACGTCCCGCCAGATCTAAATCTTTTTCCTGACAACGGAATTTCACCCTGCTGCGCCCGTCACCTGAGCGCTCCTTTTGGGCGGCGCGTTCAAACTCGCAGGAGATTTCATAGGTGCGCCGTTGCGCTGAAGACCGTTGCGCGGTTGCGAATATATGATGATCCAAACGGCGAACATCCGCCGCTGTAACAAACTCGGCGATACCAAGAATAACCCGGTCGATTTCGCGTGTGTCGTCCTCGGTCACCTTCCAGATCGCCAGCGGCGCGCGCGGGTTCAACGGATCGAAGGAGTCCGTCACGTCCGCCTGCTCGGCCACTTCAGGCGCGGTGCTATCGTGGCTTGCCGCAACGCCGTGTAAAGATAACGTGCGATTCGGAATGTCCGGATCGGGGACGACTAACCCCCGCGGCCAGAGCGCGCGCCAGCGTCTGGCAAAGGCCGGTACAAACTCTACTGTGTAGGATTTGGATGCGGCATCGAAGAATCGACCGCCGCTGAGACGAAATTGCAGCATGAACTTGAAAATCAACGCCCGGCAGCGCACGGCGTCGGCGGCGCTCGCTCGGCCCTCGCATCCTTCGCGCCAGAGCAGTTGCGACGCGGCAAAGAGATTGGCCCGGTCAGTGGCATCGTCGATGGCATTGGGGATATCGACGCCCTGATCGATCGGAAAGCCATAAAAGCTCTTCTTTCGTGTCTTCAGCAGTAATCTCACTTCCGCCGCTGCGTTGGTTTCATCCCATGTTTGGCGGGAAAAAATCGGCGACTGATTCCTATGACACGATACGCACAACACGCGGTTGGCATAGAGAACTTCCGGCTTTGCCCCGCGCCGATAGTTCTTGACGACCTGAAACTCGAAACGCCCCGCCGCTTCGTTGTAGCTGATCACTTCGATGAGATCGGCTTTTTCCTGGTATCCGAGATAAAGCCGGTCCTTCATTAACATGCCGGCTTGCTCCGGCTGCTCAGCAGGGTCGCCATCCACCGCGACCACTGCGCGCGGAAAAGTGAAATATTCCGGCGCGGCGGCGCTGCGCTGCAGCGAACGGCCCAACGGAATTAGAACCTTTTTGAGCGGAGAGCGGTTTTGCTCGCTTCCCTGCAGCCGCTCTTCAATTTTCTCGATGAACGCCGTAAAGGGAAAAGGGACGTCATAAACCTTCACGCCGTTCCGCGATGCGGTGACCAGTTGGTCGAATAAGGATCTACCGGCAGGTGGAAGCTGCGACCCGGCATCCCTCGGATTTACCGTCCAATCGGCGTTTTGAAAAATCGCGTCTTCCCCAGTCACCGCGCCGGGCGACGCAGAAATCCGCAGCAGATCATCATCCTGTGAATGGTGATAGAGTCCCCATACAACGGCGCTCACGGCGGCGACGGTCACCGCTGCGGAGAGCCAACTTCTGATAAGCGATTTTCGCATCCGCGGCAGGTCACCACGAGTTCTCGGCCTAGCTCGTCCGCGCTGCCAGTTGCTGCGTGCCGGTCCAGCATTCCTCCTGGAGCTTACCAGCCATGAAGGCATCGCCGTCGCGTTTGGCGATGTCATCGCTATAGAGGACAAAAGTCAAAGCGAAAAAGCGGTCCAGGTAGGCGCGGCCGAGATAAAATCCCGGGCGGATCATGCGAATTTCATCGCGCACTTTGAAACCGCGACGTCCGGCTAGAAAATCCGGCATCTCGCGGTAGCCTTCGATATCGTCGCTAAAGGCGTAATCGATGATGATCGACTCGCGGCGGCCGTCCAGAAGACTCTGGCCGCAGTACAGCTTGGCGGGAAAAAGCAGCCAGGCGTCGCGGCCGCCGACGGTGATTTTCGGTATCGTCGATAATTCCCCGTCGATGACCGGCTTTAAAATGGCAAGATCTTCAATGCGGTTTCTCAGCACCCGTTGATCGCGATAAAAAACCTTTCCCTTCCACAGCGTTTCGCCGATGATGTCGAGCTTTCTGGCCTTGAACTTGACGGCCAAGCCTTTTAACCCGCCGAGAACTTCGGCGACTCGCTTGACGCCGGTCCCCTTCGCGAAGATGATGCTACCGTCGAAGGCGCCGTCGGGAATCGGCCCGGCGGTCAAGCGGGCATAGAGTTGATCGAGTTGCTCCTGATCGAACTCCTCGAGATCCCTCGGCGTCAGTTTCATAAGATCGTCGCGCTTGAGCGGAAACTGATATTCAACCATGCCGAAGTCGGGCTTATCGCTGTAGCTCTGTCCGTACGCGGCAAACGGAATTTGCGCCTCGCCGCGCGGCCAATGGCGTAACAGGAGAATGCCGGCAAGAACGATTACCAGAACTGCGGCAAATCCGCCCACCAGCATCTTTCGCTTTCTTTTCATAAACTTTAACCTCTGCTCGCAGTGAGCGCTTATCTATAGTGTCGCCAAAAACGCAATCAACGCGTTTTTATCGGCCGCCGGCAGGTCTTCGCCGAAACGGTGGCCGCGGTCCTCGATCATGTCGGTGGATGAGCTGTAATTTTCCAGCAGCAAGGGCAGGCGCTTTTTAACGGCCTGCAATAGCTGCTCCGGCTCATCGATGATCTCGTTGGAGATCTGCCGTAATTCGGCGGCCAACACTTTGCCCTTTTGAGCTCCGAGTTTTTTCGTCAGCCGCGCTTCCAGATCATCCGGCCTGGCTCGGGCGGCCACAAGATCGACAAAAAACGGTTTGTGCTGGAAGTTACCCAATAAAGCCGCCGGCGTGCCCTTGGGCACGGTCAGGGTGAAGCCGAGTATCTTTCTTTCTTCCTTGCCGTCCCACAGGCGCGGCCCGATCTCGAGAACAATGTCGCGGTCGAGCTGCGTCACCTTCTTGCCTCTCTGGCTTGGGTTGAGCAGGCTCTGCATCGATGCCTTATAGAGTTTCAGCCGCCCTTCGACGCTGGGATCAAAGCGCCAACAGCCCGGTGGGTTGGCGTTGACCAGAGGATTGCCCAGCGAGTCGGATAGCTGAGCGCCGCAGATTTCCGGTCCGAGGGCGTTGTTATGAAGAAACGGCGCATGCGCCCAGAGGTTGAGCAGCGAAATGTTTCGCATATAGCCGCGCCCGCCGTCAGCCGGCTCCTTGATGTTGGGGTCGGCGCGCCGCGCCCGCAGTGTTTCCGATCCGAACGCTTCCCAGACGTGTCCTTTCATATGATTGGAGTGCAGCGACCGGGAATAATTGGTGCCCAGTTCCGAAACCGGAGTCAGCTCGTCGTTGCCGAGCCAATCCTGGCGCAATCCCGTCTTTGGATCGAGCGCGTGGAAATCGCGGCTTTCCATGGGCCCCTCCTGGCTCGAATGGCAGCGCGCGCAATTTTTGGCGAAAATCTCCTTGCCGCGCGCGATGGCGCCTTTACCGTATTCCTTCTCCAGCTCGACGTTCAGGTCGCGGACATCCTTGAAACCCTTGGCCGCGTAAAGATCGGTAGTCCCAGCCTCCGCAGATAAAAGAAAATTGACGATATCCGGCAGGCGGTCCTCAATGGCGCGGAAGTTTGGACAATCGCGCCGGGCCTGTGCGACGTCGAAGGGTGTCTGGCCGAAACCGCGCTGGTTCGGATCGAGTTGTCGCAGATCAGCCAAATGATTCACCCATGCCTGCTCGGCGCACGAACCGATGTTGAAATAGACTCGCTGCACAGCCTCATGGATACCCGTGCTGTCCTCCCCACCTTTCAAAATATTGTGAACGGTCTCCTCTTTGAGGCTTTTCTCCCAGCACTTGCCGTTTTTGCCCGGCTCGCACCAGCAGCTCTCGGCTTTGGCATCGGCGGGACAGCTGCCGGCCTTGCGCCACTTGATGATCTTCTGGCCGGCAAATGTCGGCCTCTGCTTGAAGTTGATGATTGCGTTCATGGTTCCCGGATTGTTGACCTGATCGGTGGGAACCGCCGAGGTGTCGGTATTGCCCGGGCGCGCGTGCGAGAAGACCTGCCATTCGAGACTGTCCGACGGCATGCCCGAGATCAGGATCTGCGACATGCGTAGATATTGATTGCCTATGGCGCCCTTGATGTTTTCCCATTTCGGATGCTCCGGATCCTTCGGCGGATGGAGCGGATCGAAAGCGATATGACATGCGCCGCAAGCCATGCCGATGCGGAAAGGCGGCTCGATGGAGCCATCCGACAGACGGCTGACCCGCGAATCGGTATTGTTCGGATCATTACTGAGCTTGGAGTTGTAACCTGCCCAGGTGCCAAGCTTGCCGCCATTGATCTTACGCCACAGATCAGGATTGAAGCGCGGGTTGGGGAATTTTCTCAGCCCGAGAGTTCCCGTGGATGTGCCGAAGGCAAGATGGCACGGATCTTCTTTCTCGCCCCGGCCGTCGGGGTCGCGAAATTCACAAGCGGGGTCGCGGTAGCCGGTCTTGCCAACGAACTTGAGCAGCTCTTCATCCCCCGGGCAATAATCGAATCCGTACGTGTCTTCCATGCTCTTGGCAGGGCAATTCGGATCGCCCGGCCGGCAACAGTCGGGATCATTGATAAGTCCCCACTTCTGAAAACGCACATCGCGCGTCTCGCTCTTGAGCACGCCGTACCAGTCGATGAGCACGCCCATGCGTTGTTGGAATACGTAAGTATGAAACCGGTCATTGCCGGCGGTTGCATAAAACCAGATCTGCCGGCCGGCTTTTTCCGACTCATCGAGACCGGCCTCACGAGATACGAACCCCGAGGTGAGCACGGTTTGAGAATACGATGAGGTGCTGACTTCGGTGCTCAAAACACCAACCGTCAATCCGAGGCACAATAACAAGACAGAGGCGAAGACATAACGCCACATTAATTCCTCCCGGCGCACAGCAAGACTTGAAGCAGATGTTTACTAGTAAAACAAATTTATATAGCTGTCCAGAAAATTCTGCTTTGAAGTCGCGCGGCAATTAAAAACGCGGTGAGCTACGAACTAAACGCGTGAGTGAAGTAGCAAATCAGGTACCCTGGAGCGCATTAGCCAAACACGGGTGGCCATAGTGGACACTACCGGCTGGGCAAGCAAAATCGCCGCGGAAAAAAACTAAACGCTATGGGACGCAAACCCAAATGCACAGGGTTTGTTTAGCCACGATCAAAAAAAGCACTATAGGATCAAAGCGGCTATGCTCAGGTTAAGATCAGAAAGCAGCTACAAAAGCCGTGCGGGGAATGTCGATTTTCTAAAGATCGAACTGAGGGATTCCTTATTGCAACGGAAAACACCTTTTGGCACAGTAAACCTAATCCGACAAAAATTGCGCACAGTCAGGAGTGAGCAACGACGGTGAGACCGGAAGCCGTGGGCACTTGAGCGCACA
>CAYZXN010000070.1:0-4215 GCA_964482425.1 uncultured Syntrophobacteraceae bacterium | reverse complement strand
TTGGCCATGGGTAGAGCACCGCGCGGTATGCCCAGCACTAATGGATTCTTATTCTTGTAATCCGGGCGTAGTCGTTCCACCAACAGAGCCGCGGCATGTTCCCGATTTTCGAATTGCATTCTTCACCTCATATGACTCACGAAATCACCGGCTAGGTCGGACCTTCTTTCCGTTAGGTTGTCGAGTCTGATTGAACCTCATCGACCTCCCGAGCCAATCGTCTCAACGCATCGGATACCGTCACCGGATAATCCGGAGCGTGGGCTAAAGAGGTCAGCGCCTCGGGTAAACGCTTGAGCGCCGCCAAAGCTCGTTGACGCGATTGAGCCAAGGGCACGGGCGCCGCTAGCCGCCGGCCCTGTTCCATGACCGGCTGGATAAGCGTTTCGCCGTCGGCGTCGTCGCCTTCGAGCGATAGGATATCGGCGCACATCCGGCCGTTGTCGCCATGGCGGCGAAACACCTGCTTGCGTCCGGGCCAAAGCACTTTGCCCTCCGAACGTTTGCGCCGTCCCTTACCGCCATACTCAACCAGCTTGTAAGCGCAGTCGAGGTAGGGCGCATCGGCGGAAGTGTCCATGTGCGTGCCGATGCCGAAGCCGTCGATCGGCGCATTCTTATTCATCAGGCGCTCGAGCACGTACTCATCGACGCTGCCGCTGGCGAAGATAGTGGCTTCTTGCAAACCGCCGTCATCAAGTATGCGGCGCACTTTGAAGGCGTGATCGGCCAGATCGCCGCTATCCAGCCGCACGCCTTTGATTTTGATCCCGTCGCGCGCCAACTTCGGCGCCAGCCGAACCACCTTCTGCGCAGCCGCTTCGGTATCGTAGGTATCAATCAGCAAAATGACATTGTGCGGTAATGCCCGGGCAAAGTTCTCGAACGCCGCCATCTCATCATCGTGCGCTTGAACAAATGAGTGCGCCATGGTGCCGTAGACAGGCACGCCGAACGACGGCGACGCCAGCACAGTGGCGCTGCCGGAAAAGCCGGCAAGATAGCTCGCTCTGGCGGCCAGCAGGCCTGCTTCCGCACCATGGGCCCGGCGCATGCCAAAATCTACCAATAACTTGTCCGGCGCCATCAACACGGAGCGGGCGGCTTTGGATGCGATCAGAGTCTGAAAATGAAGGAGATTGATCAGCCGGCTTTCGACCAGTTGCGCCTCTGCGATCGACGCGGTCACGCGCAAAATCGGTTCATCGGGAAAAAACACCGTGCCTTCGGGCATTGCATGCACGTCGCCGGCAAAACGGAATTTCTCGAGATAGCTGACGAACGCCGGACGAAAAGCGCCGTGCCCGGCGATCCACTCAAGCTCGTCAGGTGTGAAACGAACGTTCTCCAGGAAGTCCAGCGCCTGTTCCAATCCAGCCGCGATCAAGAAGTTACGCTGCGCCGGTAATTTACGCATAAAGAACTCAAAAACCGCGGTCTCCTCCATACCTTGATCAAAGTAACCTTGCAGCATGGTAAGCTGATAGAGATCGGTAAGGAGTGCGCTCGTTTTCTTGTCGGCAAGCATGGTTCTCATCTCATCTCGGGCAGTTCTCAAGTACTTGGGTCAAGTTGTCATGATCGCGGACTTCGGGTGGAAAGAGACGGATACGGCCCGGGTAGATTTGTTTCATGAAACGCCGCGAGTCCTGCAAATGAAAACAAATCGAATGGAAATATTGTTCACACCTCGATACCGAGCTTTTCAAGTTTTCGGTAAAGCGTCGAAAGACTCAGTCCCATCAGTTCCGCGGCGCGAACCTTGTCACCTGAGGCTTTAGTCAAGGTGCGCTCGATATGGCTTTTTTCGTACAGGTCTATGGCGGCGCTGAGATTGTCTTCGGAGTTGAAATCTTCAGCGTCGGCTGGTTGGCCGGGCAAGTCAGACGGCTTGATCCATTCGCTATCACCGAGGACCATCGCTCGCTCTAAAACGTTATCGAGTTCGCGCACGTTTCCCTTCCATGGAAATGTCATGAGGATCCGCATGGTCGCGCTGTCGACTCCTTTATAAGCCGTGTTCATTTCCAGGTTGTGGCGCTGTATGAGATGCTCGACTAACCCCGGCAGATCATCGAGCCGCTTGCGCAACGGCGGAATGTTAATCTCAAATACGTTCAGCCGGTAAAATAAATCGTCGCGAAAACGACCCCGTTCGATGTCGGCTTTGAGATCGCGATTAGTCGCTCCGAGGATGCGCACATTCACTTTCACTGGGGTTGTCGATCCCACCGGCAGGACGGTTTTTTCTTCGAGCACGCGCAGCAGCTTGGGCTGGAGGCTCAGTGGCATCTCGCCGATCTCGTCAAGAAATATCGTGCCGCCACGCGCTCTTTGGAAGAGTCCTTCTTGAGAGCTGACGGCGCCGGTAAACGAGCCTTTGATATGTCCGAAAAGCTGGCTCTCAAGAAGATTCTCCGGAATCGCGCTGCAGTTTACCGGTAGAAAAACATTTTCATTGAATCGACTGCCGGCGTGAATTGCACGCGCAACCACTTCTTTGCCGACTCCGCTCTCCCCGGTGATGAGAACTGTGGTGGGAGCCGGCGCGACTTTCCTTATCAATCGGGCGATCTCCTGCATCGACTGGCTGCGCCCGAGCGGCCGCTCCGGACTCAAGCGAGTGTGGATCTCACGCCGGAGCAGCTGATTCTCCCAGGCTAACTTACGGTGAACCATCAGATGTTGCGCTTTGCGCAGGACATCTTCGAAAATGAGCGGCTTGAGCAAATAATCCTGGGCGCCGAGACGGATGGCTTCGACGGCGGTATCGACAGTCGCATGCGCGGTCATCAATATCACCAGAGTTTGCGGCGATACCTCACGGATGTGCCGCAGCACGGCGATGCCGTCAGCCCCCGGCATGGCTAGATCCGTGAGCACCAGATCGAAATCGTATTGACTAATGAGTTCAATGCCGGCTTTGCCGTCCGCTGCAGAATGAACTGCAAAGCCCTCGCCTTTTAGCAGCTCAACTAGACTCTCACGCGCAGCGTCTTGATCCTCAACGACCAGGATTGTTCCCGTCAAAGCGTGCCTTCCTGTTTTCGCAATGCTGCGAAATCGCCTTACCAAGAATCTTGCTTATGCACATTCAGTACAACGATTTCCGACAGAATTCCGTCTCTTAGAAGTTAGATAGCAATACCCAAGCCATAACCATAATCATAGCGGCAGGTCGATGCGGAAGGTAGTCCCTTTCCCGGGCGTGCTTCGATACGAGATCTTGCCGCTATGTGCGGTGATGATCTGCCGAACGATCACCAGCCCGACTCCGGTTCCTTCCTTTTTCGTGGTGGCAAAAGGCTCAAAGGCATCGATGTCCAAAGGGATACCTTCGCCGGTATCGGTGACTTCCACAACGATCGCGCCGCTGTCGGCAACGGCATCGATGGTGATCGTGCCGCCGCGTGGCATCGCTTCGGCGGCGTTTTTAATCAAATTGAGCAGAGCCTGCTTCATCCTGTCAGCATCGAGATTCATGATCGGCAGGTCGCCAGCCAGTGAACGCTGGATCTCGATGCCTTTCTGGGCAAGAAGCGGCGCTTGCAGGCTGACAGTGTCGTCGATGAGTTGCATCAGGTTGACCGCCCGAAACACGTATTTTTCTTTTCTCGAAATAGTCGCGAACTCGCCCACCAGCTTCTGTAGGCGGGAGATTTCATCCCTCAGTCGCTTGACCGTGGGAGCCAAATAAACGCTCGAAGCATCGGCCATTCTGCCCAGGCGTTGCTCCAAGAGCTGAACCGTCAGGGACATTCCGTTGAGCGGGTTGGCGAGCTCGTGGCCGATCTTCGCCGCCGTGCTACCGATGGCGGCCAATCGTTCGCTTTCTACCAGCTGCGTCTGTAACCGGCTTTTTTCCGAGATGTCGCGAATGAATGCAGCGTAATGGACGTCTTGATCCACTGCTATTTCAGTGACAGAGAGCTCGATGGGAAAGAGCTCGCCATCCTTGCGCCGCGCGGTCACCGCTCGAATGCGCCCGATGGCGCGTGCTTCACCGCTTTTTTCATAGCGAGCGATATACTCATCGTGCTCCGTAGCATACGGCTCCGCCATGAGCATATTCACCTTCTGTCCGATGACTTCTTCCCGCCCGTAGCCGAAGATGCATTCAGCGGCCGGATTGAAGAGAACAATCCGCCCCTGGCGATCGATGGACAGGACCGCGTCCTGAGTTGTTTCGATGAGGCTCTGCAACCACGCTTGACC
>CAYZXN010000069.1:0-7003 GCA_964482425.1 uncultured Syntrophobacteraceae bacterium | reverse complement strand
ATGGCGCAGAGCGATCTCGATGCCGCCCAAACGGCTTACGATGCCGCTGTGGCACAGCTGGAGGTCAACCAGGCGCAGACTGCCCAGGCTCAAGCGGCCCTGAAACAGGCCACCGTAGATCTCAACAACACTGTCATCCGCTCGCCGGTCGACGGTATCGTCATATCGAGAAACGTCGATGTCGGACAGACGGTGGCGGCTTCTTTGCAAGCCCCAACATTGTTTACCATTGCCAATGAGCTTGCCAAGATGGAGGTTCACACCAATGTCGATGAAGCCGACGTCGGCAACGTCAAAGAACGGCAAGAGGTCGTCTTTACGGTGGATGCCTTTCCGGCGCGGCGCTTCAGGGGACGCGTTCATCAGGTGCGCAACTCACCGGTGATCGTGCAAAATGTCGTCACTTACGTCGCGGTCGTGCGTATCGATAACAAAGAGTTGCTGCTCAAGCCCGGCATGACCGCCAATGTGCAATTCCTCGTCAGCCAGAAAGAAGACGTGCTGGCTGTGCCCAACATGGCGCTGCGTTTCAAGCCGCCCGAGGAGAAGGAGGAAGCGCAGGAATTGTTGCGCCGGGAACAGAGCCGGGCCGCGCCGAGGGTAGGGGCGAAGCGGACGAGCCGCCAGGGCGTAGCCGGCGTGGGCGTGCGCGCGGCGCGGCGGGCCCGCGTCTATGCGCTCAGGGACGGTAAAGCCCAGCCTCTTGAGGTTCAGCTCGGCATCACCGACGGTTCCAGAACGGAAGTCCTTGGCGGCGACTTGCAGGAGGACGATCAGGTGATCATCGGCATGTCGAGTAGCGCGGCTTCCAGCACCGGCGTGGCCAATCCGTTTCAGCCGCAGCAGGGTGGCTTCCGTTTCCGATGAGCGAATTCATCAGGGTCAAAGATCTGACTAAAACCTACCGCATGGGCGATGTGGAGGTACCCGCCTTGCGTGGTGTCAGCCTCAGGATCGAGCTTGGCGAATTTGTCGCCGTCATGGGTTCTTCCGGCTCCGGCAAATCTACTTTCATGAATATCCTTGGCTGTCTTGATCGCCCCACCAGCGGTAAGTATTTCTTGGAAGACGACGAGGTCGGCGCGCTGACCGCCGACCAGTGGGCGCACATCCGCAACCAGCGCATCGGCTTCGTCTTTCAGGGATTCAACCTGCTGCCGCGCACGACCGCTCTGGAAAATGTCGAGTTGCCGATGATGTACAACCGATTCGACGGCAAGCAGCGCCACGCCCGGGCGGTCGAGGTGCTCGGCATGGTGGGGCTCGATAAGCGTCTCGATCATACCCCGAGCCAATTGTCGGGAGGGCAGCAACAGCGCGTCGCCATTGCCCGGGCTCTGGTCAACCGTCCATCGTTGATTCTCGCCGACGAGCCCACGGGAAATCTCGATTCGGCCACCAGCGCGGAAATCATGGGACTGTTTCAAAGACTCAATGCGGATCAACGCATCACCATCGTTCTAGTCACTCACGAGGCGGATATTGCCGAATATGCCAAGCGGCAGATTCATTTCAAAGATGGTCTGGTGGTCGCGGATCATTGGCGTCAAGCCGTGCCTGCTCGACGGAGCGTTAACTGATGTTGTTCATGACTCTGAGAATTGCACTGAGTGCTCTTGCCAGAAACAAACTGCGCGCCTTTCTTACCATGCTGGGCATCATCATCGGTGTCGGCGCCGTGATCGCCATGGTGGCCATAGGCGAAGGCGCCAAGGCGACCATCCGCTCGCAAATCGCCAGCCTAGGCACAAACGTGCTCATTGTCTTACCCGGAACCTCGATGCAGGGCGGCGTGCGCACCGGCGCCGGCGGTGTCAATACGCTGGTGGCCGGCGACGCCAGAGCGATCATGCGCGAGCTTCCGGCGGTGTCCTTTGCTTCGCCGGTGTTGCGCCGAAACGAACAGGTGGTGGCGGGCAACCTCAACTGGTTTACCCTGACCCAAGGGGTCGCACCCGAAATGCAACAAATCCGCGAATGGCAACTCGACGACGGGCGTTTCCTTCACGACGGCGACGTCGAGAGCGCCGCCAAAGTTGCGGTGGTGGGCGAAACCGTGGTGCGTCAGTTGTTCGGCAACGACGACCCGGTGGATGCTGTCATTCGCATCAGAAACATTCCGTTTCGGATCGTCGGTGTGCTGGCGCCCAAGGGTCAAACCAGCCAGGGCACCGACCAGGACGACACCATCATGATTCCCTACACGACCATGCAAAAACGCCTGATGCGCACCACTTCCGTGCAGAGTATAGTCGTATCGGCCGTAAGCGCCGACCGGGTTCAAGAGGCGCAGGAACAAATCGCCGCCCTGCTACGCCAGCGGCACCGCATCGGGCCGGATCGTGAAGATGATTTTTATATCCGTAATCTCTCCGACATCGCTGAGGCGGCATCGAGCAGCGCCCGGGTGATGGCGGTCCTGCTCGGCACGGTGGCTTCCATCTCGCTGCTGGTGGGGGGCATCGGCATCATGAATATCATGCTCGTGTCGGTGACTGAGCGCACGCGCGAAATCGGCATTCGCATGGCTGTCGGCGCGCGCAGCACGGATATCATGCTGCAGTTCCTGGTCGAGGCCGTCGTCATGGCCGCCACCGGCGGAGTGATCGGTATCCTGCTCGGCATCGGCAGCTCCGAGGTGCTCAACCAATGGGCCCAGTGGCCGACCCACATCAGTCCGGCGATCGTCGCCATCGCATTTTGCTTCTCTGCCGCGGTGGGCATATTCTTCGGTTTTTATCCGGCGCGAAAAGCGGCGAACTTGGATCCCATCGACGCGCTGAGATATGAGTAACAGCGCACGCACTGAGTACGAGCTTATTCTTTTTGCCAAGCGCAGAATTTTATCGGCTTGCGTGTCCTTTTTGCAGAGTTCTCGACGGGAGTTGGTTTTCTTCCTGAATTAGCTCGAAATCGATCTCGCTACGAAACGCGTTGATTCTTGAGACTTTCACCCGCACATTGTCGCCCAGGCGGAACTTGCGGCCTTGGCGCAGGCCTTTGATGACGTACTCCTTTTCATAATAGTAATAATCGTCGTCGAGGAGCGCGGCAATTTTTACCAGCCCCTCGACGAAATAATCGTCGAGCTCGACAAAGAAGCCGAAGTTGGCCAGGCTGTTGATGAAGCCGCTGAACTCCTCGCCGATTTTGTCCATCATGAACTGGGCTTTCTTGAGGTCGACCATGTCGCGTTCGGCGTCCATGGCGTTGCGCTCGCGGCTCGAAGTGTGCTTGCCCGCTTCGACCAGATAAGATGAGAGCTCCTCGCGCTCGCGCGCTTTCAATTTGTCTCCTTGCAGGGCTTTGTCGAGCATCCGGTGCGCGATGAGGTCGGGATAGCGCCGGATCGGTGAGGTGAAGTGGGTATAGCAGATCGAGGCCAAACCGAAGTGGCCGATGTTTTCGGGCTGATAGAGCGCCTGCTTCATGGAGCGCAGGAGCACTCGATTGAGCACGCGCTCTTCAGGCTTGCCACGGGACGCCTCGAGCAGCTTTTGTATTTCCAGCGGCGTTACCTTGTCCTTCTTCATTTGCAGCCGGTAACCCAGGCTCAATAGGAACGGCGCCACCGCTTCGAGAGACTCTCTCTCCGGCGCTTCGTGAACCCGGTAAAGCAACGGCAATTCTTTCTCTTTCAAGTGCCGCGCCACAGCCTCGTTGGCGGCAATCATAAATTCCTCGATAATCCGATGCGCGATGTTGCGTTCGGCGCGCACGATGTTTTCCGGCACGCCTTGCAAGTCGAGAATGATTTCGGCCTCCGGAAGATCGAAATCAAGGTTGCCGCGTGCCTTGCGTTTGTCATAGATCAGCAGCGCCAGCTCTTGCATAAGCTCGAACTGGGGCACCAGGCTCCGGTAGCGGGCGATGACTTGCGAATCTCGGTCCACCAGGATGCGGCGCACGTCGGTGTAAGTCATGCGTTCGTGGCTGCGAATCACCGAATTGAAAAAGCGGCTGCCGACCACTTCGCCTTTGGAAGTGAACTCCATGCAAGCGGTTTTGGTCAGCCGGTCCTCACTGGGATTGAGGCTGCAGATTCCATTGGAGAGCGCCTCGGGCAGCATCGGGATCGCCCGGTCGGGAAAGTAAATGCTGGTGGCGCGGTTGTAGGCCTCTTGATCCAGGGCCGTGTCGGGCCGGACATAATAGGCGACATCGGCGATCGAGACGTAAAGCTCATAACCGCGGTCGATCTTGCGGACATACACGGCATCGTCAAAGTCGCGCGCCAGCTCGCCGTCGATGGTGACGATCGGCAGCTCGCGCAAGTCCGTGCGCGCGGCGATTTCATCCGAGCTGATGGCAAACGGCGCCTGTCCGGCTTCACGGTGAACTTCGGACGGAAAGTTGGTCGCAAGCCCGTAGCGGAAAACAACCGATTGGACCTGTACTTCGGGATTGTCGGGATTGCCGACGATTGTCAGGAGCTCGCCTTCCGGCGCGGTGGTCGCAGTGCCGTAACGCGAGATCTCCGCCGCAATGATTTTGCCCCGTTCTGGCCGCTCATGGCCGGGCTTCAAGGGGATGGCGCGGGCAATGCGAGGATCCATGGGAATCAGATAACCGTGTCCCTCGATTTCTTCGTAGGTTCCAATCAAACGCCTGTTGGCCCTTTCGAGCACCTGCGCGATGTGCGCTTCAACGCCGCCCCGCTTCGTTCGCTCCATGCGCGCCATCACGCGATCGCCGTGCATTACGCGACGCATCTCGCGCCGGTTCAGGTAAACATCCTCAGCGCTTTTGTCATCCGCGATGAGAAAGCCGTAACCATCCGGATGGGCGTGCACTCTGCCGGCAATCAGGTGTTGGCTGTCGGGCAGGCCGTAATGGTTTTTCTTCAGCCGAACCATCCGGCCGTCGCGAACCAGGCGTCGGAGCGCGTCGAGAACCAGTTGCAGATCGCCGGCTTTGAGGCCGCCGCGCCGGCCGATTTCCACTGGAGTCAAACGGAGGCGCGGCTTGCCGGTGAATAGAGTTAGAATTTTATCCCGGGCGCGCGCAGAATCGGCCGATGATGATGAAGAGCGGGATGCCATCGATTCAGCCCGGCGATTTCTGACCGGCAAGCTCGCTCATGAGCCAATCATCGGCCGGCTGCGCCGGCGGAGGAATTTCGCTCAGGGGAATCTCCTCGCCGAGCGATTTGATGATCTCCCGCGCGACATCGACGAAGTCTGCAACTGCTAGAAGCACGATCACCGCTTTTTTGCGGTCTAGGGTTCTGATGATGCCCACTTCTTCATACGACTCGAAGATGAACTTCACGTAGGCAATGTCTTGCGGGCGAATCTCCATGTAGGTGGCTGTCAAGTCCATCTGTTGCTCACGAGTATATGCCTAACGGCTGAGGAATTGTTCGAGCTCGGCGGGCAACGATTCCTTCTGTTCCGGCTTTTCCTGCCTTTTATCGACCGGAGGCGCTTCGATGGTCTTGGGTAATGTGCCGCGCCGGACGATCTGGGCGATGGCGCGCGTGTCGGGGCGCACCCTCAGATCATTAAGTGTGCCGTCGGCGCGAAAAGGCAGGGTGATCTGCCCGCGGCCATCCAAGAGATAGCGCAGGCTCTTATTCTCGCGCAGCAGATCCTGACTGATCCGGCCTGAGAGAACCAAGATGCCGTTCCAGCGGGTGGTCTGGTCGATCTTCAGCCAGCCCGCCGCATTGATCCGATAGTCCGGGGTCGATACCAGCAGATTGTCGCTGCGAATAAGTTCTTTCTCGAGTCTGAATTGCGCTTCCAGGCTTTCGAATGCGGTGTCTTTGGAATCGGCCAACTCGGCAAGTGCGGGTGAAAGCGGGATCGAGACCTTGGCCGCGTTGGCATGAGCGGTCTGGGCCAGCAGCAAAGTGACCAAATTAAAGTCCTTAAGGGTTCCGTGCCGAATCATAGCCTTGCCGGAGCCTTTGAAAGAGGCCGGCGACAGGGTGCCGTCGTGAGCGGTGGCGTTTAGCTGTCCGCGAAAATACAGCTTACCCGCGATGCGGTCTTGCAATGATGGAAATTTGCGACTCAAAAGGGCGTGCAGATCCACAGAGTCGAGCTGAGAATACAGTGCCAGGCGTTGCGATTTTCCGCCGCCGGAAACCCATACGTCACGACTGTGCCAGATTCCGTCTAGGGCGCCAAAAGAAATCGTTTTAAAACTCATCCCGGCAGGCGACCAGGCCATATCGGCGGCGAGGTCGCGGTAGAGGAGATCCTGCAGCACTCCCTCGGGAGATGAAAGGGTGCCGCGCAGCCACGGCATACCTTTTCTCATCTCGAGCTCACCGGATAACGCGACATTTCTCAGGCGATCCGAAAGCGCCACTGGAAAGTCGGCAAGATCGGCGAGGTTTAGATCCGCTGAGCGGATCCGGCAGAGTATCGCAGGGCGCGTTAAATCGTTCATCGCGCCGGTCATCTCAAAGTGAGAAGAGCCGATGCGGAAGGCGGCGCCTTCGATGCGCGCCTGCTTGCCGAGAAACACCAGCCCGGCATGGATTTGATCGATGTCGCGCCGGCCCCTCTTGCTCCTTAGCTCCGCGTCGCCGATGTCCAGATTGCCTCGCAGAACCCAGTCCGGATCCGGCCCGACAAGCTGTTTGGATGCATCGATGTCGGCGCGCACGCTGCCTTTCGTGCGGTATTCCGTGAGTGCCGGAAAAAGCGCCGCTAGCTCGGCAAGCTCGGATCCTTCACTGCGTGCCCTGACTTGCAAGCGGCCTCTTGTGTGCTCATACCGAGCCGAAAGATCAATCTTCGACTTACCGACCGTCAACAAAGATTCGTGAATCACCAATGCGTCTTGACGCCGTGATGCTTGCAAAGACCATTGAGAGGGCATGCCGACGGGCTTGCGCAGCCAGCCAAGATAACGCAGATCGCTTTGGTCGGCGCGCACAAGAGTGCCTAGCCGCAGGGTTTCCCATGTCCCCTCGAACAGGCTGTCAACGCTCATACGCCCTTCGACGCTCAGAGCGGTCGGCAAAATCCGTTCGAAAGGCGCGGTGCTG
>CAYZXN010000068.1:0-8527 GCA_964482425.1 uncultured Syntrophobacteraceae bacterium | reverse complement strand
AATTCGATATCGCTTTGAGTTAACCATAAAAGCCTGTAGCCCTCGAAAAAAATCTCTTCAAATCAACTTTAGTGAGCGTTCTGTCGCGTGACGATCGTGACGATATGATTATTCCACGGCCATTCAGTGATCATCCTGAGCACAAGGGGTTTGGGCTATCTATACTCAGATTAAAAAGCGCGTATTTTGTTGATTTTCGTCCTGGTTGTTTGTCTTTTTCTCTACGAAATCCCCGGTTTGTAGCTACTTATACCCGGTTTATCAGGCTGGCCGCAAATCCAGCGCCGAAGCCGTTGTCTATATTCACGACGGTAACGCCTGCCGCGCATGAATTAAGCATTCCCAACAGAGCCGAAAGGCCATTGAAGCTCGCCCCGTAACCGACACTGCTCGGAACAGCAATAACGGGCTTGTCGATCATGCCCGCTACTACACTCGGGAGCGCCCCTTCCATTCCGGCAACGACAATCAACACGGCTGCTTGTTCCAACTGCTGCCGATTCTCTAAAACCCGATGAATGCCCGCGACACCGACATCAAACAGAGTTTGCACGTGATTTCCCATCATAGTTGCAGTCAGCACAGCCTCTTCAGCGACGGGGATATCGGAGGTGCCCGCACAAACCACCAGGACCATCCCTTTACCCCTGATAGCGATCGGCTTCTCGATCCAGGTGGCGGCGCGCGCTGCCGGGTGATATTTTAATCCATTAAAGAACTTTTTGATGGCCGCCATCTTCTCGGCATCCAGGCGAGTGACCAGTATGTTGTTTTTGCGACGACGCATCGCGGTAAGGATGGCGACAATGTCTTTGGGATCCTTGCCTTGACCCAAAACAACTTCCGGAAAACCCTGTCGAATGGCCCGATGATGGTCAATTTTGGCAAAGCCAAGGTCCTCATACGGTAAATGACGCAGTCTCGCGATGGCTTGAGGAATGCTAATTTGTTCTTGTCGCACTTTCTCCAGTAGCTGAACCAAACGTTCAGTGTCCATCAACCCACCCCCGCTGACAAACTCGTCTTAAAGCGCTGTCGTCATCCATCTTGTCAACGGAGTCTCCTTCTTGAAGTGATCATGGCCTTTGCCACGGAAAGACACAGCGTTACCTGAACAATCGAGCACTACGATTCCCTCCTGCGCGGCAACACAGGCACCGATGCGAGAGATCGGTACTTTGACTCGCCGCTGCAACTGCTCGACACGTTTGCGGTCACGTCGGCGTGCGCAGAATAACAGCTCGTAGTCTTCGCCACCTGTCAGCGCGTATTGTCGACCATTTCGGCCTGCGAGCCTGCGATACGCGAATGAAAGCGGCAAGTTTTCTTCCGAAATGAGAGCTCCAACCTTACTGGCCTTACAGATGTGTCCAAGATCTTGCAACAACCCATCACTGATATCTATCATCGCGGTGGCTAGTTTTTCCCTCGCTAGCAATTCACCCACCGCGAGCCGCGGGGTCGGCTTGCGGTGGCGAAGAAGAAGGTGCGCAGCAATCGATTTTGAAACCCGAGGCGGTTTGGCTTTCAGCAGGCGGAGACCCAGCGCGGAATCGCCCAGTGTTCCGGTCACGTAAATATCCTGGTCTATTTTGGCGCCACTGCGGCTAATTGGCCGATACGGGGCATGGCCTATGAGGCATGGCGAAATTAACAGCGTCTCGGCAAGGCTAATATCGCCGCCCACAAGAGCTACGTTATGCTTCAAGGCCAATGATCTTATTCCTTGATAGAGTTTTTCTAGTTGCCCGCTATCGAAATGACTCGGAACGCCTAAAGAGAGAATTAAAAATGCAGGTATTCCGCCCATGGCGGCGATGTCGCTTAAGTTTACCGCGAGTGCTTTGTAACCCAAGTCGAAGCTGGAAGTCCAGTCCAGATTAAAGTGCACATTTTCAAGGAGGAGATCTGCAGTTATTAACACTGAACCGGTTTTTAATTTGGTCCATGCGGCGTCATCCCCGATGCCAATTCGTACGTCAGGGCTGGTGGGCGCGATGCGGCGCAACTTTTCGATTAGGCCAAACTCGCCTAGTCGGGTTAACTTCATAAGCCGTCCAGTGTGCAGATCACAGATCGGAAAATACTAAGTCCGCGGTTCATGCAACCAGTCTGGGTTGGAGGATTTTGTCTATTGAGGCCTAGACGACCGAGAAGAAGAATTTCTCTACAGATGTTTCGCAGAAGTTGACCGCCGGGCTTCGATGTCCCGCTCCCGGCGGGTGGCTTTGCGTGATGGTTTTGTAAGCTTCGTAGTCTCTGAATCATCAAGCAAGGCGGTCCTCAACACATCGGACATGTTTTTGGCAATCACCCAATGCAGCTTACGGCGCAGCACTTTCGGAATCTCATCCAAGTCCTTTTCGTTCCGATCTGGTAGGATAATGGTCTTTATACCTGACCTAAAAGCGGCCAACGATTTCTCCTTGAGACCACCGATCGGTAATACTCTACCGCGCAAAGTGATCTCTCCGGTCATCGCGACATCTCTGCTAACGGCCCGTTTGGTTAGAGCGGAAATGAGCGCCGTCGCCATCGTAATACCCGCTGATGGCCCGTCTTTTGGAATCGCTCCTGCCGGGACGTGGATGTGAATGTCCAGCTTCTGGTAAAAGTCCTCTTCAATCCCTAGTTTTTTGGCGTGCGCACGGGCATAACTAACCGCCGCTTGAGCAGATTCCTTCATGACATCACCCAGTTGTCCGGTAAGAGTCAAATTCCCTCGTCCCTTAGAGAGGGACGCCTCTACGTAAAGGATTTCGCCACCGGTGCTGGTCCAAGCCAGTCCAGTAGCCACGCCGATCTCATGATGCTCCTGCTCAGCTTCGGGTAAAAACTTAGGAGCTCCCAGAAAGGAGTGTACATTGGCGCGGGTGATCCGAGTCAATTCCGTTCTACCTTCGGCGACTTTGCGTGCGACTTTACGACAGATCGAGGCAATCTCTCTTTCGAGATTTCGTAGGCCGGCTTCTTTGGTGTATTCGGCGATTATGCGCAGCATAGCGTCATCGGAAATCTCGATTGTTTTGTTCGATAATCCGTTATCTTCGAACTGCCTTGGTATCAGGTATTTCCTGGCTATCTCGAGCTTTTCCTCGTTAGTATAACCGGATAGCTGGAGGACCTCCATCCGATCCGCCAGCGCTGGAGGTATCGGATCAAGCAAGTTAGCCGTACAAATAAAAAGTGTATTTGAGAGGTCGAATGGTAGATTCAGGTAATGATCGCTGAAAGCGTGGTTCTGCTCGGGATCCAAAACCTCCAATAGCGCGGCTGACGGATCACCGCGAAAATCCGCTCCGACTTTATCGATTTCATCCAACATGAAAACCGGATTACTTGAGTCGGCCTGTTTAATGCCCTGGATAATGCGGCCAGGTAGTGCGCCGACGTACGTGCGGCGATGTCCACGTATTTCCGCCTCGTCGCGCAAGCCGCCCAAGGAGATCCGTACGAAGTTGCGGCCCAAAGCCCGGGCAATAGAGCGACCGAGAGAAGTCTTTCCAACACCCGGCGGACCAAGGAAGCAAAGAATTGGCCCCTTGAGTTTCTTGCGCAACTTATTTACCGCTAAATATTCGAGGATTCGCTCTTTGATTTTTTCAAGATTGTAGTGATCTTGGTCGAGAACCTGCTTGGCTTTCGTGATATTCAAATTATCCCTGGTTCTCTTGCTCCAAGGCAAGTCGACCAACCAGTCCAGGTAAGTACGAACGAGTGACGCCTCGGATGACTCTGGATGCATCTGCTCCAGCCGTCGTAGCTGTTTTTCGGCTTCACGCTTAACTTCGCGCGGCATTTTGGCCTTATCGATCTGCTTCCGCAATTCATTGATCTCTTCCGTGCGTTCGTCGCCTTCGCCGAGCTCCTGCTGTATCTGCTTTAACTGCTCACGTAGGAAATAATCACGTTGGGTCTTGCTCATCTCCTCTTTTGCTTGATTCTGGATGCGTGCCTGCATTGTCGACAGCTCTAGCTCTCGACTTAAAAGGTCATTCACTTTCTTCAGCCGTTCGATCGGATCGAAAATCTCGAGAATCGCCTGACTCTCCTCAATTTTTAACCGCAGGTTCGATGCGACCAGATCCGCCAGCACCCCGGGGTCACTGATGTTATCAGTTACCATCACTATCTCGGGAGGAAGATTCTTGAGGTTCAGAATTTGTTCGATCTTTTCCTTTGCGGTCCGCATTAAAGCCTCGACTTCGATGGGGACTTCCTGCAAAGTCGGTTCGATAACCTTGTGAATTTTGACTTCAAAGAAGGGCCGCTCGCGCGTATAGGTATCCACTTCTCCCTTCGACAGACCCTGCACCAATACCTTGACCCGGCCGTCGGCTAGCTTCAGCATCCGCATGATAGAAGCGATAGTGCCGACTTTGTGAATTTCCGAAGGAGTAGGATTCTCTTCGGCGGAATTCTTCTGAGCAACCAGAAAAATCAAACGGTCACGGGAGAGCGACTCTTCCACTGCCCGAATGGAAACATCACGACCAACAAAGAGTGGCAGCATCATGTATGGATAGATGACGATATCGCGAATCGGCAGCAAGGGGAGAACTTCAGGAATCTCTACTTGCGATCCCTTTGTTTCCGAATCTTCAACTTTCCATTCAACGTCACTCATTAAGCGGTCCTTGGCCTGTACTTAATCACACTCGGAAGAGAGGTCAACAACAATTTTCTGATTTATTGAAGCGCTGCTGGACAGATTACTCGAGCAGAGACTATTTTGGAGTTAACAGGGGCGAATCAATCGAAAAGCTGCTTGACTTTATCAAAGAACCCTTTCGAAAGTGGGTTGATATCTTCTCCACCCAGCGCTGCAAATTCTTTTAACAGCTCCTTTTGTCGAGCCGTCAGATGGGTCGGGGTTTCGACCAAAACCAGAACGTGCTGGTCTCCCTGTTCGTATCCATGCACGTCTTTAACACCCTTGCCCTTGATGCGAAAGACCTTGCCTGACTGTGTCCCTGACGGGATCTTCATCTTAATCTTTCCGTCAAGTGTAGGAACGTCAATTTCTGCTCCCAAAGCCGCCTGAACGAAACTAATCGGAACATCGCAAAGAATGTCTAGATTTTCCCGTGTAAAGATCGGATGAGGCTCGACTTGTATGACGACGTACAAATCCCCTGGAACTCCTCGCGCCGGCGCAGTCTCACCCTCTCCCCGCAGTTTGAGTCGCGAGCCGTTATCGACACCGGCCGGTATTTTCACACTGAGCGTATGCATCTTGCGCACACGACCGGCGCCGCCGCAACTTGTGCACGGATCGCTGATAAAAGTCCCTTGACCATGACACTGGCTGCAGCTTCGCGAGACGCTAAAAAATCCTTGCTGAAAACTTACCTGACCCCGGCCGCGGCATGAAGGACAGGTTTGTGGTGAGGTGCCGGCTTTGGCGCCAGTCCCCCGACACGTATCACATGGACCATGTCTGGGAATTTTGATTTTTTTCTCGACTCCCGAAACTGCTTCTTCAAAGCTTAGCGTCAGATTGTAACGTAGATCTTCGCCTCTGCTTTCGCTGCGCCGCCGTGCACCCGCGCCACCAAAAAACTCGCCGAAAATATCGCCGAAAATGTCTTCAAATCCGGAATTGAAGTCGAATCCCGGACCGTTGTCGCCGAACGCGGCATGACCGAATTTGTCGTACTGAGCGCGTTTTTGCGGGTCAGAGAGAACCTGGTAAGCCTCTGAAACTTCTTTAAATCGTTCCTCCGCTTGCTTATCGCCGGGGTTACGATCCGGATGGTACTGAAGGGCAAGTTTTCGGTAGGCTTTCTTGACCTCGTCTTCACCAGCGCTACGAACAATTCCGAGCAATTCGTAATAGTCTCTTTTACCGTTCAAGCGAAACCCTTTTGCCGCCTATTGATCACAGAGGCGTAGGCAGAAAAGCCCCCGTCCATCGTCCGTTGATAGGAGCGGGGGCCTTCCAAAGTTGCTGCTGGTCACTTAAATTGGAGCGGGTTCTATTCCTTGACTTCCGTGAAGTCCGCATCAACCACGTCCTCTTTTTTCTTTTTTCCCTCGTCCGTACTTGGCCCCTGAGTATTTCCCGCACTCTGACCGGTTTGTTGTTGTGACGCTTTGGCGTACATCGCCTCGGCCAACTTATGCGATGTTTGGCTAAGCTGATCTGCTGCGGCCTTCATCGCCTGAGCATCTTGACCTTCGAGCGCGTCTTTAGCGTTCTTTATGGCCCCTTCGATGTCCGCCTTCACACCGGCTTCCAAATCCTCGCCGTGTTCCTTCAGCGATTTTTCAGTTGAGTAAATCAATGAGTCCAACTGATTGCGTGCCTCGACGGCTTCTTTACGCTTTCTATCTTCAGTCGCATGGGATTCCGCGTCGGTAACCATCCGCTTAATTTCGTCTTCATTGAGGCCGCTAGAAGCGGTAATCTTAATCGACTGTTCCTTGCCAGTACCTAAGTCTTTGGCCGCCACATGAACGATACCGTTAGCATCGATATCAAACGTGACTTCGATTTGAGGCATACCCCTAGGAGCCGTGGGGATACCCACAAGATCGAATTGTCCAAGAAGCTTGTTGTCTGCCGCCATCTCGCGCTCGCCTTGAAATACCCGGATGGATACAGCGGTCTGATTGTCCTGTGCTGTTGAGAAAACTTGGCTCTTTTTGGTGGGGATGGTAGTATTACGCTCGATCAGTTTAGTAAACACACCGCCAAGGGTTTCAATTCCGAGCGACAGAGGAGTGACATCCAAGAGCAACACGTCCTTCACATCACCTGTCAGTACCGCTCCTTGGATTGCCGCCCCCACGGCGACGACCTCATCTGGATTAACACCCTTGTTTGGATCTTTTCCAAAAATCTTCTTGACCCTTTCTTGTACCGCTGGCATACGAGTCATCCCGCCAACCAAGACGACTTCCTGGATATCGCTGGGGCCTAGTCCAGCGTCTTTCAGTGCCTGGCGGCATGGCGCTTCCATGCGATCGAGCAAGTCGGCGCAAAGTGCTTCAAGCTTTGATCGGGTCAACTTCATATTGAGGTGCTTCGGGCCCTGCTGGTCGGCGGTTATAAAGGGCAAGTTGATGTCGGTTTCCATGGAAGAAGATAATTCGCATTTCGCCTTTTCTGCTGCCTCTTTGAGACGTTGCAGCGCCATTCGATCCTTACGCAAGTCAATCCCTTGATCTTTCTTAAACTCATCCGCAAGATAGTCGATAATTCTCTGGTCAAAGTCCTCGCCGCCGAGAAAAGTGTCCCCATTGGTAGCCTTAACTTCGAAAACCCCGTCACCCAACTCAAGGACCGAAATATCAAATGTTCCTCCTCCCAGGTCGAACACCGCTATCTTTTCGTCCTTTTTTTTATCTAAGCCATATGCAAGAGAAGCGGCGGTAGGCTCATTTATAATTCGCAGGACATTCAGACCCGCAATACGGCCAGCATCCTTGGTGGCTTGTCTTTGGCTATCATTGAAGTAGGCGGGCACGGTTATCACTGCCTCGGTTACTTTTTCACCGAGGTAATCTTCCGCAGTCTGCTTCATCTTTTGCAAAATAAAAGCAGAAATCTCAGCGGGACTATACTGTTTCCCGCGGATTTCAACCCATGCATCGCCATTATCGTTTCGTACGATCTTATAAGGCAAAACTTTAGCTGCTTTCTGAACCATGGCATCATCGTAACGCCTGCCGATTAAACGTTTGACGGCAAATATCGTATTCTCAGGATTAGTGATAGCTTGCCGCCTTGCTATCTGACCCGCCAAACGCTCGCCGCCATCCGTGAAGGCAACGACCGATGGGGTTGTCCGACTCCCCTCGGAATTGGCGAGAACGTTAGGATCCCCCCCCTCCATAATCGCGACACAGGAGTTGGTTGTGCCCAAATCGATTCCTATAACTTTTGCCATTTTTAATCGCTCCTAAATGAACTGAGACTGAAACAGCCTTTAAAGATTAACGCTCCAACGCCTCATTTAATCATCGGTTGAGCCGTTTTCAACCTCATCGCTCTTGTTTTTATTGTGCTTTAATGTTGAAGCCTTAGCTACAGTCACGAGCGCCGGTCGTAGCAAACGATCTCTATAAACGTAGCCTCTATGATGTTCATCTACGACTGTGTTTGCCTCGTACTGATCGCTTTCTACCTGCGCCATCGCTTCGTGTTTGAGCGGATCAAACGGCTCCCCGACCGCCGCCACCGGCACCAACCCATGCTTGTGCAGAATATCGAGTAGTCCTTTGCGAACCATCTCGACGCCTTCCACCAAAGGGTTTCCGTTGACGCCGCCTTGCGCATGCGCAATAGCTCTATCTAGATTGTCGATAACCGGTAGGATATCTCTGATGAGTTGCTCGTTCGCATAGCGAATGGCATCGTCCTTATCACGGCTTATTCTTTTCTTGAAATTATCGACTTCTGCGACTTGCCGGAGATAACGCTCATAATGCTCTTTAGCTTCTTTCTCCTTCAACTCAAGTTTTTCTCTCAGCTGCCCAAAATCTTCCTCAGCTGTTAGAGCCTCGGACTTGGAGCTCCTCG
>CAYZXN010000067.1:0-13655 GCA_964482425.1 uncultured Syntrophobacteraceae bacterium | reverse complement strand
CCGCGATCCGGCCGGCGCGTAGAGTAGAATCTCCAGTTTACGGTGCAGATGTGCGGCAATTTCTGCGAGTGCGAGTTCGATGAATTCATTAGGGTCCTTTTTGGATGCGCGCCTCTCCGAGCCGCACCAGCGCGGCCGATGGCGACCCAACTCTGCTAAGAACATGCCATTCTTGAAAAGCGAATAGCATTAAGCGCCTTCCCAGGATTTACCGTGATAATCGTGCACAAACCGGCAATTGCGGACAAAATTGAAGGTCTTTCCGTGAGGACGAGACTGCTTATGCCATGGTCAAGCCACAACAGCAATCATCTTCCATTACGCGCTCATTCTCACTCTTGCGCCGTTTGAATTGGGTTTTTCGGACGGCTACAATCCGGCACCATGTCTCCTTATTTCAGGCCGAACATCGCAGCCATGGCAGGGTATGTGCCCGGAGAACAGCCTGCCGATGCCAAAATCGTCAAGCTCAATACCAATGAAAATCCCTATCCACCGTCACCGCGCGTGCTCGCGGCTCTAAGAAAAGCGGCGAATCCATACCTGCGCCTGTATCCGGAGCCGCTGAGCGACAGCCTGCGGCTGATTGCGGCCCAGGTTTACGGCGTCAAGCCAAAGAATATTCTTGCCGGCAACGGTTCGGACGAGCTTCTGTCGATTGTATTGCGCTGTTTTGTCGGGCCGCGCGATCGTGTGGCGCTTCCGGCGCCGACCTATTCGTTGTACGAAACTCTGGTGAAGATTCAGGACGGCGAGTTGATTTGCATCGACTATCCGCCTGACTTTGCCATTCCCAAGGATCTGCATTCCGCAAGGGGCGCGGTCACTTTCTTATGTAATCCCAACTCGCCGTCCGGAACGCTGGTGCCCCTGCCGGAGATCGAGCAACTGGCTCGCGCGGTCACCGGCATACTGGTGGTCGACGAGGCATACATCGATTTCGCGGAAAACCAGGCAGCCTCGGCTATTCCGCTGGTTAAGAAGATTGCCAATCTGATCGTGCTGCGAACCTTCTCCAAGTCGTTTTCTCTGGCGGGCATGCGCATAGGCCTGGCCTTCGCCGCGCCGGATCTCATTTCTGGTATGATGAAAGTGAAGGACAGTTATAATCTGAACCGGCTCAGCTTGGTTGCCGGTATTGCCGCATTGCAGGACATGGGATGGATGCAGCGCAATGTTCGCCGTATTCAGCAAACTCGCAGGAGACTGATCGACGGCCTGGGCAAGCTCGACTTCTACCTTTATCCGTCACAAGCCAATTTCGTCATGGCGCAGAAGCGTGGACAAAAGCAGAAGAAAGTTTACGAGGCGCTGAAAAGAAGAAAAATTTTTGTTCGCTATTTTGACACGCCGGCATTAAAGGATAGTTTGCGTATCAGCGTCGGTAGAAATGAGGAAATCGACGCTTTGTTGCGCGCGATCGCGTCGATTCAAAAGCGCACGGCGGGGTAACCTGACGCCGCCACGGGAGGTGAAACATGGGGCGCATACGAATCATGGAGCTGGACCATATCGTGCTGAATGTCGGCGACATCGACCGTTCGGTTAAGTTTTACACCGAGGTGTTGAACCTGAAACCGGAGCGTCTGGAGGAGTTCAGAGAAGGTAAAGTGGGCTTCCCATCAGTACGCATCAACGCGGATACCATTATCGATCTGTTTCCTAGGAGGGGAGTGCCAACAGCGTCAAACAGTACGGACCAAACAACCGTAAATCTCAATCATTTCTGCATGGTTGTTGGCAAGGAAGATTTTTCCGGAGTGGTCGATTATTTGAAGGAAAATGGCATCGAGATTCTAAGGGGGCCGGTGTCGCGTTGGGGCGCCCGCGGCAGAGCCACATCGGTTTATTTTCTCGATCCCGACTCTAATGAAATCGAGATTCGCAGTTATTGATGTTGTGTGCGCCGAAACGTTCGTGGCTATGGACTGACTTTCTCCATTTTTGCTTTTTGATGATGCGTCTTCCTTCCCCTGTCGACGATGGCGAACGTGTCACGGCTTCACGGTGGGCCAATTCTGGACAATCGATCCGCGGGCAGTGAACAGATGGCGCGAATTGCAGATCTCGCGGCGGGGCATTTTAGGAACTGATGGCGGTTGAAAAACATAGCGAGCGAACGGCGATACAGGGGACGGTGCGCAAAATCACGTACCACCATCCGGATACCAACTACACTGTGGCACGTCTAGATATCGAGAACGCACCCGCCGTTACCATCGTCGGCGGAGTGTATCCGGTTTCCGAAGGCGAAGAGATCAAAGTCTTCGGCACCTGGAAAACGCATCCGCGTTACGGCCAGCAGTTCCACGTCGACTATTGGGAGAAAGTCGACCCGGCGACATTGGAAGGTATCGAGAAATATCTCGGCTCCGGTTTGATCAAGGGAATCGGCCCTACTTACGCGCACCGCCTAGTGGGCGCGTTTGGTTTGGACACCTTGCAGGTTCTTTCGGAAGAGCCACACCGGGTTCTCGAAGTCGAAGGCATCGGCGTGGCGCGGGCGCGCGGAATCATGCAGGCGTGGGAGGCGCAGCGGGGGATGCAGGATGTCATGGTGTTTTTGCAGGGACATGGCATCGGCGCGGCCTTGGCGATAAAAATTTACCGGTTCTATGGCTTGGATACGATACGGAGGATCAAACAGAACCCCTATACACTGGCGCGCGACATCTATGGCGTCGGCTTTATCGTTGCGGACCGCATCGCCGCCAGCCTCGATATCCGCGGCGAGTTCCCATTGCGGGTTCAGGCGGGCGTGCTTCATGTTCTCAAAGAGTTCGTCGATCAGGGCCATTGCTTCGCGCTTTTCTCCGCCCTCGTGAGAAATGCCGCGGCGCTTCTCCACGTCGGCGAAGAAACGGTCGAGAAGGCCCTGGAACAGCTTGCCTTCTCGGGCGACATCGTCCTGGAACCCACCGCCAGCGAAGAGCGCGTGCATGTTTATCTGCTCGAGCTTTATCGCGCCGAGCAGCGCGTGGCGGCGGCGCTGCGCCGTTTGCTGGCCAGCCCGTCGGTTGCCGCGGCAGGGGGAAAACGCCAACATAAAAACCCGATTGAGATAAAGCCCCGGGAGTTGATCGGCTTGGCCGATCTGGACCTGGTTGATCCATCTTTTGCCACGCTCGAAGAGGAGCAACAGGAGGCCGTGCGCCAAGCCTTGCAGCACAAAGTCCTGGTCATTACCGGCGGTCCGGGAACCGGCAAGACAACGCTGCTCAATTCGTTGCTGACTTTGTTGCGTCGTGCCGGATTTTCTTTCGTTCTGGCGGCGCCGACTGGACGGGCGGCCAAGCGCATGGCTGAGAGCGCCGGTGAAGATGCCATGACGATTCACCGGTTGCTCGAGTACAATCCGCACGAGGGCGGCTTTCAACGCACTGAGGATCGACCGCTGGAAGTGGACCTGGTGATCATCGATGAGGCGTCGATGGTGGATCTGGCCCTCATGGATAATCTGCTCAGCGCTATAGACCGGCACAGCCATCTGGTCCTTATCGGCGACGTCGATCAGCTTCCTTCGGTGGGACCGGGCAGCGTGCTGCGCGATCTGATTGATTCGGAAACGGTTCCGGTGGTCATGTTGCGGCGGATCTTCCGCCAGGATCGGCAGAGTTTAATCGTCGCCAACGCGCACCGGATACTTCAGGGCCAGTCGCTGATGACGCCGCCAGACCATCAGCAACGCGATTTTTTTCTCGTCGCGCGGGAGTCTGAAGAGGACATCCTACAATCGGTGAAAGATCTCGTCAGCGATCGGATCCCGCGATCGCTGGAGCTGGGCGCCGGCGAGGTCGCTCACGCGGTTCAAATACTGACGCCGATGCACCGCGGGATGCTGGGCACGATTCAACTCAATCGCGAGATGCAAACTCTGCTCAATCCCAGCGGGGATTTTCTGCAACGCGGGGACTCCTTGCTGCGGGTGAACGACAAGGTGATGCAGCTGCGCAACAACTATGACAAGGGCGTCTACAACGGCGATCTCGGCCGGATCACCGGCATCGACCGCAAGGAAGGAAAGATTCAGGTCGATTTCTACGACAAACTGGTCGAGTATAATGACGACGAGCTGGATGAGCTAAGCCTGGCCTACGCCACGTCCATTCACAAGAGCCAGGGCAGCGAGTACCCTGTGGTGGTCATTCCGCTGCATACGTCGCACTACATGATGCTGCACCGCAGTATTCTCTATACCGCGGTGACCCGAGGCAAGAAGCTGGTGGTGCTGGTCGGCAGCCGCCGCGCGGTGGCGATGGCGATTCAAAACGTGCGCGTAGAGCGGCGTTATACCGGCTTGAAAGAAAAGCTGGCGCAGCGGCTCGAGATCAGCAATATCAACGGCTAATGAAAAAGACGGCCCAGTCTTGCGTCGGAGTATTCAATTCCTAGTTTTCTCAAGCATGCCCAGATCGTCGCCTGATTGCTGCTGACCGCCGGCTTTCCGGTTTCCCGCTCGATGTCGCCGATGGCTTCGATCATGCGCGTGTTCGTGCAACTGAGAAAATAGCCGTCCGCGTCGGCGCGCGCGTTTTCTTGTACGATCGTTCTCCACTCTTCCGGAGTCACCGCTGAATAGCCATGGGTCTCCAGCCCTAAACCCAATTCGTGCAGCACCGTATAGCCGGCCTCGTTCAAGTACCTAACCTCATGCTCGTTGGTCTCTTTGACGTAAGGGCTGATCAGCACCAGTTTTTTGATCCCCAGCTGGTTGAATGCTGCGGTGATCGCCTGGGCGGTGGTAAGGGTCGGGCAGCCGCTCGTTTTCTCGATGATCTCGACGATGGCAGCTTCGTGTGCCAGCCCCTTCTCCATGGAGTTTGCCGTGCAATGAAAGACGATGACCCCGGGCTTGACGTCCGAAAGAGCCTCGGACGCTTCGACCAGCGATCGCTTCATGTCGTCGAGCGGTTTGCGAAACTTGCCGGTCATGCGCAAACGGGTGACATGAACGTCAACGCCCGGCGGCGCATAGCGGTTAAATTGCGGCTCGGTCAGGCGATTGCTTGACGGAATGATCAGACCGATGCGTCCCTGGCCGTTCATAGCGCCGGCGTCCCGAGACTGTAAAACCGGCGGGCGTTTTCCTGTAAAACCGCCTTCTTGTCGGACTCGGTCATTGCATCGTTTTCCAGCATTTCAGTGATTTCGTGCTTACAGAACTCATTATTGACTTCGTGCGGATAATCGCTGGAAAACACAAACGGCTTATTGCCGACTCGACGGATCGCATAGGCGATATCCGGTTCCTCGCCTTCGCAGCCGATGAAAATCCGTCCCTCGTCAATGTGGCGCTGGATGTACTCTCGAACCTTCTCTTTGGGCCGCAGGTTAAAAAAGCGCTTGCGCGGATCGTGCTGGATATGAGTCTCCCAGGAACGATCAAAACGTTCCAGGCACATCAGCAGCCAGGCAACCCCGCCTTCCATGAAGCCGAACTTGACATTGGGGAATTTATCGAAGATGCCGTTGAAAACCATTCCGGCAAACGAGATCATCTGGCCGAACGGATGTCCCAGCGCATGAACCGGAGCGTATGGGCTCAGGTCATCGAGGCCCATGTTTTCGTGCGCGCCGCCATGAACGCCGATGGCGCAGCCCAAACGATCGGCTTCCTCGTAGATGGGCCAGTAACGCGAGTCGCCAAGATTGGACTGAATGCCGGTCGACGGCAGCATCGCGCCGCACATACCCAGTTCCTTCACCGCCCGTCTTAGCTCCTCCACGGCGGCCTGGGGCTCCTGCAGCGGGATTAAAGCAATACCCTTGAAACGCGGGCTCTTTTTCAAATACTCGTGGTGCAGCCAGTCGTTGTAGCCGCGCGCGACATCGATGGCCCAATCGCGGCTGACGATCTTGCCGAAGGCAAGGCCGAGCGTGGTGTAAAGAACGGTGGTCTCGATGCCCACGTCCTCAAGGAAATCGACCCAGCCGTCCGGACCGACCTTATTAAAGGCCCCGGGTTGGAAATCGTGCATGTTGGAGGAGTGAAGGTGATCCAGCGGTGGAAACGGATTGAAGAATGGATGGGTGTCGAATTTATCCCTGTACGGTTTTGGCATGAAGCCGACGATGGCTTTGGTGTCTTCGATGACGTGACCGTCGCCGTCTATAATCGTGTAGCCTTTAAATGGCATAGATAATCCCTCCTGAGGTTATTAAGTCATCAAGGATTGCCGACTTGTCAAGACGCCCAACTGAATGCGGCCACAGGCGAGCATGCTGTAGAGTTGGCAATAAATTCCTGGCCGGCGAAGGACCGCCTTCGCTTCGGTCGAGCGACAACTGAGTACCGTTTATCACCTGTGCCCCATCTAACAGCACCGGCACCAATCCAAAGCCTCCCGCCAAGCGAAACGGACCGGATGGTTGACAAGCCGCCGTCAAGTTATCGGCTGCCGGGCAGCATCGAAAAGTCCAGCAGTTTCTGCGCATCGAAATCCGCCGGGATCGGGCGATCTTGGCGCAGGAAGTCGATGTACCCGCGGGCGATTTTCGGATCGAGCCGGCCATCCTTGTTCATGATCTTGACCAAGGTCGCGTACGTTTGCTCCGCTTCGGAGCGGTTCACCCTGAACTTGTCGGCAATCATCTTAATGCTGTCATCGCGGTTGGCGCGGATCCAGCCTACCGAATCGGTGAGCGCGGCCAGGGTTCTTCGTACGGTCTCCCGGTTCTTCGTGATTTCGTTTTGCGAGGTCACGACACCAACATAAGGTATCGGGACGAGGTCGCCGAGGAACATGAATTTCTTATATCCGAGCGAAACCGCCTTATCGTCGAACGGCGGCGTCAAGACCGTGCCCGCCACCCGGTTGGTGGTGAGCGCAAGGAAGCTATCCGCAGTCCCGCCGGTGCTGATGATACTGACGTCCTTTTCGGATATTTCCCATTTTTTCAAGGCGGCTTGCAGATAATAATGCGGCGCCGTGCGGATGCCCGAGACTGCGACGGTTTTGCCGATCAGTTCCTGCGGCTTGTTGATTTCCTTCTGGGTGACGAGCATCCAAGGAGAGCCATCGCAGAAATTGAGCACGATCCTCAGTGGCAGCCCCGCCACCGCGGCTGAAATACCGGTGGATACCGAAGGAAAAAAATTGATATTGCCGTTGATCACCGCCTGTGGCTGGATCGGCGTACGCATCTGAATGTACTCGCCTTCAAGCCCATATTTTTGCAGAAAGCCTTTTTCCTGCGCCACATAATAGGGCATGTAGGAAAACGCCAGGGACGGAAATCCGACCCTGATCTTTTGCAGGCTTTCGGCGGCACGAGCCGCGCCGGTAAGAAACAGCGCCGTAGCCAAAAGAACAAGAGAGAAAGATTTTACGAGTTTCACGACTTCCCCTCCTATGCCGTGGCCGCTCGGGATTTATGACCGTTCCAATTGCGTTGCGCGTTTTTAAGTGCGCTCGGCTGGGGCAGATTCTTGAGCTTGAAGAACTCAACGGCGGTTTTGTTTAGCAGCCGTTCTTTCTGCGCAAAGGACAAGTCCGCTCCGTCGACGATGTCTTTAACCGAATAAGGAAAGTGGCAATCCCAATGGCAGTAGTCGGACGCGTACATGACGGAGTTGTCGCCGTTGACGGCAAAGACGCGGTCGAGGCCGGTTTCTTCGGACTCGCAGGTGAGCGCCACTTGCTCGCTGCGGATGATATCGCTGGGGCGGCGCCTGAGCTCCGGCATTTGCGGCGCAAGCTTCTCGATATGTTCATCGAATCGCTCCGCCCAGAACGGCAACCAGCCGGCGCCCCCTTCCATAAAGCCCACGCGCAACTTCGGATAGCGATCGAACACGCCTTCGCCAATCATGTGCATCATGGCGATCATCAATTCAAAGGGAAACGCGGTCATGTGCACGTAAACGTACTTGCGGAGGCGCTCGCTGCCGGCGCCCATGACACCGGAGACGCCGGGGACGCCGTCGTGGCCGGTTTGTGGGTGGACGCTGAGCGGCATCTCGATCTCCTGCGCGCAATCGTAGATCGGGTCGAACATACGATCACCCATGTTGTTGAGGCCGTAAACGTTGGTCGGCAGCATCGCCGTGATGGCGCCGGCCTTTTTGAGGTATTCCAACTCCTTCACTGCCGCCTGCGGATCCTGACAGGGAATCAGTCCGACCGCGAGCAATCGTTTGGGATCGGCCGAACAATACTCCAGCAGCCATTCGTTCACGGCGCGGCACAGTACCGCGGCCAATTCCTTGCTCATCAGGCCGTTGACCGTTAGGGCGATCTGTGTGCCGAAGAGGATCGCCACATCGATCCCTTCTTTGTCCATGTCTTTGAGCCTGGCGCCCGGATCGACCATGCCTTCGCGAAAGCCGCGCGCTTTGTCCGTCATCGGCCGGGAGACACCGGGGCCGAGACCCTGGGATGCCGACCAGAGCCGCCCTTCCAATAGAATGCGCGAGTTGCCTTCGTTGTCTTTTAAGCGAACCGGCGCTTGCGAGCGCCACTTCTCCGGCATGCGGCCGGTGAGATCGACGTTTCCTTCGTAGACATGGCCGTCGGCGTCGATGACCAGTACATTGTCGAAATTATCCATAATCGGTTACCTCCCGGTTTGTCTCTGTTGTTGGTTTGACACAAATCACGCTCGAAGACTCGGCTGTGCGTGCAATGGCGATCCACCGCCGACCTTAGGGTCTTACCGACTCGTATCATTGACAAAGATTTTGCTCAAGTTCACGTGGCAATCAAAAGGTTGCTGCGGATCCGCATGGAGCGATCCGGCGGTTGACCGATTTAGGTTGATCCGATATGCAACAGACTTCATGCGGCAGATGCTTAAAGATTGCCTCCAAGGTAAGCTGCTCGAGCGCAACGAGGCGCTGGCGTTATGCGATGTTGTGGACCAGGAGTTGGCGGCTTTGCTGGCAACAGCGGCGAAGCTGCGGGACATGCACAAAGGACGGATCGTCACCTTTTCACCGAAAATCTTTGTCCCCTTGACCAACCTATGCCGTGATTTTTGCGGTTACTGTACGTTTCGCAAGGCTCCCGATGAACCCGGCGCTAGGACCATGACCTTAGATGAAGTGCTGCGGGTGGTGCGTCAGGGAAAGCTGCTGGGCTGCACCGAAGTACTTTTCAGCCTGGGCGACAAGCCGGAAGCGATCTATCCAGAAATGAAGGATTTTCTCGCCGAGCGCGGTCACCGGCGAACGCTCGATTACCTCTACGAGACGTGCCGAACCGTGCTTGAAGAAACCGAGTTGTTACCGCATGCCAACCCGGGAGTCATGGGCAAAGGCGACTTGCAGCGCCTGAGGCAATGCAACGCCAGCATGGGACTCATGTTGGAGAGCACCAGTGAGCGCCTGTTACTGCCCGGTGCGGCGCACGATAACGCGCCGGATAAAAAACCCAGCGTGCGTCTGCGTACCCTGGAGCACGCAGGTGCGCTGCGTATTGCGTTTACCACTGGTATTTTGATCGGCATTGGTGAGACCTGGGAAGAACGAATTGATACTCTTTTTGCCATTCGCATGCTGCACCAGCGCTATGGTCACATTCAAGAAGTCATCGTGCAAAATTTTCGCGCCAAACCGGCTATTCCCATGCGTTTTCATCCGGACGCCACGCGAGAGGACATGTTAAAGACCATCGCGCTGGCACGGCTGATTCTCGGCGGCGACATGAACATTCAGGCTCCGCCCAATCTGACCCCGCATGGATACGAGCTTTACCTGCAGGCCGGTATCAACGACTGGGGCGGCGTGTCGCCGCTGACGCCGGATTTCATCAACCCGGAAGCGCCCTGGCCGGCGTTGCAACGGCTGCAGGAAAAGAGCGCTCAGGAGGGGTTCGAGCTTAGAGCGCGTTTGCCTGTCTATCCGGAATTCATTCGCCGGGGCAAGGAATTCCTGCCGTCCGGTATGCTGCCCTATATCGAAAGATTATGCGGCGAGGACGGCCTGGTGAAGAATAACGGCCCGCTGCGCGGAAGAACCGAGCAAAGTCAGGTCCAGCTTTAATCGCCGCCGTCTGAATATGATCCTCGCTTTGACCGGCGGTACCGGTGGCGCCAAACTGATTCAGGGTCTTGCAGCCGAGATCGACCCAGATGACCTGACGATCGTTTGCAACACAGCGGACGATGCCATCTTCCACGGTCTCTACGTCTCTCCGGATATCGATACCATTACCTACACATTGGCGGGCGTGATCGATCAAGAAAAGGGCTGGGGTCGTGCCGGTGAGAGCTTCGGCGCGCTGGAACAACTCGGCTGTCTCGGCGAAGATGTGTGGTTCAGGCTCGGCGATAAAGATCTGGCGACCCACATTCTGCGCACGCGGCTGTTGCGCGACGGAGTCAAACTGTCCGAGATCACCAGGCGGATCCGTACAGCTCTGGCCGTGAGATCAGAGATCCTTCCGATGTCCGATGAGCGGGTGGAGACCAGAGTCTTTACATCCCAAGGGGAGATGTCCTTTCAGGAATACTTCGTGCGGGAGCGCTGGGCACCAGAAGTCACACGCGTCTCTTTCGCCGGTGTGGAGCGGAGCAGCCCCGCGCCCAGAGTGCTTGGAGCCATTCGCAGCGCAGCGGCAATCGTCGTTTGCCCGAGCAACCCGGTCACCAGCATCGGACCGATTCTTTCGGTGCCTGAAATTCGCCAAGCACTAGTTGAATCCCAATGCAAAATAATCGGCGTGAGTCCGATAGTCGCAGGGAGGGCCGTGAGTGGGCCGGCGCATAAGTTGATGAAGATTCAAGGTCTGGAACCCTCCGCAACGGGTGTGGCCAGAGGCTATGCGGATTTCCTGGACGTCCTCCTCATTGCCGTCGGAGATAAAGATGAGCAAAGGGAAATCGAGAAGTTGGGCGTCCAGCCGGTCACGACAAATGTCGCCATGAACGACATGGCCGGCAAGCGACGTCTGGCGCGCGAGGTCTTGGCCTTGCTTTGAAAATAGTGCTAAGAAAATTCTTCGGCGCATCCATGGACGTAACCGCAATCATCCCCGTCAAAGGCTTTCGTAACGCCAAGCAACGCCTTAGCACGCTGCTCGACGCCGCTCAGCGGGAGATGCTCGCCGAAGCGATGTTTCGCGACGTGCTGCGCCAGGTGTTGCGGGCGCGCGGCCTGGCGAGAACGGTGGTTGTCACTGGCGACGACGCGGTTGCCGCTATTGCCGCTGCCGCGGGCGCTGGAGTCCTACGCGAGGGGGCCGAATCCGGCGAAACCGATGCTGTCGATTTTGCCCGCAGTGATTTGAAAAATGCCGGCACTGAAGCGGTACTCATTCTTCCCGGCGACATGCCGCTGGTTCGCAGCGCCGATATCGAGCTGGTTCTAGCCCAGGTCCCGCCACGGCAGGTGGCGCCTTTTGCGCTGCTGGTACCGTCGCACGATCGCATGGGCACCAATGCATTGCTGCTGGCGCCGCCGGACGTTATCCAGCTACGCTTCGGTTATGACAGTTTCAGTTATCACCTGAGCCAGGTGTCAGCCCAAGGCTTGCCGCTTCGCTTCATGGACAATGATCACATTGCTCTCGACATTGATGAGGCCGAGGATTTGGAACGATTTCTAAAGCGCGCCCAAAGCGACAGTGAAGCTCTCCAAATCGCCCGCGCGGTTTTTGCTGAGCGACAATCGTCAAGCCGCCGGGTCGGAGAAGCATGAAGCGGCTGGAGATCTTTGGACTCGATGGAATCGGCGAGGTCGCGTGCGGTGACGCTATCGGCGAGATGATCGTCGATGCGTGTACGCACAGCGGCTTTGCGCTTGAGGACGACGACGTCGTCGTCGTCGCGCAAAAAATAGTCTCCAAAGCGGAAGGCATGTTGCATCGCCTGGAAGGGATAACGCCATCTGCTTATGCTCGTGAATTGGCCGGCGAGCTCGATAAAGATCCGGCGTTGGTCGAGCTGATATTGGGCGAGAGTCGGCGGATCGTCCGCAAGGGCGGCCGCGCCATCATTGTCGAGACTCACCATGGATTTATCTGCGCCAACGCGGGTGTCGATTGCTCCAATGTCGGCATGGGCCAGGCGGCGCTATTGCCAAAGGACCCCGATAGGTCGGCCCGAAAGATCCGCACGGAAATCCTACGGCGGCAGAGCAAGTCGCCGGCAGTCATTATCAGCGACAGTTTTGGCCGCCCGTGGCGCCTCGGCACAGTAGATGTCGCTGTGGGCGTCGCCGGACTCAAGCCGATCAAAGATGAACGCGGCACCAGGGATCGGCACGGCTACGAGCTCAAGGCCGCGGTGGCGGCAATTGCCGACGAGATCGCGTCGGCGGCTGAGCTGGTGATGGGTAAACGAGCCGGCGTTCCCGTCGCCATCGTGCGCGGTTGTGAAATTGAAAAGGAGGAAGGATCGGTGAAGGGGCTTCTCCGTCCCGAGGCGGAGGATCTTTTTCGCTAGGCTTTAAACAATATGGAAAATCTCAGTGTAGCCATTGTCGGCGGAACCGGAAACCTGGGCAGCGCGCTCGCGCTTCGTCTTGGCGCGCCGGGGGTGAAGATCATTATCGGTTCGCGCGACGCCGAGAAAGCCAGGAGCGCGGTGCAAACTCTAAAGCCCAATCTGCGGGCCGGAGAGATCGTCGGCACCACCAACAGGGAAGCCGTCCGTGATGCTGCCTTTGTCGTTATCGCCGTACCTTATGAAGGCCACGCCCAAATGGTCCAGGACCTCCAGGGACAAGTCTCGGGGAAAATCATCATTGATACCGTCGTGCCGCTGAATAAAGGCAAACCCTTTGTGCCGCCTGCCGGCTCGGCCTTGCAGGAAGCGCAGCAAATCCTCGGCGATGAGGTCCCGGTCGTGGGCGCGCTCCATAATATTTCAGCTGTCGACCTGGGCGACGTGAGTTCGCCGCTGGGCGACGTCCTGGTGTGCGGCGACAAGGGCGATGCCAAAGAGCGGGTCATGGAAATCATCAGACGTATCGGCGCTCGCGCCTTCGACGGCGGACCCGCAACCAACGCGTACGTGATCGAGGGGTTGACCGGTGTTATCATCTCGCTCAATCGGAAGTACAAATCTAAGCACGGAAGTATCAAAATCACCGGCATTGGCGAGGGCGCAAGTCATTGATTAAGCCGGTCTCCGCCGTATCGTTATGCATCCGGTAATCATTTATCGCTAGCCGCTGTTTTTCTTCTCCGAGCCGGCGCAAACGCCGCCCCGGCCGCTGTCGAAGCGTCCTACCCTCTGTTTGGTTCGTTAACCTTTGGCGCGCCTGTACGTCTAACCTGGTAAGAGCAATCCCTGAAGCACGCGCGAAGGTAGGATAGCCTTATTAACAGCTTAATAAATCATCCGCCGCCTGAAGAGCTGCCCGATTCGGAAATCGTTGCCTTGTGCCAGCGCGGGGAGGGGCAATTCTTCGATATTCTTGTCCAGCGCTATATGGAGAAGGCATTTCGCATCGCCCTGGATTTTACGCGCGACTCCGAGGAGGCCAAAGACCTGTCCCAAGACGCTTTTCTACGCGCCTTTTCGCGGCTCAAGCAATTCGATGGCCGGTCGAGCTTCTATACCTGGTTCTATCGTTTGGTGGTGAATCTTTGTCTCGATCATACCCGGCGTAAGGGGAAGGTGGTTTGGGAGAGGCTCGAAAGCGAGCAGGATAACGGGCGAGAGCGTGAAGAACTGACCGATCATATGTCCAGGCCGGACCAGGAGGCGAT
>CAYZXN010000066.1:0-9917 GCA_964482425.1 uncultured Syntrophobacteraceae bacterium | reverse complement strand
CGGCCCTCGACGAGCGGCCGGATGGCTTCATGAAAGCGTGGGTAGCGCCGCCCCAGTCGGAGAAAGCGAGTCTATGCGGATGAGTGGCAGGAAAGTCAAAGTGGCGATCATCGGTGTCGGCAACTGCGCGTCATCGTTGGTCCAAGGAGTTGAATTTTACAAGAACGCGCCGCCCGACGAATTCGTTCCCGGCTTGATGCACGTGAGCCTAAGCGGCTATCACGTGCGCGATATTGAATTCAGCGCCGCGTTCGACATCGATGCCGAGAAAGTCGGCAAAGATCTCTCCGACGCGATCTTCGCCACGCCCAACAACACCTATCGCTTCGCCGACGTGCCGCGCTCCGGTGTCGAGGTGCGGCGCGGCATGACCCACGACGGGCTGGGCAAATACTTGAGCCAGAAAATTCGCAAGGCGCCCGGCGCCACCGACGATATCGCCGGGACGCTGCGCTCCACGCGCACGGATGTCGTCGTGTCGTATCTCCCGGTAGGATCCGAGATGGCGACCAAGTGGTACGTCGAGCAAGTTCTTGAAGCCGGCTGCGCATTCGTAAACTGCGTACCGGTGTTCATTGCCTCGCAGCCGTACTGGCGCAAGCGATTCAAACAGCGCGGCCTGCCAATCATCGGCGACGATATCAAGTCCCAGCTCGGCGCCACCATCACTCACAGAGTTCTGGCCAACTTATTCCGCGAGCGCGGCGTGCGGTTGGACCGCACCTATCAATTGAATTTCGGCGGCAACACGGATTTTCTCAACATGCTCGAACGCGAGCGTCTCGAGTCCAAAAAAATTTCCAAGACCAACGCGGTCACCAGCCAGTTGGATTACCCGCTCTCCAACGACAACGCCCATGTCGGACCCAGCGATTATGTGCCGTGGCTGCACGATCGCAAGTGGTGCTACATCCGCCTGGAAGGCACCACGTTCGGCAATGTGCCGCTGAATTGCGAGGTCAAGCTCGAGGTGTGGGACTCGCCCAACTCAGCGGGCGTGGTCATTGACGCCGTGCGCTGCGCTAAGGTCGCGCTCGATCGCGGTATGGCCGGGGCGCTGATCGGACCGTCGAGCTACTTCATGAAATCACCGCCGCAACAGTTTACCGACAACGAGGCGCGCGAGCGCACCGAAGCGTTCATTCGTAACCGGGGAGCCTGGGGCGCCGATGTGCCCAATGTAGGGGCAAAGGAGCGACGAGCCGGCTCCAAATTGCAGCAATGAGCCCGGAACGCATTGCGGGCGGCTGCCGACAACTGCAGAAGGCCGGGCTGCGGCTCGGGCCGGATCCGGCGGGTCGGGCTCACGCTGCGTGCCGAGCGACCAGTTTACGGAACAACTATGAAGAATCCTTCAGCGCTGAACGCGCGGCCGACTGACGTTCGCAACCTGAGCCGCGAGGAAATTCAGAACCGGGTGCGCTCTTTGGGTCCATGGTTTCACAACCTGGAACTGAGCGGGGTGCAGACCGCGCCGAACCACTTCCTGGGCGATTATCCGCGCGTGAAGTGGCGCCGGTTCGCCGATTCGATTCCGGGCGATCTCAGCGGCATGACTGTTCTGGACATCGGCTGCAACGCCGGTTTCTACGCCATTGAGATGAAGCGGCGCCGCGCCGAGCGCGTCGTCGGCATCGATTACGATGACGCTTATCTGGCCCAGGCGCGATTTGCGGCCGAGATGTGCGGCGCCGACATCGAGTTCAAGAAGTTGTCGGTTTACGACGTCGGCAAGCTCGGCGAAAGATTCGACATCGTGCTCTTCATGGGTGTCTTCTATCATCTGCGCCACCCGCTGTTGGCGCTCGACCTGATTCGCGAGCATGTCGCTCGGGATCTGTTTATTTTTCAGTCAATGCAGCGCGGCAGCAGTGAGGTGGAACGATTGCGCGACGATTATCTCTTTTGGGAGGAGGAGATCTTCGAACAGCCGGGCTTCCCGTGCCTCTACTTCATCGAGAAGAGCTACTCCGGCGATCCGACCAACTGGTGGATTCCCAATCGCGCCTGCAGCGAGGCGATGCTGCGCAGCGCCGGCTTCGCCATCGAGAATAACCCGGAAGCCGAGGTTTATATCTGCCGGTGCGCCGAAGCTCCGACCAACGGTGCGCAACATCCGGCGGTGCACAGAAGGGAACGCTCATGATCGAAGCCGTGATGTTTTGGAATGAGCCCAACAACAAATCTCACTGGGATTTCGAAATCGATCCGGAATGGCGCGCCTATGCCGGCATGGTGAAACTGGCCGCCGACGCGGTCACCGCGGAAAACCCCAACATCACCCGGGTGCTCGGTGGCATTTCACCCATCGACGGAAACTTCATCCGAAATATGCAAGAGCAGGGCGTCCTGGACCGGCTCGACGCGGTCGCCGTGCACGGCTTTCCACTGGACTGGAATCACTGGCTTATCGATGAATGGCCGGAAAAGCTCGCGGCCATTCGCGCCGTGACTGATCTGCCGCTGTGGGTTTCAGAGGTGGGTGTGTCGAGTTTCGGCGCGCAGGAGGTGCAGGAGTGGGGGCTCCAGCGCACGGCGGACTTGCTCATCGGCCGGTCGCCGCGCATTCACTGGTACAGCCTGTACGATCTGCCGCGCTCATGGCCCGCCACCACGCGCCACCGTGAAGCCGAGGGGTCGTCGTATTATCGCCACTTTTATATGGGCCTGTTGAGCGAGGACGGCACTCCCAAGCTCGCTCTCAAACATTTCACGCGCTACACGCCGGCGCTCGGTATCTGCCAGTGGTTTCACTTCGAAGATCACCGGCTCGACGATGCGGTGCGCTGGTTGCGCAGGTTGAATGTCGGTTATCTGCGCACCGGTCTGAGTTGGGCCGACAGCCTTCGCCCGGGTGCCCTCCAATGGTTCGACCGGCAGATGAATGCCCTGGAAGAATTCGCAGTGACAGTGACGTTTTGCTTTACGCCCGAGAGTTGCGGTGTCCGGCCGCATCACACCAGCCCGCCGCAGCGCATCGAAGAGTTCGCCGATTTCTGCGCCCGTATGATGCGGCGCTACGGAGCGCCGGCGATGGTTCCAAAAGGCAATTTTCCAAGGAGGATGGTTCATGGCCGGCAGCGAATGCAACACTGACTACGACGAAATCCGCCGCCTGAACCTAAGAATGATACGGCTCATTCATGAAACACCGGCATTGTACGTGCTTCGGGGCTGATCACGCAGTGACGCCGATGAACAACTTGCAGCGGCGATGACTCATGACGCGCTTTTTTCTCATCAGGCATGCGGCGACAAATGACGGCCATATCCGCCTTTTCGGCCGCAAGACGGATGTGCCTTTGAGCGCCGCCGGGCGGGCGCAGGGAGAATGTCTGGCGCAGTGCCTGATAGAGCAAGGCATAGCCGGAATCTACAGCAGCCCGCAGCTTCGGGCGCTGGAGACGTCGCGCTTTCTCGAAAATGTCTTGTGCCGCCCGGTGCGGATCGCGCCCGAGCTCGACGAGCTCGACTATGGCGACTGGAGCGGGCGAACGTTCAAAGAGTTAAGCGGCCTCTCTGAATGGCGCGTCTTCAATTCAGCGCGCAGTTGGGCCCGCGTTCCAGGCGGCGAATTTATGCCGGATCTGCAGGCGCGTATCGTCGGACTGCTGGAACGGCTGCGGCGCCTTCATGGAGACGAAACGCTGGCGCTGGTGAGCCATGCCGACGTTATCCGCGCCGCGCTGGCGCATTGTCTGGGGATGTCGCTCGACTTGTCGCTGCGGCTCGAAGTGGCGACCGGATCGGTTACCGTCGTTGAGCTCGATGGTGAGGGATCTCGGGTTATGTGCGTGAACACTATGGGAGCACTGAATGGCGCCATCGGCTGAACTGGCAACGGCCGCCTCTTGCGAGGCGAGACGGCCGGCCATTGGGTTTTTGGGCGTGGGTTGGATCGGACGGCACCGACTCCAATCGATCGTTCAGGCAGACGCGGTGGATGTCGTCGGTGTAGCCGATGCCGATCTCGTCGCGGCCAGTGAAATCGCCGCGCCTCTGGGGCGCGCGGCCGCCGTGCCGTCTCTCGAGTCGCTGCTGGAGCTAAAGCCCGAGGGAGTTGTCATCGCCACACCATCGGCTTTTCATGCGGCCCAAACCATTGCGGCCTTGCGGTCGGGGGCGGCGGTGTTCTGTCAAAAGCCGCTGGCCCGAAACGCCGCCGAAACCGCGCGCGTCGTGCAGACGGCGCGCGGCGCGGATCGCTTGCTTGCCGTCGACATGTCCTATCGCTTTTTGCGCGGCGCCGGCATTTTGAAGGACCTCATCGCCGCCGGCGAGATCGGTGAGATTTTTGCAGTCGATGCCGTTTTCCACAACGCTTACGGTCCGGATAAAAATTGGTACTACGATGCGGATCTGGCAGGCGGCGGTTGCGTCATCGACCTGGGCATTCATCTCGTCGATCTGGCTCTCTGGATGCTGAAATTTCCCGCGGTGCTGAATGTTTCAAGCCGCTTGTATAGCCGGGGACAGCCGCTAGCAAAGCGTAAAAACTCTCTCGAGGATTACGCCGTAGCGCGGCTCGATCTGGACAACGGCGCTACGATCAATCTAGCTTGCTCCTGGCGCCTGCCGGCCGGAAAAGATGCGGTGATTCAGGCAACGTTTTTTGGCGTGAAGGGCGGGTTGACCCTACGCAACGTGGCGGGCTCGTTCTATGACTTCCGTACGGAGCAACTCGTCGGCACCAGCCGCAGGATTCTCGATGAACCGCCCGATTCATGGGGCGGCCGCGCCGCTCTTGCGTGGGTCGAACATTTACGCCGGCGCTCCGGGTATCGGTCGGATATCGAAACAAGCGAAAAAGTCGCCGAAGTCATCGATGCAATTTACAACTGACAGATTTTTCAGAGAGAGAAGACAACAAGTGGGATACCGGCAAGCAAGTCGGTCGATTCTTATAACGGCTGATCCGATAGGCGGCGTGTGGCATTATGCGCTGGAACTCTGCCGCGAGCTGCAGAAGCTGGACATCGAAGTAACGCTCGCCACCATGGGCCGGTATCTGACGCAGGTGGAAAGAGATGCCGTTGCCGGCCTGGAAAACGTCGAGCTGTTCGAAAGCAACTATAAGCTCGAATGGATGGACGATCCCTGGCACGACGTTGAAGAGGCTGGCGAATGGCTGCTCGATTTGTCGGCGCGAACGCGGCCGCGCCTGATTCACTTGAATCAATACTGTCATGGCTCACTGCCATGGCCGGTGCCGTGCCTGCTCGTCGGACATTCCTGCGTGTACTCATGGTACGAGGGCGTTAAACACGTGGCGCCGGGACCGGAGTGGAGGCAATACAAAGAAAAAGTCCGCCTGGGCCTGCTTGGCGCCGATCTGGTGACCGCGCCAAGCCGCTCGATGTTAAATGCTTTGAGGCGTTATTTCGGCGAGTTCGCCAGCGCCGAAGCAACCTACAACGGCCGCAGCGGCGCGCAATTCGTTCCGGCGCGGAAAGAATCTCTGGTGCTGACCGCCGGACGTTTATGGGACGAAGCGAAAAACGTCAGTATCCTGCAATCGGTCGCCGCCAGAGTTCCCTGGCCCATTTACGCCGCGGGCAATTGCCAGACTCCGGACGGCAAGAATACGCCTCTGCGCGATCTGGTCCTGCTCGGTCCTCTCGATTCTGCCACTCTGGGGCAATGGTTCGGTCGCGCCTCTATTTTTGTCTCCCCGGCGCGCTATGAACCCTTCGGGCTGTCCGCATTGGAGGCTGCCCTGTCCGGCTGCGCCCTGGTGCTCGGCGATATCGCCAGCTTGCGCGAAATCTGGGGAGACGCCGCGCTGTTTGTGCCGCCGGACGACGCCGACGAGATCACCGCGGTGCTGCTGAAATTGATCGAAAATCCGCTGCTACGCGCCCAACTAGCGGCGCGAGCGCGCCGGCGCGCCGGTTATTTTACGCCCCAGCGCATGGTCAAGGCATATGTTCAACTGTATCAGAATTTGATTTCGGCTCAGCCGCAACCTATCGTCGACGAACGCGCCGGCAGCTCCCCAGGGAGGATAACCGGCGGATGAAGTTGGCGCTTTTCTATCATTCGCTGCTCTCGGACTGGAACCACGGCAACGCGCATTTTCTGCGCGGCATCGCCGCCGAGCTTCAAAGCCGCGGTCATCACGTGCGCATCTTCGAGCCGGTTGATGGTTGGAGTCTGACGCAATTACTCAACGAGCATGGACAAGCCCCCGTGCAGGCCTTTTATCAAGCCTATCCCGGTGTGCGCAGCGAGTCATACGACCCGGCAACTGTCGATTTGGACGAGGCCCTCGATGGGATCGATCTGGCTTTGGTGCACGAGTGGAACGATAGCGACTTCGTCGCGAGAATCGGCCGTCATCGCAAAGCCCGCGACACTTACCGTCTGCTGTTTCACGACACGCACCATCGCGCCGTCACCGCACCGCACGAGATGGCGGATTACGGTCTGTCCAACTATGACGGCGTCCTCGCCTTCGGCGAGACGCTTGCCAATGTTTACAGCCAGCGCTGCTGGGCGCGGCGCGTGTGGGTCTGGCACGAGGCGGCAGATACGCGAATATTCCGGCCGAGACGGAACGCCGCGAACGAAGGCGATGTGATCTGGATCGGCAACTGGGGAGACGAAGAGCGCAGCGCAGAGTTGCACGAGTTTCTCCTGGAGCCGGTGAAAGCGCTCGGGCTGAAAGCGCGGGTCCATGGGGTGCGCTATCCGGCGGCGGCGTTGAGCGCGCTGTCGTCAGCGGGTATCGAGGTCGGCGGCTGGTTGCCTAACTTTCACGTGCCGGATGTGTTGGCGCGTTTTCGTGTTACGGTGCACATCCCGCGCCGGCCCTATGTCGAGGCGCTGCCCGGTATTCCGACGATTCGTCCCTTCGAGGCACTGGCCTGTGGCATTCCGCTGGTTTGTTCACCGTGGGACGACGGGGAGCGGCTCTTCAGTGCCGGCAAAGATTATCTGATTGCAGAAGACGGCGCGCGGATGAAGCGACACCTAGACCGCTTGCTGTCCGATCGCCGGCTTGCGCGCGCTTTGGCGGATCACGGCCGAAGGACGATTTTACAACGACACACCTGCGCACATCGCGTCGATGAGTTGCTGGCAATCTACCAAAGCCTCAGTTTAGCGCAGCCGTCGGCGGTAATAACCGGCGCGCCTCCTGAGCATTACTTATGAGAATCTGTTTCTTTGGATCGAGCCTTTTATCGGCGTACTGGAACGGCGCGGCAACCTATTACCGGGGAATTCTCAGGGCCCTCTACGAGCGCGGCCACGAGATCGTTTTCTACGAACCCGATGCCTGGGACCGCCAGCATCATCGCGATATTGCCGATCCGCCGTACGCGCGCACGGTGATCTATGCAGCCGACGACGAAGCCGCCGTCGTCGAAACTGTGCAAAGGGCCGCGCGCGATGTGGATCTGCTGGTGAAGGCCAGCGGAGTCGGCGTGTTTGATTCCCTTCTGGAAGAGGCGGTTCTGGAGTTTCGCCCGCCGTCCGCCATTGTAGCGTTCTGGGACGTTGATGCCGCTGCCACTCTGGAGCAGGTCAGCCGGGACTCCGCAAACCCATTCCGCGCGCTGATTCCGCGCTACGATGCGGTTTTCACCTACGGCGGCGGCGACTCGGTGGTACAGAGCTACCACGAGCTGGGCGCGCGCCGTTGTTATCCGATTTACAACGCGCTGGATCCTTCCACCCATCATCCGGTATCGCCGGACGCCAGTTTTTCCGGCGAACTGAGTTTTCTCGGCAATCGCTTGCCTGACCGGGAGGAGCGCGTGTTCGAATTTTTTTTCGCGCCGGCGCAAGCAAACCCGCACAAGCGCTTTGTTCTCGGCGGCAGCGGCTGGCAGGACGCCGTTGCGTCTTACGACAACGTGGTCTATCGCGGTCACGTCTACACGGGCGAGCACAATGCCTTTAACGCGACGCCGCTGGCCGTGCTCAACGTCTGCCGCGACAGTATGGCGCGTTGCGGCTACTCTCCGCCGACGCGTCTGTTCGAGGTCGCCGGAGCAGGCGGATGCCTGATCACCGATGCCTGGGATGGTATTGAGCACTTCCTGGAGCCCGGCCGCGAGTGTCTGGTGGCGCGCGATGGCGCCGAAGTGGACGCGCACCTGCGCGGCCTGACGCGCGCACAGGCGCGCGAGATCGGCCGCGCCGCGCTGCGGCGCATTTTAGCCGAACACACTTATAGCCATCGGGCGGATGAGATCGAAGCGGTCTTGCGCAGTTTATGATCTCCCGGCAACTCGATATCGTCATCCTCGGGCTTTCGATTACTTCATCCTGGGGCAACGGCCATGCGACCACCTACCGCGGGTTGGTGCGCGCGCTCGAACGGCGCGGCCACAGAGTGCTGTTTCTGGAGCGCGACATGCCATGGTACGCCGCCGCTCGCGACTTGCCTCAGCCGCCGCATGGCAGCACGGTTCTGTACCGCAGTTTAGACGAGCTTACCTCTGAGTTTGCCCTGCCGGTTCGGGATGCCGATCTCGTGATCGTCGGTTCGTATGTTCCGGATGGAATCGAAGTAGGTGATTGGGTGATCGGCACTGCCGGCGGTATCACCGCGTTCTATGATATCGATACACCGATTACCTTAACGACAGTGGAGCGCGGAGAATCGTTTTACCTGACAGCGGATTTGATCCCGCGCTACGATATTTATCTTTCCTTCACCGGCGGGCCGGTATTGCAGCGCCTGGAAACCCAATGGGGTGCATCGATGGCGCGCCCGCTCTATTGCGCGGTGGACGCCGACGTCTACCGCCCGCTGGCGCTAGCCAAGCGCTGGGACCTCGGTTATATGGGAACATATAGCGAGGATCGACAAGCGATGTTGGAGAGCCTGTTGCTCGAACCGGCGCGCCGCCGGAGCGCTGCGCGGATGGTGGTTGCCGGTTCGCAGTATCCGGATACGCTGGACTGGCCCGTTAACGTCGAACGGATCGAACACCTCGCGCCTCGTGAGCATCCTGTGTTTTACAACCAACAAACCTTCAGCCTGAATCTCACCCGTTCCGAGATGGCTCGCGCCGGGTACTCGCCAAGTATCCGGCTCTTCGAAGCGGCGGCGTGCGCCTGCCCGGTCATCAGCGATTGGTGGGAAGGTCTGGATTCCTTCTTTGACATCGATCGGGAAATTCTTGTGGCGGAATCGCCTGAGTGGATGTTGCAGTTGCTTGAGAATATATCAGACGAGGAATGCCGGCGAATTGGAGCCGCGGCCCACAGGCGGGTACTATCTGCTCACACGGCAGATCATCGCGCGGCCGAACTGGAGACTTATGTGCGGCAGGCTTCGGGGTGATATCCGCAAACACAATGGCTAATGGCTGCCTCTGGATTCGTTACCGAATCTCTATACAGCCACTAGCCATTAAAACTCGTGAGTGAAACTGAACGCAACGCCACTCTTGGTTTATTTCTGGCCAGATTTCTTTTCGCCAGGCATGGCGCCCGGACGCGACTCCGGTGTTTGGCCGGCCGCGCCTGCTTTACCCGAGCTGCCGGAAGCGCCTGAACTGGATCCCATCCCGGAGCCTGAATCTGCGCCCGCACCTGATTTACTCGCACCCGAACCTGACCCAGAACCGGACTTACCCACGCTGCCGGCTTTTTCGGAATCCGATTCCCGCCCTGCTCCTGCTCCGCTCCTCGATCCGGCTCCTGCTCCGGCCGCTCCTGCGGCGCTGCTTTCCACGCCTAAAGCGCTTGCGGTTTTGTCATCGAGCCGCCCAGTGACTTCGATATTGTTCTTTTTCTGAAACGCCCTCATGGCCTGCTGGGTTTTAGGTCCCATAATGCCGTCTACCATTCCGGGATCGTGGCCTTTGTCCTTCAGCGCTTCCTGAACCTGTTTTACTTCATCCCGAGACCGCTGGCCGCTCATCCCGGTTGCACCAGAGCGCGCACGGTCCGTTTGCATT
>CAYZXN010000065.1:0-7084 GCA_964482425.1 uncultured Syntrophobacteraceae bacterium | reverse complement strand
ATCGCCACGCTGCGCTATTTACTGGCCCGCGCCATCGTGAGACAACTCGATCGATGCCCATGCTGCTACGTGGTCAATCGACGTTAATGACAGTAGTCCTAGGCTAGGCAAATCTCGGCTTGTGCCGATCATCGCCCGCCGGTAAAGCGCTGACGACTGCGCCGGTGATGCAAAGAAGAGCCGCTGCCAAATAGGCATAATAAAAACCTTCCATAAACGCCGGCAACACCGGACCGACATTCATCGGTGTGCCTCCCTGCAAATCATGCAACGCCCCCTGCCCGGTCAAAGCGAGCAGTCGCGCGCTGACAATGGTGGTTGCCAGGGCCGCGCCCCCAGAGTGGCCCAAACTACGAACCACCGATAGGAAAGACGAGCCGACACCCAGACGTTCTCTCGGCAGCGAGCTCATCAGGGCATTGTTATTGGGCGTTTGGAAAATACCCAGCCCAATCCCTAAAAGGCCCAATCTAAGAACCAGATCCAGCGGTGAGGCGTCAAGCGAAACAAACGCCAGTAAGACGCAAGCGATGGCTTTGACCGTCAAGCCGACGGCGGTCAGCAAGCGAACGGAAACCCTTTCTGAAAGCCAGCCGGTTAACGGCGCCAGCAATGCCAAACCCAACGGCGTAGGAGCGACCAGAAGCCCCGCCTTCAGCGGATCCAGGCCCATGCCGAGTTGCAGAAACAAAGGCAGCACCAGATTATTCAGACTGATGGCCATGAAGCTGATCAAACGGGCGATATTTCCGTAGCTGAACGCACGGATGCGGAAGAGTCGAAGATCGAGCAGAGGATACCGGTGACGCGCCTCCCACCAGACGAAAAGAAGCAAACAGGCGAGTCCGCCGCCGACCTCGCCAAGGGTCATAAGCGAGGTCCATCCGGCTTTCTGTCCGGTCGTCAGGCCGAGAAGCAGCGCGCCAACTCCTATTCCGAAACTGAAAGCCCCGATGAAGTCGAAAGACTCCTTGGTCGTTGGGCCAGACGGGCCGTGCGCATCGTCGCGCAGAACGTAGCAAGCCGCGGCAAAGCCGCCGAAGGCAAGTAGAGCGGTGAGATAAAAATTAGAGCGCCAGCCCAGCGCATAGGTCAGCAGCCCGCCGATGACCGGCCCCAATGTATAACCGAGAGCGGAAACGGTACCGCCGGCGATTCCCATAGCGCGCCCGCGCTCTTCAGGAGGGAAAATAGCAGTGACCATGGCAAAACTGTTGGTCATGATCAGAGCGCTGCCGACGGCCTGCAATCCGCGAAGAAAAATCAACTGCCAGGCATCCTGGGAAAAGCCGGCGATTAACGAGGTCAGCGCGTAGAGAAAGAAGCCAACCCTGTACACCCTTGCCCGCCCAACCAGGTCGGACAAGCGGCCGCATGGAAGATAGAGCGCCGCGGTAACCAAGGCATAAATCAGCACGATCCAGCCGGCAAGCGCCAGATCGGCATGCAGTTCGGCGATGATCGCCGGCAGCGCGATGCTCAGGAGGCCGATGTCGGTGGTGACCATGAAGGTGCCCAACGAGACCACGGACAACGACCACCAACGGTGTCCCGCGATGTCGGCTTGGCTCTTGTTAGCCGAAATCATAAATGCCGTCGGGAGCGCGCAATGCGGATAACATGAATCAAGCGGTCACCGAACAACCGGCCAGCAGCGCCCGTTCCTTCTAACGATGCTGAAGGACACTCCGTAAAGCTCCCTTAGAACCTCCGCCGTCAGCACATGACGAGTAGCGCCGGCATGATTTGCCCTGCCGTCTTTCAGAACGAGAGTCTTTCTGAATAGCGGGAGAATCTCCTCGATGTGATGGGTCACGTAAATCAACGCGGGAATCTTAGGTTGTCCGGCAAGCCGGCGCAGGCTCGCCAAAAAGTTTTCGCGCGCTCCGGGATCCATGCCGGCGCAAGGCTCGTCGAGCACGATCAAATAAGGATGGGTCATGCGGGCGCGGGCGATCAGTACCTTCTGTTGCTCGCCTTGGGACAAGACGCCAAACTCCCGATCGCCAAGATCCTTGCAGCCCATCTCCGACAAGTACCGGCGTGCTGACGCATAATCTCTTTTGCCAGCATCGCCGCCAAATTCCTCGAGAAGCCCGATCTGCGCAAACTTTCCCGAAACAACGGTTCGAATAACCTTCTCATACACCGGAATCTTGGTTGCCAAAGTGGACGTCACCCAACCGATGCTCTTGCGCAGTTCAGGAAGATGCACCAGCAGCTTCCCCTGCCGGTAAACCTGCCCTCCGGCATTTGGCCATAAATAGCCACAGGCGATGTTTAAAAGTGTCGTCTTGCCCGAACCGTTCGGGCCGAGAATCGCCCAGTGTTCTCCGGGCCGCACGGACCAACGGATGCGATGGAGAATTGTCCTGCCGCCGGCTACATAAGAGACGTCGCGCAGTTCGAGCGCCGGGACTTGTTTCACGCTGGAGTCGGATCCTTGAGTGACAGGGCTGTGATGGCTCATCTCTAGACTAAAAACCTCCGGGATTAAAGATCACCCGCCCTGTCAGGCAGCGACTTGGCGCAGCAGGTTTCGCTATGCTAGCGCAGAGAGGGAGCCACTTCATGGAGGTATCTATTGTTGTATGATCGACACAACGCCAAAGAATTCCCGAGTTGAAGACGAAGTTGACAAACCCCATCGGTCGTAATAATCGCAAAGGATGCGCGACATCACCACGATGACCGAAGCATCAAATAGCACTCGCACTGTGCGCGGCTACTGCGCGCTCTGCACGGCTCATTGCGCCACCATCGCCACGGTCGAGAACGGCCGCGTCGTCGCTCTCGATCCCGATCATGATCACCCCAATGGCGGCGTTATATGTGTCAAGGGCAAGGCCGCGCCGGAACTCGTTTATCATCAGGACCGGCTTGATCATCCGCTCAAGCGCACCCGACCCAAGGGCGATGCCGATCCGGGCTGGCAGCGAGTGAGCTGGGACGAGGCGCTGGATGATATCGCAAGGCGGCTTGGCGCTATCCGCAGTCAATACGGCGCCAAAGCGATGGCGCTGGGCAAAGGGACCAGGAGCGGCACTTCGGTCGCTGATGTCGAGCGCTGGCTCGGCCGCTTTCTGTATTTATTCGGCAGTCCCAATTGGGTATCGACGACGCACGTCTGCAACTGGCACAAAGATACCGGTTTCAGTTACACCTTCGGCAGCAGCATTCCAACGCCGGACCTGGTGCACAGCAAAAGCTTTCTTCTATGGGGTCACAATCCAAGCTCGACGTCATTAATCCTTGCCCACGATATCGGTGCCGCGCGCAGCCGCGGCATGAAAACCGTTGTGATCGACCCACGCCGCATCGGCCTCGGCAGCCGAGCCGACATGCTGCTGCAACCACGGCCGGGCACGGACGGCGCCCTCGCGTTGGCCTTAATCCATTGCCTCATGGAAGAGAGCTGGTACGACGCCGGCTTTGCGCGCGGGTGGACCAACGGATCCTTTCTTTTAAATACCGCAACCAACAAAGTGCTCAGTGAAGCCGACCTTATTATGAGTGGCGCGCTGAATCGATACCTCGTATGGGATGAAATAAAGAATCAAGTCGTCATCTATGATCCAAGCACCGGCAGCTACGAACGAGATAACGTTCAGCCAGCGCTGTTCGGCACACATGCATTGAAAGGCAAAGCGGGCGAAGAAATCGCATGCAAACCGGTCTTCGAAAAGCTCGGCGAAATCGCTGCGGCGTTTGCGCCCGAACGCTCGGAAAAGATCACATGGGTGCCGGCGCAAAAAGTTTGGCAGACCGCCTTGCTACTGGCGCACAATCGACCGGTAAGCATGTACATGTGGAATGGGCTTGGACAACATACCAACGCGACGCAGACCAGCCGCGCCATCGCGTCGCTCTATGCGCTTCTCGGCGACTTCGATGCCCAGGGCGGCAACGTTATTTTTCCGAACGTGCCGGTAAATGACGTCGGCGGTAAGGAATTTTTGCCGAAGGAAATGGCGGCCATTCGCATCGGCCGCGAGAAAAAACCGCTGGGGCCGCCGGCCAAGCCCGGCAACTGCACGGCATACGATATTTTCACGGCGATTCTCGAAGAGCAGCCTTACCCGATCAAAGCGTTTCTGAATTTCGGCTCCAATACCGTTGTGTCCACCGCGGACTCACGGCGCGCCCGCGAGGCGCTGATAGCCCTGGAACTCGGCGTGGCAGCCGATCTCTTTATGACGCCGACGGCGGAGCTTTGTGATTACGTGCTGCCGGCCACCAGTTTTCTCGAGATGGCAAATATCGCCACGACTTTTGAACACCGCCCCGAGGGCAAGACTCACCTGCAGTACCGGTCGGCAGTGGTTGAACCGACCGGCGAGCGGCGCTCCGATACCTGGATCATTTTCGAACTGGCCAAACGGCTCGGCTTCGGCGAGCAGTTTTGGAATGGCGATGTCGAAGCGGGTTATGCCTATGAGCTTGAACCCACGGGAGTGACTTTAGAACAACTCAAACAGTCTCCTGGTGGGATTTCACTTCCGGCGCAACCCACCTACCAAAAATATGCCAGTGCTAACAAAAACGGCGCCGTGCGTGGTTTCGCGACGCCGTCAAAGAAAGTTGAGCTCTACTGCGAGACCTTTGCCGCGCACGGCTATCCGGCGATGCCGGAATACATTGAGCCTGCCTTGAGTCCGATCAGTCGACCGGATATCGCCGCGGAATATCCGCTTGTACTGACCAACGCCAAGTTCACAACCTTCATCCATAGCCAGCAACGCGCACTACCGAGTCTGCGCAAGATATCGCCGCAGCCCACCGCCGATATTCATCCCGAAACGGCCGCGCTTTATGGAGTTAACAACAAAAAGTGGATGATCGTCGAAAGCCCGCGCGGCGCGATCAAAGTGAAGGCACGGGTGACGACGAACATCGTTCCCGGCGTGATCTGTTGCCAGCACGGCTGGTGGCAGGACTGCAAAGAGCTAGATCTGCCCGGCTATGATCCCTACGACAGCAGCGGCGCTAACCCGTCAACTCTCGTTGGCACGGAGCTCGCGGACCCTGTCAGCGGCTCGCTGCCGCACCGTTCTTATCTCTGTCGCGTGCGTCCAGTCGGCTGACCCGGAAAAGCCACCGACCCGTACGCCTTCAACCGGGATTTTGCAGTCGGGATTAACGCGAAGAGGAGCAAACCTTACGGCGTATTTGGTCTGCTGATTTTTTCGAGAATACGCCCGACATACCGGATGAAGTTCCGCATCACGAGAAAAAGCAAACCACTGCAACAATGGCATGAGGAGGTTTTTTCCATGACTAGAAGATCACTACAGACAGGCGCCTTTGCGCTGTTTTCCTTCCTGCTTGCCTGCTCGGCTTGGGCTCAGTCCGAAAGTATGGACGAGCTTTACAAGAAAGCGTTGAAGGAAGGCGGCACCTTGAACTTCTACGGGACCCTGGCGCAGATCAACGCTGAAAAAATCCTGCCGGTATTCGAAAAACGCTTCCCCGGCATTAGGATAAATCATGTCGACGCGACTTCCGATAAACTGGTTACACGGGTCATAGCCGAAGCCAGGGGCGGAAAAACCATAGCTGATGTATTACAGGTCAATCTAAGCGACGCTATTCAGGCGCACGATCAAAAGCTTTTGCTGGAACTCGTTACTCCTGAAGCCACCGAATACCCCGACGGCATGAAGGGAAGCTTTTGGGTTTCGTCCGATTTGGACATTTACATCGCCGGCTGGAACACCAACCTCGTCAAGAAAGATGAGGAGCCGACGCAATTTGAAGACTTTGCCCACCCCAGATGGAAAAACCGCTTGATCGCGGAGCCCCGAGACGTGGAGCTGCTGATTGGTTTGGCGAAGTATAAATTTAGGAGCGATGAAAAGGCCATTGCCCTGATGAAGAAAATCGCTGCCAACAACCCGGAGTTTCACAAGGGCCATTCCCAGTTGGTCGAGCTGCTGATCGCCGGGCAGGCCGCGGCTTGTTTTACCTGCTATTCTCATCACTTTCCGCGCCGGATCCAAAAAGGGGCACCCCTGAACTACATGCTGACCGAAGGAGTGGCGGCCATCGGCTCCACCGCCGTTCTGAAAAACGCCCCCCACCCAAACACGGCCCTGTTGTTCGCTCGCTGGATAACCAGCCGGGAGGGACAAAAAGTCATGGCGGCGGGCGGACGCACCACTGCGCACCCGAAGGTGGAGCCGGCGGAAAAAATTCGGCCGGCGAAGATCTATCCCATCAGCGCCACCGATATTCAGGAGTACCCCAAATACGAAAAAATCTGGAAAGAGATATTCAAGCTGCGGTAAGTATCGATTCTGCCTGGTTACACCCCGGCGTCCTCAACTTCAGTAAATACTCCTTCTGCTGGCAACCGTGAGCAAGATGCCGGATTAGAACCCGGTAGCAATGGCATTTGGCGCGAGGCATTGCTAAACGCCTGGGCCACTCTGGAGCGATCGGTCAAGCGAATGATATTGCCACGCCGTTCAGGAGACCATCGTCAGGTTACGTGAGCCATTGGAATCGCATCTCAACTTTCAAATAACGTGAGTTCGTTCAGCCGACATTCGTCAGGGACCTTCACTGAACGGGCTGCCCGGCCTTGATCAGCTCAACGACGGTTTGCTTGGTTAGATCGATGATCGCCACTTCGTCTGAGGTTTCACAGCCAACGAACACCAATTCTCCGTCGGGGCTGAATGCGATATGCGCCGGCGCGCCGCCGACCTGCAGGCGCGCACGGATTTCATAGGTACCCGTGTCGATCACGCATACACTCGACTCGCCGGTGTTGGAGACAACAATCCAGTTGCCATCAGGACTCAACGCAAAAAAGTGCGGGTATATTCCGACCGGGATTCGCGCCACGACTCTATGATTCTTCGTGTTCCAAACCGTCAGATCGTCTGAGGCGAAATTAGCGACATAACCGAATTGTCCGTCCGCGCTGACTACCGGAAGATGCGCGGCGATGCCGGCAGGAATCGTCGCTACGACATCATGATTTGCCGTGTCAATCATTGTGACATCATTTGATAATGTATTGGCGACGTAGGCAAAACGGCTATCCGGCGCGAATGCAATGTGCCCCGGTCCCAGGCCG
>CAYZXN010000064.1:0-3935 GCA_964482425.1 uncultured Syntrophobacteraceae bacterium | reverse complement strand
ACGAACGAGATCAAGACCTTTTGGAGAGCGTTACCGAAGAGGAAGTATTGGTTCTCTGGCGTTCGATCAAAGGGAAGGGCCTGTCAGAGGACGAAGCGTGGCACGCGATTGTAACAGGGCTCGCGCTCGATGTCGCATTTTCCAATAACCGCCGAACAGTCCAGTACGAACAGTGATGTCCCGGTGAGTCTGCCGGTCTAGAGCGTCGCCTCAAGCCATTAGGTTTGATACGCCTGTGGATCGGCGACGGCGAGTAGATCCCCAAGAGTCCGCCGGTGTGACGTCTGAACCCGTTTAAGATCCTCGAGAATTGGTTTTAACCTCGTGTCTTCACCTGTGCGTATTTCCATCTCCATAAGCAGAGAGTCGAGTGCCGTCTGATCCTGTAAATCGACGCTCAAGCGTTGCCAGTGATTTTTTCCGGATTTCGGATCACTGGTAAACGATGCGGTTTTTCCACCAAGACTTTCAATAAAGCTTTTAACCTTCAAAGCGCTGTCGTGCTTTTCGGCGGCCATGAAGCGCAAACGAGCCGCATCCTGGGGATAGGGCGCCTGGTGCGCATGAGATTCGAGCTGAGCCGCTAATCGAAGCAGGAGTTCGTGAACCGACAGCATCCCCTTGAGCGGAGTGAAGGAATCGGAACGATTGTGATTGCTGCGTTCAGGGAAGAGAAAATCTGTAAAGAATCTGCTAATTTTGCTGGACATCGGGCTGTTCGGGTCCAACCATAGGGGCAAGGTCTTTTCTTGTCAAGTGCGGCTCCTCAATCTCGTTGACTGGTGTCATAAAATCTGATTGAATTCCGACAGCTAAGGAGATGATATGTCACGGATCACGGTGGAAGATTGTTTGGGTCACGTTACCAACCGGTTTGAACTTGTAATGCTCGCCTCAAAACGCGCGCGGCAGCTCTTCAAAGGGGCCAAACCCCTCATCGATTCCGACAACCGCGAGGTTGTTGTTGCCTTGCGCGAGATCGCTGCCACCAAAGTCCGGAAAAAATCGTAGGATTCTTAATTTAGAACGCAAAAATCTTTTTACGCTTTCCCACCCAATCTTGGGTTTGCTAAAGCCTCTACCCCTGAGTGGACAGGCAGTTGCGACTTCATTTGCCACTTCTTTGGAGGGGTAGCTACAGCTCATGGCCGAAGACGAGAAAATAGCTTCCATAGATCTCCCTCTTGTCGACCTCGACTTGATGAAAGGCAGCAGGGAAGAGGCGCCTGCCGATTCGTCGGACAAAGCGTTGGTTCCGTTCGATCCGCTGCAACGCTATCTGACCGAGATTCGGCGATTCCCGTTGCTATCGCGCGAGGAAGAACACGAGCTCGCCGTCCAGTACAAGGAATTTGGAAATATCGAAGCCGCCTATAAACTGGTGACCGGAAATCTGCGTCTGGTGGTCATGATTGCGCGCGAGTACCAGAAGGCGCTAAAAAGCCTCCTCGATCTGATCCAGGAGGGCAATATGGGTTTGATGGAGGCGGTAAAAAACTTCGACCCTTACCGGGGCGTGCGCTTTCCCTCCTATGCCGTATGGTGGATTCGCGCCTATATGATTCGTTACATCATGAATGATTGGCGCATGGTCAAGATCGGAACCACCCAGGCGCAACGAAAACTGTTCTTCAATCTGCAAAAGGAAAAGGAACGTATCGAGGCCGAAGGCTTGACTCCCGGTCCCAAGTTGTTAGCGCAGCGACTCAACGTTAAAGAGGGCGAAGTCGTGGAGATGGAGCAACGGCTCGCCAATCGGGATCTGTCCGTCGATATGCCGATGGGTGAAGATGAAGAGGCGACGATGCTCCATTTTCTGCCCGACGACAAACAGGGTCCGGAGGAGCATCTCGCCGAAAATCAATATCGGCAGTTGTTGCAACAGAAAATGGAAGATTTCGCCACCACGTTGAAGGACAAGGAGCTGGTGATCTTCCGCGAGCGCCTGCTCAATGAAGAGCCTATTACTTTAAGGGAGATCGGCGAGAAATACGGTATCAGCCGTGAACGCGTGCGCCAGATCGAAGAGCGTGTCAAAAAGAAGCTCAAGAACTATCTCAGTAAAGAGCTTAGAGAAATTCCCGGGGTGATCGACTAGGGTTGATCGTTTGACCCGGATGCCGCGGATTTCGGTTTTGCGCCTTCCTGTTTATTCCTCATCATCGACGTTGCGCGGCAGCGACTTGAATCTAACCAGGTGATTGCGTGTTGTGCTTGCCTGTTCGTAACGGTTTTGATACGAAAAACCAATTAATCGCTGGAGGAAGCATTGCAGTTTGAAAAGAAAATTGAAATTGAAGCGCCGAAACAAAAGGTGTGGAACTTCATCTGGGACGTAGACCGGTTTATCGCCTGCGTGCCTGGTTGCAAGGAAGCTAAAACCATCGAAGAGGGAAAACGATATTCCGCGATCATGGTGGAAAAAGTCGGCCCGTTCAAAGTGGAATTTCCCACCACCATCGAAGTTCTCGAACGCGACGAGTTGTCGCGCATCAAAGCTCAGGCATCGGGCGCGGACAACAAGATCGGCAGTCGTATGAAACTGGATCTGGAAGTCAAGCTCAGTGGGGAGGGCGATAGATCGACATTGGAGTTTGTTGCCGGAGTCGATATTTTAGGCAAGCTGGCCGCGTTGGGACACGGCATCATCAAACGCAAAGCGGATCAGGTTCTGGATGAGTTTGCGCATTCGGTGAAGAGGCAGTTGGAAGGAGATTCTTGAGATGTTGCGACGATTCCGGTTAGAGGAGCCTCAAAGCGTCGGCGAGGTTTCGGAGCTGCTGGGCCGCTTCGGCGACTCGGCCAAGCTCTACGCCGGCGGCACCGAGCTTCTTTTGGCCATGAAAGAAGGGCTGGTGCATTATGAACGGCTTGTCAATGTTAAGGGCGTTCAGGGTTTGAACGAAGTCAAACAGGATAACGGGACAATCCGTATTGGCGCGCTCTGTACGCACCATCAGCTTGAAAACGCGCCTGCTTTAAAGCAAAACCTTCCGGCTTTTGTCAAGCTCGAGGAGAACGTCGCCAACGTTCGAGTGCGGCAGGTAGGTACGATTGGCGGCAACATTTGTTTCGCCGAACCCCATGCTGATCCCGGCACATTATTGATCGCATTGGGAGCGAGTCTGATAGCGGCGAAGTCCGACAGTACAAGGGAGATTACGGCCGAATCGTTTTTCGTGGATGCTTATGAAACGGCGCTCCAACCGGACGAGGTGCTGACGGAAATCGTCATTCCGGTTCCGGTTAAGCCGTCGGGCGTTTGCTACATGAAGTTCGGTTATCTGGAGCGGCCCAGCGTAGGCGTCGCAATCGCTTTAAATATGAACTCCGAGAAAAATAAAATTGACGACGTCAGAATCGCGGTGGGGTGCGCGGGACCCGCACCGAAGCGAGTTCCCGAAGCCGAGACCCTACTAAAGGATAAGCCCATCGATGAGGTCACTCGGAATCTCGCGCAGGCTGGGGAAGTTGCGGCGCGGGCTGCGCAGGCCATAAGCGATTTACACGGCGCGCAGGATTACAAGGAGCACATAGTCCAGGTTCTATTGAAGCGCTCCTTTCAAAATGCCCTCAGCCAGTGCTGATAATACCGGGAGAATTCTTCAGATGTCCAAAACCATGCTAAAGCGTTCGGATGTGCAAACGTTGCCGATTTCATTCACCCTTAACGGCAAATTACAGGAGTTGGACGTCGAGCCGCATGAGCTCCTTCTCGACGTCGTACGCGATCGCCTGGGCCTTACGGGAGTCAAACGATCCTGCGATGTTCAGGTATGCGGCGCTTGTACCTTGCTTGTCGATGGGCGGCCGGTCAGCGCCTGTACGACGCTGGCCTTCGAGGTGAGAGGGCGAAGTGTCTTGACTATCGAAGGACTTGCCGACGATGGCAAGCTTCATCCGCTTCAGGAGGCCTTCATCGAACATGGCGGTTT
>CAYZXN010000063.1:0-4080 GCA_964482425.1 uncultured Syntrophobacteraceae bacterium | reverse complement strand
GCCGGACGGAGTTGGATGAAAGGAGCGCAGAGCATGCGGTTGGAATAAATATCGCTAGGGCCCTGCGGTCCGTAGGGCAACGCCCACACTCAATCCCTGTCGGGCGATTCCTTGAATTAAGAATTCGCCGCCCGTCTCCGCTTAAACTCCATCCTATCGACTATCCCTTGTTCCAGACCGCTGCAGTTTATAAGGTAAACTTAGATGGCCGGAAGCATTTTGCTCGTGGAGGACAACACAATTGCGCGCCGCAACATTGCAGTCTTTCTTGAGCGTGCCGGCTATCAAGTCACCCAGGCAGGAACAGGAGAGGACGCGCTCCGCCTGGTCGAAACCGTCAACAACTATGACGTCGTCATCAGCGATCTGCGCATGCCGGGGATGGTTACCGGTCTTGACGTTCTGGCGTATCAACGGCAAGTTTCTCCCCGTTCCCATTCGATACTGATGACTGCATTTGGTTCCGGTCAGGTTAAAAATCAGACTACGGAATTGGGCGCGCGCTACATCGAGAAACCGATCAATCTCGATGCTTTGCTGATCGAAATAGAAACTCTTTTAACGCCTTAATTTGCCCGTGCGCGCATCGTCAAGCAACATTGATCTGCCGTCACCCGTGCCATCCGGAGCGGGCTGAACCCGCGCGCGCCGGGCGAGTGTAAATAATCTTCGGAGGACACTGACTCTCCACCGGAATGAACAATTGATAGGTTCTTGATCCGTGGCAGGTTTACCTCCAACTGCTCCGGACGAGAAACTTTTTTGGGCCGAAAAGTGACAGCTGAAAACTTTTTACAGATTACCGACTCCTTATCCGAACCTTTCTTCTTGGTCTCGGCTTCGGGTTTGATCGTCACCGCAAATTCAGCCGCACGCGAACTGTTCGCGGCGGGTTCCCTACGGGACCGGCAATTTTCAGAACTATTCGCCGATGACGGTGAAAAAGTAATGTCGTCATTGCGGCTTTGGTCGAGTAGCCGCCAACTTCTTCCGGCTTCGTTGAGATTGCGCGATGGGCAGGCGGCGTTCGACGTGCGCTGCGATGGCGGGGTGATCGAGCCTGCCGGAGCGGACAAGCCGGCCTTGCTGCTTGTCCGTTGCATTCCTCGAAACGAAGAGGGCGCCGGCAGACGCTCCGGCGAACTCGGCAGCGGGACAGCGACGCTACCCAGCCACTTGGTCGAACAAAAAGCCCGTGACGATGAAAAGCTTGCCACCCTGGGCACGGCCGCCGCGGTGTTCGCTCACGAGATCGCCAATCCGCTCAACGCTGTCTCCACTTCTCTGCAACTGCTTCAACAGGAACTGGTTGATGCGAATCAGAACGTCAAAGAGCTGACAGAAATCGCATCTACGGAGATCAGCCGATTAAGCTCGCTCTTGAACGATTTCCGGTCGTTCGCCGCACCGCAATTCGGCGACTTCAAACCGGCCGATCTGCATCAAACTATTCGCGAGGTCTTGGCTCCCGAGATGGCGGCGCTTCACTCGCAGGAGATCAGGGTCAGTGTCGATTTTAAACCGCTTCCGAGACTGCTGCTCGATCTGGATAAAATTAAACAAGCCGTATGCAATCTTTTGAAGAACGCTGTCGAGGCGATGCCGCATGGCGGAGCGCTCACTATCAAAGGCTCTGTCGGTTTGACGGAAAAAGTGGTCGTCCTCGAGATCACGGACACAGGCGACGGCATACCGGATGGAGTCGACGTATTCCAGCTCTTCTTGACGACCAAACCCGGTGGTAGCGGATTAGGACTGCCGATAGTTGCTCAAATCGTAGCGGCGCACCGGGGACAAATTCGCCACATACCACGCGGAAAAGGCACGACCTTCGAGATCCTATTGCCGGTTCCCGGAACTCGCTAACACCCGCCGACATTCCTGAAGCGCCTCCTTCAACGCGACGCATACACAAAATGTATTGGCGTTCGATGTTGCGAACGGCTCGGCAATTTCCCTGTCTTAGACTCGGAACACGGCGGTGCCTCCGGGCCGCCGGCAAACAGAACGGACGGGCGATTAAACGCGGCGCGAGGTGATTTAAATCCTGGCGCGAGCGTTGCTCCTTGGGCGGTCATTGGAAACGATATTACAATCGATCGAGATCGATCTCCCGGTCCAGCGGATTTATACGCAATCGACTCATTTCGAAGAGTTTCCGCGCTTTATGCAAGGCGTCAAGAAGGTGATCGCCCTGGACGATCAGCGGCTTCACTGGGAAACCGACTTCAGCGGTAAACCCAAAGCATGGGATGCAACGATCACCGACCTCACGCCCGACGAGCGTGTTGCGTGGGAAAGCGCGTGAGCGACCTGCGACGATTCAAGGAATACATCGAGGAGCACGACAAAGACAGCGGCGGCCCCCCATTGAACTCACGGTAGCTTTGCCTTCGTCTGACCACTTGAAACGGGAGATCAGGCCGCAAAATTGCTCCTTTGGTCAGCAGACGTGAACTCGACCCAACGTTTCCCGACCACTCGACCATTGTCACTCAGCCGAGGCAGTGCTATCAATCCAAAGAGATGAGTGGAATCGACAAAGAACGAGTCAAGCACACGCGCTTGGCGCTCATGCGACGGCAGCGTACCGGTGTCTTTCATCGTCCCGATCCTGGTCCCGGGCCGGTGCCGGAACCAGACACGCCGGATCAGCCGCCGCAGCCATTGCCCACTCCGCCGATTCCACCCGAGCCGCCGGTTCGTCGCGAGCAGTCGAAATCGTTTCGAAACTGAAAGCCGCACATGTTTCCGTATCGTGATGAAAACCAGACCCAGCGCGCTTCGTATGTCACATGGGCGATCATCGCCCTGAATGTCGTGACTTGGATATTCGTTCAAGGCGCCGGCGCCACGGTACCGTTGGCCCGCTCTATCTGCGAGCTGGGACTCATTCCCGGTGAACTGACCGGATCTCTGGCGCCCGGGACACGTTTTCCCATGGGCGAGGGCCTTGTGTGCGCCACAGACGAGGGCCGTCAGATCTCGCACCTGTTCACATCGATGTTCATGCACGGCTCATGGCTGCACCTGCTTGGGAACATGTGGTTCATGTGGATCTTCGGCAACAATGTTGAGGATGCCACCGGACGGCTGCGCTTTCTGGCGTTTTATCTTCTATGCGGATTGACGGCGGCCTTCGCTCAGATTGTGACCAGTCCGGCCTCCGCCATTCCCATGGTCGGCGCATCCGGCTCTATCAGCGGAGTCATGGGCGCCTACCTGTTGCTCTACCCTCGTGTGCGCGTGTTCGCCATCGTGCCCATTGGCTTCTTCATCACGTCCTTAGCCCTTCCCGCGTGGGCAATGCTGGGCTACTGGTTTCTCATTCAATTCGTCAGCGGTCTGGTGTCCTTCGGGGGCGAAATGGGCGGCGTCGCCTTCTGGGCACATATCGGCGGGTTTGTAGCAGGGCTTGTCCTAGTCAAGCTGTTCGCCCGCCCGGATTATGTCGCCGCTCACAGCGCAAAACACTGGAAGCCGCGGCGCCTCATGCGCGGCCTCTAGATTTCTCCCCAATAAATAGTTTGTCCTGTTTCGGTACGGCATCGGGCCGCGCACGCAATCCATTCGTCCGTCAAGCGAAGCAACTGGTAAGCAAAGCGTAGAGCGTCCTTGCTCCTTCTCCTGGCATATCCATTGCGTTATGACACAGCGAGCGTAGCGGTGAGACCCGAAGGCAAAGGAGGAAATAATGAAACGAGAAAAGAGCCTCTTATCAGCGATAATTTTAGCGGCAACCCTTGGTCTCACGTTATCGGCGTGCGGCGAAGGCGATAGATCAACCGGCGGCCCCGGTGAACCCGCTCGCGAAGGCGGAGCCTCGAAAAGTCCAGCGCCCGCCCCAGGCCCGGGCCCCGGACCAGGATCGGGTTCCGGAGCAGCTCGATAAAACAAAAAGGCGAAGCTGGAGAAATCGAGTTTAGAGAACCCCCGATTGTAATTTCTGAACCGAGATATACGTCTCAACCGTTGCGCTCCCTCTTTCGAGCGATCTTCAGCGGCCGCCCGCGTCTCGGCGCCGCATCTCATCTCGATCTTTGTCTTTGCGGCGAAGTGTTTGCCAGAACGCCCTACGCA
>CAYZXN010000062.1:0-8420 GCA_964482425.1 uncultured Syntrophobacteraceae bacterium | reverse complement strand
AGTCATGGGCATGGGCTATGCGCTGATGGAAGAGGTCGTGATCGACGGCGGTAGAGTGATCAGCAGTAATTTCGGCGACAGCAAAATTCCGTCGATCCAGGATATTCCACCGCTTAGAACCGTGATCCAGGAGTATCCGGTCGGCAACGGACCTTACGGCGGCATGAGCATCGGCGAGCCGCCGGTAATTCCCACTGCGGCGGCCATCGCCAACGCCGTACACGACGCCGTCGGCGTGCGCATCCATGATCTGCCGATCACGGCGGAGAAAGTTTTAAGCGCCCTGAAAGCAGGCGTCCGCAGAGAATGAGTCGGCCGCCGGCGGGAGTATAAGCAATCGCGACCTAAACCGGCATCAGTCACGCTGCATCGGTTGCGAGCCAACTTTTAACTTGATAATTCACAACACCATCTATGAAAGACGAACTGGCAAAACGCATCGTTGAAGGGCTCAAAGACGCAGGAATCGATTTTGTAACGTACCTGCCGGAGACCCGGCTGAGTCAAATCGTGCCGTTGATCCGCGATGATCCCGATATGGAACTGATTGCGGCATCGAGCGAGCAAGAAGCGGTGACAATCGCGGCAGGCGCGACTCTCGGCGGCAGGCAGGCCGCCGTCTATATGGAAAACACCGGCATCTACGTTTCCAGCTACAGCTTGCTGGCGGTGGGCAAACAGCTCGGCGTGCCGCTGCTGCTGATCGTTGGTTATCTTGGCGGGATTGCCGATCAACGCAACAGCTTTCTCTATGCGACCATCGGCAATCACACGGTTCCGGTGCTGCAGGGGCTGGGCATTGAACACCTGCTGCTGGAGGACGGCGACAGGCTGGAAATCAAAATCAAAGACGCGGTGCGCGGCATGAACGCTCTTAGGGCGCCGATGGCGCTGCTCTTTGCCGGGGAGTTCTCGCTATGATTCGCTATCAATGCCTGGAATTGCTCGCCGCGCAAATGACCGATCAGTTGGTGGTGACGTCTCAGAGCGGCCAGCGCATCGAGTGGTCGCATCTATCCAAACACGAGGGCAATCTGCTGGTCGGTATGATGGGCTGCGCCATCGGCGTGGGCCTGGGGTTGGCGCTGGCGCTGCCGCACCGCAAGGTGATCGTGCTCGATTCCGACGGCAGCGTTCTGCTCTCGTTGTTCAATCTGCCAACCCTTGGCAATCTGCGGCCCAAGAACCTGGCGATTTATGTTTTCGACAACGGCGTCTACAGCGGCAGCCGCATCAGCTATGCCACCGCCACCGCTGGCAACACCAATCTCGAGGCGATGGCCAGAGGCGCTGGCATCACAAACGCCCACACCATTCGCGATATCGAGGATTTTAAAAAGAAAGGCGTCGATGCGCTGGCTGGTAACGAGTTGGCTTTCCTTGTGTGCAAGGTCGAAGAGAGTTTGATGCATCGCGAAATCCCACGGCCGAACACGGATTTGGCTGAGAATAAATACACCTTCGTGCGTTATCTGGAACGGACGGAGAAAAAACCGATGCCTTTCATAGGACGAGGATAAGAATTTACAGGAGGGTTTGATGACGAGGAAGTTCTTTGGGTTTATCGCAGTGGCTGCCTCGATGTTTCTTGGGGTTATCCAAACGCCGGCGCTGGCGCAGGATTTTTACAAGGACAAAACGGTGCGTTTTATCGTCGGTTACTCGCCGGGCGGCTCGTTCGATCTTTACACCCGGGTGATCGCGCGCCATTTTTCCAAACATGTGCCGGGAAATCCGACTACCATTGTTGAAAACATGACCGGCGCCGGCGGCATCATCGCGGCCAATCATCTTTATAACGTCGCCAAGCCAGACGGGCTCGTTATCGGCGCGTGGGCGGCGCCGCTGGTGTTGCAGCAGATCATGGGCAACGAAGCGGTCAAGTTCGACGCGCGCAAGTTCGGCTATCTCGGTGTGCCGAGCCCTTATGACACGGTTTGCATGTTCAACGACAAGAGCGGCGTTAGGGATATGAACGATTTACTCAAAGCCAAGCGGTCCATGAAGATTTCTGCAATCGGTCCGGGCACCAGCACCTCGGATATTCCCAAGCTTCTGAAAGCGGCGTTGAATCTGCCCTTGGATGTGCTCGACGGCTACAAGGGCGGCGCGGGTGCGCGAGTGGCGGTCGAATCCGGCGAAGTCGACGGCTATTGCGGCTCGTGGCAGACTGTCGAAACGGTTTGGCGCAGCTCATACGAGAGCAGAACGATTCATCCGGTGTTGCAGGCGACCCTTGCGTCCCATCCGAAATACAAGCAAGTGCCGCTGGCTATCGACTATGCCAAGACCGATCTGGCGCGCCAGCTGGTCACTGTCGCCGACAGCGCTCACGGCGCGCAATTTCCTTACACTGTTCCGCCCGGCGTCCCCCCGGATCGTCTCGAGCTGCTGCAGAAGGCGTTCGTGAATACTTTAAATGACGGTGAGTTCCTCGCTGAAGCGAAAAAGTCCAAGCTGGATATCGAGGTTATCGATGGACCGAATATCGCGAAGAAATTGGGCGCCCTTTTCGAGCTGAAGCCGGACGTCGTCGCCAAAATGAGGGAAGTGCTTCTGCCCAGGAAATAGTTGTGACCTCGAGTTTGGCGGAAGCTACTTCTTTGTTCGGTTCAGGACGCGGAAAGGCCGGTGGTGGCTTATGATGCCATGCAAGCGAATGGTCAGTCTTGTTGTCTTGCTTCTGATTACCATCGCCGCGCCGCCCGCTTCCGCCGCCGAACGCAGCCAAGAGCGGGTTCGCATCGGTGTCTCGTCCAGATCCATCGGCTTCTTCGACACGTGGGTTGCTCATGAAAAGGGATTTTTTCGCAAGCGCGGTATCGACTCGGAAGTCATCACGATCCGTCCTAATCTTTCAGTGATCGCCCTGCAGGTGGGTGAGATCGATTACAGCTGGATGACCGGCACGGTCATCCGAGCGGCGGTCAAAGGTCTTTCCCTCAAGCTGGTTACAATCGGCTTGAAGTCGTCGTTTCATACTCTGGTCGCGCAGCCAAATATAGCGTCGGTGGGCGAGTTGCGCGGCAAGAAAATAGCCGTGTCGAACGTCGGCGCGACAGACGATCTGGTGGCGCGCGCGCTCTTGCAGAAGGCAGACTGGACCCGCGCCGGGATGCCGCAGTGTTATCCGTGGGCGGATCCGAGACGCGCTATCAAGCTTTGCTATCCGGACAGATGGATGCGGCGACGTTGTCTTTGCCGCATTCAGTCATTGCCAAACAAAAAGGCTTTCGTTTCGTCGGTTCAGCCGGGGATGTGCTGCATATTCCATTTACCGGAATATCGACGACCGCGGCAAAAATCCAGCGCGAGCGCGATCAGGTCAAGCGAATGATCCAGGCGCAGATCGACGCCATGCGCTGGATCAAAAACCAGAAACTCGAAGCGCTTCACTTCTTGCGCCAGTTCTTCGCCATCGATGAGGCGACCGCCATCGAGTCGTATAACGTTTATGTGCCTTTGATTGTTGACGATGTGCGTATTTCCGCCGAGGGAGTGAAAGCCATTCTGGATGCCGAAGGCGCGTCGAACATATCTTGGGACCGGGTGGCGGATGCTTCGCTGGTGGAGGAAGTGTTGAGAACGAAGTAGAGCGGCGCGCCTAGGGACTTGAGGCGCTATGAACCAATAGACTGTATCTCCCTCATCGTGTTCCCTCCGTGCGCACAGGAGCCTGTAAGAAGTCTTCGGGCGGTTGCGGGCTGAACCGAATTGGTTGTCGTCGCTACACTAATGCTCCCACCAGCCCCGCTTGTCGCAACTGCCGTCGTGCTTGCCCGCTTGACACCGTCTGAACTTTCCGGATAGACCTTTCATAGGCAAACTTACTGGTTTCGCAAGAGATTGAGCACGCATGGCCCAGTTGATCATAGGCATTGGTATATCGCACAGCTCGCAGTTGAGCGTGCGGGCATTTGAGTGACAGTTGCTGCTGGGAAAGACGAACAGGATTCGCGGCTCTAAAGCATGCGAGAGACGTAATCGCCAAAGATCGACGGCGCAAAGTTTCCGTAGTCTGCCTTGGGGGAATTGCGCGGCGGCACTTCGGAAATTCCCACCCGGGTTGCGCCGACCGGTCTCATCGAGCCCATGGAGCTGAAATACCTCGAGTACGCGCCCTACCGTTCGCCGGCGGCTACGGGCCGCGGCACGGCGTTCGCCTACGAGACCTGAAGCAAGTCGCGGCTCGGAAAATCAATGGAACGAGAGCCCATTTTAGAGCGCTTGGCAAAGCTGGATACGTGCACGGTGTCGGATGCACTGGACAGTCTAGGCTTGAAGGGCGCGACCTGGGGCGTGCGGCCGCAGTGGCCGTGCCCGCGAATTGCCGGCAGGGCGGTGACGATGAAGATCAAACCAGTCGGTTTGCAACAACCGGCTCAGCATCTTGGCAGCGCCGCTATCGAGTCCGCCAAGGCCGGCGACATCATCGTGATCGACAACGGCGGCCGGCTGGAATTTTCTACCTGGGGCGGTTTGTTGTCGCTCTCAGCCAGGTTGAAAGGCATTGCTGGCGTAGTGATTGACGGCGCCTGCCGCGATATTGACGAGGCGCGCGAACTCGAATTTCCCGTCTATGCGCGTGGTGTCGTGCCGATGACAGCGCGGGGGCGCGTGATGCAGGAGTCTTTCAATCGGGAAGTTCAATTTGCCGGCGTGCAGGTTCATCCCGGAGATCTGGTGATTGCCGATGGTAGCGGTGTCGTGATCGTTCCCAGCGAAAAAGAGCAGGAGGTGGTGACTGCGGCGGAGGCGGTTTTCCAGAAGGAGGCGGAGATGGCGGCCGGAATACGCAAGGGCTTTTCGGGTCTCGAGATGCTGGAGAAGCTCGGCTATGAACAGATGCTGGATCGCGGCAAGGAGAAGTTGTAAGCCGTGGAGTATCGGGTCGTTGTCTGCGGCGCTGGCAATCGAACGAGCCGCAACGACTCGTTGCAGACTTTTTAGTATCATAAATTCCTAACAAGAAATTAGCGGGTACCCTTATGAGTAATGTTATGGATCAGGCCATTATTTCGCGCGCCATCAAGTACGGAACGGCGACATTACACGAGGCGATGGGCAGAAAAGGAGCGCTGCCGCATCGCATCAAACCGATTTCCGCCGCCATGAAACTTGCCGGTCCGGCGGTGACAGTCAATTCGCCGCCGATGGACAACCTCATGCTGCACCAGGCGCTCTATGTGGCGCAGCCAGGGTCGGTTCTGGTCGTCGAAGTCAATCGCGGCTACGAAGGCGGTTATTGGGGCGAGATCATGACCATTGCGGCACAGCAGCGCAAGATTGCCGGGCTGGTCATAGACGGTTGCGTCCGGGACGCCGATGCCATCGAAAAACTCCGCTTTCCCGTTTTTTCACGCGGTCTGTCGATTCGCGGCACGGACAAACAGGGGGGCGGTCACATCAACTGGCCGATCGTCGTCGGCGACATTACAGTTAATCCAGGCGATCTGATTGTCGGTGACCGCGATGGTGTGGTCGCTATCGCCGCCGCGGAAGTAGTCTCCACCTTGAACGCGGCGGAGAAGCGCGAGGTTAAGGAAGAGCAGATCAAGAAGGACCTTGTTGCCGGAAAATCGACCCTGGCTATTCACGGTTGGCCGCCGGCCGAGGGCAGGTAATCCGAACATCCAAGCTGACGCCGAGAAAACGATTCTTAGCGCAGCCCCGGCCCGACTCGCCCTGCATAAGAAGTTCGCCGAACGGCACGAGTTCGTTCGCTGCGAATACGGCATCACCAAGCGAGTGCTCACAGTACCGCGCGCCACCGGGCGAAGGAACGAGTAACGCCTGAGTATGCACGGGGCGTGCAGGTTCCAACGCTTTACTTCCGCTCATGCGACATTCGTGCGCCAGAGCGGAGCGCGACCCTCACCGCAGCTCACCGCCCATAGTCCAATTTCAGATTCTCGCGTCAACGTTCCCGGATCTTGCTGCCGTTCTTGTTCAAGTTTGAAAATGGCGTTTCAATAATAAAGATGATGGATGATACGGCGCGATGGATGCAGCATATGCGGCGCGGCGAGTTCAGCGCAGCATGGCGTATCAGTGACGCGGCGCTCCGGCGTTTCGACGGCGTTACTCGGGCCGCTCTGCCGCGCCACTTTCAATCCGTTTGGAACGGCGCGCCTCTTTACGGCAAACGAGTCCTGGTGCGTTGTTACCATGGGCTGGGCGACACCATTCAGTTTATCCGCTACATGCCGCTGCTAAGAGAACGCGCCGCACAAGTGACGGTATGGGCGCAGCCATCCCTTGTGCCGCTGTTGCTCACGGCGAATGGAATCGACCGGGTCATGCCGCTGCACGACGGAACTCCAGAGTACAAATACGACGTCGACATGGAAGTGATGGAGCTCCCATACGTGTTTCGAACCACGTTGGAGACCTTGCCGGCCGCGGTACCCTATTTTCAAGTCGATGCCGTTTCGCTGGGCGACAGCGACTTGAAAATAGGCATCGCCTGGCGAGGCGGAGAATGGGATGCCCGGCGCGACGTGCCGTTTTCTCTGATTACCCAATTAGCTGGCGTGGCTGGAGTCACTTTTTACGTGCTGCAACAATACCCGCACGATAGCGAGCGGCACAGCCGTTTCATGCGGATTCTACCGACCGATGCCGACGCCTTGGCGACTGCGCGCATCATGCGCGCGCTCGATCTGATCATTTCCATCGATAGCATGCCGGCCCATCTGGCTGGCGCGCTCGCGCTGCCGACATGGACCCTGCTGCAGAAAGACGCCGACTGGCGCTGGATGGATGATCGAGAGAGCAGCCCCTGGTATCCGACGATGCGCCTATTCCGGCAGCGCCGCTCGGGGAATTGGCATCCGGTGATTGCCCGAGTCAAACTCGAGCTAGCCAGGCTTGTCGAGAAAAGAAATAGCCGATTTCAGGTCTATTAGCCGATGGCTCAATAATAAGTTCGTTCTATCAGCCGCGGGTAACAGATCACCGCGGTTGAAGAGCTTCCTTGTCGTTGACCCAACTGTAGCAGGTGTTGCCGGGTGCGAGCACCGGCGGCTCCCTGCCGTTGAGCAGATGGGCTACAGCGACAGCGCAGATTTTACCCATGGCATTGGCGATGTTGCCGGATTTGGGTACCGGCAGGCCGATGGTGGCATCGCCGAGCACGTGGATGTTTTTGTGTTTGACTGATTCGTAGGTGACGTGATCGACTTCACCCCAGTGCTTGTCCGCGCCGACGAGATCCGCCTCGACAGCGATGGTGGTCTCAGCGGTTCGCCTCGATATAAGAAAAATCGAAGACCTGGTTAGAATCTATTTGGCGCGTGATGCCTTCGGCGAGCCGGGTGTCGCGGATGGTTTCCGAAGCCAAGGTCGCGTCGATTGTTCCGTCGGAAGTTTCCGCCTGCCTGTGATAATCGTAGATCTGCGCAATGAGAGCCTCGTCATCCACCCTGAGAAAACGTTTGAGAATAGCCACGGTAGCCGATTTGTTTTCTCTCGAAAAAGCCCGCGCGCGACCCAGGGCGCGCGTCATGCGCCGGACCTGCTCGGGGGATCGCACCATTGTCTCACGTAAGGTCACGAGCCCGGTGCTCGGGATGCGGACGAAGTTGCCGGCAAAAGCCAAATGCTTCAATCCTTCGCGATACGCCATGAAATTGTGCGGCGGGTTGAGCAATCCGGCGGCGATTCGCCTCGATTGGACGGCCGCTAGCATGGCGCCCTGACCGCCGACGGTAATAAGGGTTGTCTGCGCAGGATCCATTCCCGATTGCGCCAAAATGCGGCGCATGGTGACGTCGTGCAGTCCGCCGCGCGACGAGATGCCGACCAACTTGCCTTTGAGATCCTTGATCGCGTGGATATCGGGACTTGCGACCAGATCGAGCAGCGGTCGATCGACGAAGCACATGACCACGCGAGCATCGATGCCGCGGACGGCAGCGACCACGGCGGCTGAGTCAGGTTCAGTCACACGTCAGCCCGAGAATCCAGCTGCCGATATCGTGCGTGAAGACATGGTATGGCCGCCTTGCATGTGCAGCGCGCACGGTTCTTTTTGAATTTTACCGCCCGGCAATAAGCTGCTTGAAAAAGCCTTCCCGCTCAAGTTCGTCAACAATGCTGTTGTCGACGAAGTGCTCGACAGCGGGCGGCGACTTGCCCGCCGGCGAGCGTTGCCCGACCAGTTCAACCGTGTAGCGCGCGCCGTCGAGCGGTACGCGCGGCGGTATGAAGAAAATCGGCGCGAAATAGCTGTAGGTCTGTTCGATAACTTCCGGGTTTCTCTGTTTCAGCCGCTGGTTGTACACGCCGATCATCTTGCTTTTATTGGTCTTGAACTCGTGGATTGCTTCCGAATACGCCTGGATAAAGCGCTTGACCGCGTCGCGGCTTTTTTCCAGAAAATTGCGGCGCACGACAACCACTGCCATGGGAAAATTCGC
>CAYZXN010000061.1:0-10878 GCA_964482425.1 uncultured Syntrophobacteraceae bacterium | reverse complement strand
ATCCCGAACTTCGCTTTACTTCGACCGGGAGCGCCGTGGCGCGTTTCCCCATCGCCACTTCCGAGGTGTGGAATGACCGTGAAGGCAATAAACAAGAGCGGACCGAATGGCATAATATTATTGTCTGGGGCAAACAGGGTGAATCCTGCAGTCAGTATCTGGCCAAGGGAAGACAGGTTTTTGTCGAAGGAAGCATCCGCACGCGCAGTTATGACGATAAGAGCGGCAACAAACGCTATGTCACTGAAATCGTCGCGCAACGAATCAGGTTTCTCGGCGGCGGCGGTGGCACGCGCATGGCTCCCGAGATCGACACCGGCGGTGCAGCGAGCGAGGATATTCACGGTGGCGGCGGACAGCCGCCGTTCGATGACGACATACCGTTCTGACACCGGCCGGCGCAGTCTCTTAAGCTACCAGGTTCCTCTCGATTCCTCCCAGGAAAGCGGCAATATTTTCTGACACTTCGTTTAACAGCCTTTCTCGCGCTTCACGAGCGCTCCACGCCGTGTGCGGTGTGACCAGTAAATTATCGAGCATGCCGGCGGCTAAAACCATCGGATGATCGGCCGCCGGCGGTTCCTGGCTGATCACGTCCAATGCGGCTGCCGCCAAACGGTTTTCTTGCAGCGCAAGGATCAACGCCGGCTCGTCGATCAGAGCGCCGCGAGCGGTGTTGATGAGGAAGGCCGAGGGTTTCATCAGGGCGAGGCTTTGTTCGTTGATGAGATTCCGCGTTTGTGGCGTGAGCGGGCAATGTAGCGACACGACATCGGCCTGGGGCAACAGTTGTTCCAACGGAATCCGCCCTGCAGGGGGCGCGCTCGATGCTCCCGGCCTCGCTGCGACCAGAACTTCCATGCCGAACCCGCGCGCCATGCGCGCTACGGCGCGGCCGATATTGCCGTAACCGACGATGCCTAATTTTTTGCCGCTGAGTTCGACGCTGGGATAGATCAGCAACGAAAATACCGGACTCTTCTGCCACTCGCCGGCCTTTACCGCGCCGCCGTAACGGGCGGCGCGCGTAGCCAATTCCAGAATCAAGGCCATCGTAAATTGCGCCACCGACTGGGCTGCGTAGCCTGGAACATTGCAGACCTTGATGCCGCGCTCGGCGGCCGCTGCACGGTCGACAATGTCGGTTCCGGTCGCGGCCACCGCAATTAGAGCCAGATCTCGCGCTTCGGCGGCGTTCAGGACGGCATGATCAAAGGCGACTTTGTTGGTAACGGCAATGGTACGACCGGCCAGGCGCGCTATGGTTTCATTCGGCTTTGTCGCTTGATGAATTTCGCAATCCCACACCGCGGTGAAACGGCGCAGCGACGCATCGCCATACGTCGCTGCGTCCAGAAAAACGATTTTGGCCGGCTTCATCTCTGATTATCCGAGCCGCGCTTGAGCGCTTTTGCCTGATCCCAGAGGCGGTCCATCTCTGCGAGCGACGAGACTGCCGGTGTTTTACCCGATTCAAGCAGTCTGGTCTCGACATATTTGAAGCGCTCAATGAACTTATCGGTTGCTTGACTGACAACCTCCTCGGCTTGCAGTCCGAAAAAGCGCGCCAGATTGACTAGGGAAAAAAACACGTCGCCGAGCTCTTCAGCGGTGCGTTGTCGGTCGCCATGGTCGCGGGCGCTTTTTAGCTCGGCCAATTCCTCCTCGACTTTACGCCACACCGGTTCGACCTCCGGCCAATCGAATCCAACCTGCGCCGCGCGCTTGGATATCGTTTGCGCGCGCGCCAAAGCCGGCATGGACCTGGGAAGACTTCCCAGAACAGACGTTGGCCGATCGCCTTTCTCTTGCGCTTTGATGTGCGACCACTGCTTCATCTCCGCGTCGGCATCGGGCGACGCGGCGCCGCCAAAGACATGCGGGTGGCGCCGCACGATCTTGTTTGCCAGATCGCTGATGACCTGATCGGCGCTCAACGTGCCGCTTTCTTCGCCGATCCGGCAATGAAAGACAATCTGGAGCAGAAGATCTCCCAATTCCTCGCTAATCTCTGCCGGCTGCGCACTGTCCAGAGCGTCAAGGAGTTCATACGCCTCTTCGACTAGAAAGGCCTTCAGAGTTTGATGGGTTTGCTTCCGGTCCCACGGACAGCCGTCGTCCGAACGTAGTTGGGCCATCAGGTTCAAAAGTTCAGAGAATTTTTCTCCTGCTGGTTGGTAATCCGGCATAAAGCGCAACCTCCGATCAACGCAGCGCGAGGATTTTATTAGTTCAGAGCAGCGTGGTAGAGCTTACGTAGCATGCTCTGCGATGTCCAGTGGCATTCCGGCGCAAGAATACATCAGAGGTTAATTGAAAGGAGCGAGTCAATGCCAACTGCAATAGTCGATGGACTGGAGGTCTTTTATGAAACCTACGGCTCCGGCGCGCCGCTTTTGATGTTTGCGCCGGGAGGCTTCGACGCCACCATCGAGAAGTGGCGTGCGGCCAGTGCCTGGACGGGTATCGATGCATTGGCGGCGCTGGCCGCGAGTTTCACCGTGATCGTCTATGACCGCCGCGAGTCCGGCCAATCCGGCGGGCGAGTCGAACGCCTGGGCTGGTCCAGCTATACCAGGCAGGCAAGCGCTCTGTTGACGCATCTGCAAATAGACTCCGCGTTCGTGCTGGGCGGCTGTATGGGGTGTTCAGTGGCGTTGGCCTTCGCGGTCGACTATCCGCAATCGACGCGCGCGCTTTTGTTGCACTGGCCGGTGGGCGGGTTTCGCTGGAAAGCCAACGGATTGGATCGTTTTCAGCGGCACGGCAGCTTTGCCGCAAGACATGGACTTGCGGCAGTCGTCGAACGGTCGCGCAACAGCAAGAGTTTCTGGGTGGATCCGGAGGCCGGTCCGTGGGCATCGGTCATTGCGCGTGATAACTCGTTTGCCGAGGCTTTTGTTCGTCAAGATCGCGATCGATATCTCGGGCTGGTGGCCGCCAGCGGCAGGGCATTGTTCGATCGCGATACCGCCACCGGTGCCGCCCCGGAGGAGGTCATGGGAATCAAAGCGCCGGCTCTAATTATTGCCGGCGACGATGCGTCTCACGCGACATCGGCGGCGCATTATCTGCGCGAGCTGTTGCCGCAGGCGAATCTATGGAATGCCATGCCGCCGGAGCAAACCACGCGTAACGTTTGTGAGCGCATTCTGGAGTTCGGCCGAGAACATTCTTGATGCAATCGATTGCGGTGCGTGTTTCAGATAAGCGCGATTTACGATGTAGTTGTCATGGCAAACGGGGTGGACCGGGAAAAAAAAATCTGATAAGAACACCACTTCAAATCGCTACATAATTTACTTCTCCCTGGAGGCTCGTCATGGACGTTTCGACATCAACTCTGCAACTGAATACGCCCGATGGAAGTATGGAGGCGTTCGAAGCCAGGCCTAAAGACAGCGGTTCCTATCCCGGCATCGTTGTCTTGATGGAAGCCTTTGGCGTTAACGATCACATTAAAAAGGTAACGGAGCGGATCGCACAGGAAGGTTACGTAGCGATTGCGCCGGATCTCTATCATCGCGAGGCCGAGCGGATCATACCGTATAGCGACATGAAGAAAGCGATCGCCACCCTGAACCGATTGCAGGATCCCAAAGTCATGGACGATGTCGGCGCGGCGATCGCGCATCTTAAGGCGCAGAGCAACGTCAAATCCGGAGCCATCGGCGTCACCGGTTTTTGCATGGGTGGACGTTTTACATACCTGGCGGCGGCGCACCACAACAAAGACGTGAAGGCGGCGGTGTGCTTTTATGGCGGTGGCATCCCTATGGGAGATCCGAGCCCTTTGTCCCGCACTGGAGAAATCACTTGCCCGATGTATCTGTTTTTCGGAGGTAAAGACCCCCTCATCCCGCTGGACCACGTTGGACAGATCAACACCGAGCTGACGCACAAGAAAGTCAATTTCTCTATGAAAGTTTATCCCGAAGCAACGCACGGGTTCTTCTGCGATGAGCGGCCAAGCTATCATGAAGCGGCCGCCAAGGATTCCTGGGAGAAATTCAAAACGTTTTTCGCTCAACACCTGAAATAGCGAAGCGCTTCAGAGTCGCGGGGGAGGAGGTCTTCGCAGGTCTCTTCATTCGTTTTGTTTCAATCTGTTTGCTCTGGCGCTGCAGAGCCGGCAACGCAAATCATCCCATGTCTCGAAACAAGAACCGCGACGTCGTCACCCTCGGGCTCGTGCAGATGCGCACGAGTGAAGAGCCCGACGCTAATCTGGCGAAGGCGCTGGCGCGTAGTCGGGAAGCAGCAAAAAGGGGCGCGCAGATAGTTTGCCTGCAGGAACTGTTTCGTTCGCGGTATTTTTGCCAGACAGAAGATCAGAGATCTTTCAAGCTGGCCGAAGACATTCCCGGTCCGAGCACGGACGCTTTGGGCGCTCTGGCTCGGGAGCTGCAGATCGTGATTATCGCTTCCCTATTCGAGAGACGCTCGGCTGGCATTTATCACAACACCGCCGTCGTTATCGATGCCGATGGCTCGCTTGCCGGGAAGTACCGTAAAATGCACATTCCGGACGACCCTCTTTACTTCGAGAAGTTCTATTTTACACCAGGCGATCTTGGTTTCCCGAGCTTTCAGACGCGCTATGCGAAAATCGGCGCGCTGGTTTGTTGGGATCAGTGGTTCCCTGAGGCCGCGCGTCTAGCGTCGCTGTCCGGCGCGCAGATACTGGTCTATCCGACCGCCATCGGTTGGATACCCGGTGAGCCGAGAAACGTTGCTCAGAAACAACGGAACGCCTGGGAGCTGATCCAGCGCGCCCACGCCGTAGCCAACGGCGTTTTCGTAGCCGCGGTCAATCGGGTTGGGCGCGAGGCCAAGCTCAAGTTCTGGGGCCATTCGTTTGTCGCAGGTCCCTCTGGAGAACTTCTGGCGCAGGCGGGCGGCGATCGTGAAGAGGTCCTTATCGTTAAGTGCGATCTGCGGGACATCGCCGAGACGCGCCAGAGCTGGCCTTTTTTTCGCGATCGGCGCATCGATGCATACGGTTCATTGCAGGCGCGCTTCATCGACTCCGCGAAGAGTCCCTAGCCGCGAACCGCTCTTCTAAGTTCGGACGATTCATGACCTGGCAAAAGCAAAGCTCGCCCGCGCCGCGGGAGTTGGGATATTCGATGCCCGCGGAATGGGCGCCACATCGGGCTACCTGGCTCTCCTGGCCGCGCAACCGGGAAACCTGGCCGACCCAGCTCGAGCGTGTCAGAGAGGCGTGGATTAGGATGATCCAGGCGCTGTCGCGATACGAGATCGTCTATGTCCTGGTGGATGATCGTGAGATGCAAGCGGAGGTGACGTTCCGCTTGAAGACTTCCGGCACGGCGATCGAGAATGTCACAATCGTGAAAATCCCGACGGTTGACGTTTGGATGCGCGATTATGGCCCGACATTCGTCACCCGAGATCGGCCGGAAGATCCGCTGGCGTTGAACGATTGGATCTTCAATGGCTGGGGCGGAAAGTATAAAGCCTACGAACAGGACGACACGGTCGCTAGGGAAATTGCCCGACTGCTCGGCGCGCCCGTGTTCGCGCATCCGATCGTGCTGGAAGGCGGTTCCATCGACGTGAACGGCGCGGGCATATGCCTGACCACCGAGCAATGCCTGCTCAATAAAAATCGCAATCCCCATCTTAACCGCGCCGATATCGAGCAGTCGCTGAAAGATGCTCTCGGTATCGCCCAAGTCCTCTGGCTCGGTGACGGCATTGCCGGCGACGATACCGACGGCCACATCGACGATATCGCGCGCTTCGTCAACTCCGGCACTGTGGCCTGCGTTGTCGAAGCCGATTCCACGGATGAAAACTATGCTCCACTGCAAGAGAACCTCGATCGTCTGAAGGGCTGGCGCGATCACCTCAACGGCAAGCTTGAGGTGGTGACTTTGCCATCTCCCGGCGCGGTCGCCTATGCGGGAGCGCGGCTACCGGCGAGCTACGCGAATTTTTACATCGCCAATGAGATCGTTCTCGTTCCGACTTTCAACCATCCCAACGACCGTCAAGCCCTGGGTATTCTGGCCGAACTGTTTCCGACGCGAGAAGTTGTCGGCATCGAATGCACGGACGTGGTGGCCGGTCTAGGCGGCATCCATTGCGTGACGCAGCAAGAACCGAGAACCAGGGCTGCACGGACTTGACAATCTCTTAATTCCGAACTTATTGTTAGCTCTGATCATGGGTCGGGTAATTCAAATTCAGGAGTTGCACCAGGCGCGCCGCCGTCGTTCTGAAAAGGTCAGCATGGAGCAATGTGTGGAATTGCTCGAATGGAATTTGAAGAAGAGCCTCGACGATTATTTCTCCTCGCCGCGCGAAGAGCGCTCCATGCGGGCTACACAGATTCGTAAACTCAGTGAAATTCTCGAATACGCTCTGAGACTTCTTTAGCTCCACCGACCAACCTGTGGAATCGCCAAATCTGCTGCCCGTTCTCCTGCTGTTTCTGCTCGGCATTGCGGTTCTTTGTTGGTTCTTTTTAAACCGAGTCCGGGCCGTGTTGCGCGAACCGCAAGCCGATTCGTCGCTCCTGCTGATGCAGCAACAGGTGGATCAGCTGAGAATTCAGCTGAGCCAGGTTGTTGATCAGAGTACGCGACTCATGCAGCAGCAACTGGGTCAAATGCTCGGGCAGATGAACGAGCGCCTGCGGGAAAACGGCGAAGTGTTGCAGCGAACCCAGCAAAGCGTCGGCGATCGGTTGGACAATGCGGCCAGGATGGTGGGCAACGTCGAACGGAGTCTCGGCGGGCTGGCGGAGGCGAACAAAAAGATTTACGAGGTGGGCAAGGACATCGCGTCGCTCCAGGAGATACTCCGGTCGCCGAAACTGCGGGGCGGATTTGGCGAGTTTTTTTTAGAGGATCTTTTGGCGCAGGTTCTGCCGCCGCAACACTTTGCCACCCAGTTCAGTTTCCGCAGCGGCGAAAAGGTTGATGCTGTGATCAGATTGGGACCTTTGCTGGTGCCGGTGGATGCCAAGTTTCCTCTGGAGAATTTCAAAAGAATCATCGAGTCGAACCTGGATGAAGACAAGGCGCGGGCAAAACGCCAGTTTGCCGCCGACGTGAGAAAACACATCGATGCGATCTCGGCAAAATACATTCTGCCGGACGAGGGCACTTACGATTTCGCCCTTATGTATATTCCCGCCGAGAATGTCTATTATGAAACGATCGTTAAAGATGACGCGGCTGACGAGCAAAGTCTCAGTTATTACGCCATGAGCAGGCGCGTGGTACCGGTCTCTCCCAACAGTTTCTACGCGTATTTGCAGGCCATTGTTCTGGGGCTGAAGGGCATGAAAATAGAGGAGAGCGCAAAGGAAATTATCCAGTGCCTGGGGCGACTGCAGGGCGACTTCAGGCGTTTTCGCGAGGAATTCGGCGTGCTCGGCAAGCATCTCGGCCATGCGCTGTCGAGTCACCAGAACGCCGAGAAGCGGCTCGAGCAGTTCGGCCAGAAGTTGTACGCCGCGCATGCCGGCCAAACGGATTCTTTGGAGACCGGCGCAAGCGATCTTAAGATCGATTGAGCGGTTTTATCCGACATGGGAACGCTCCGACTATGCGGCTAAGTTTGTTTTCCCGCCTGGCTCTCGGTTATTTCACGATCTTTCTTTTAGTGACGGCAGTGAGCGCCTACGCGGTTTTTCAGCTTCATCGGTTCAACGAGCTCACGGAATCGGTATTGAAAGTGGACAACCGGATACTCGATTACGAAAAGAACCTCGCCGATTTGCTCCTGTCGCAAAGCCGTTACGAGCAAAAATTCACGATTACCAGAGATGTGGCGCTGTACAAGCAGTTTCTCAGCCTCAAAAATGATTTTCACGTTCAACTCGAAACAGCCCTCACTGTTGGCGACAAGGCGGCCGGAGATCTTCTGGTCAAAATCCAACAGGATTACCAGAGATACGAGAAACTGGTGGATGATGAAGCCGCGCTTCTACGCAAAAACAAAGGCTATCTTCAAGCTCAATTTGCGCAGGAGAAAAACAACATGCTCGATCAAATGCTGGCGTCGCTGGAAAAGCTGCGGGCGGGCCAGCAACAGGCCACCTACAGCAAGGTGACCGAGCTGGCGGAGGCGGCGCAGCAGGCCCGGGAGGTTTCGGTTATCATTACGGTAGCCTGCCTGATTGCCATCGTTTTGATGTCGTTGATCGTCACGCGAAGCATCACGCGCCCGATCGCGGTACTGAAAAGCAAGACTCGCGAAATCGCCCAAGGGCAGTTCGAAGGGGGCTTGCAGATAACCTCCCCGCCGGAAATAGCCGAGCTGGCGGCCGCTTTCAATCTTATGTGCGACAGGCTGCGCGAGATCGAGCGCATGAAGGCGGATTTTTTTTCCTCCATGTCGCACGAATTGCGGACGCCTTTGACATCCATCAAAGAAGGGACGGGGCTGCTGCTCGATGGAGTCGGCGGCGAGACTACGGAGAAACAGCGGAAGCTTTTGGCGATCCTGGCCGAAGAAAGCAATCGTTTGATCGGAGTGGTCAATTCGCTGCTGGATCTGTCCAAGATGGAAGCCGGGATGATGGCCTATGAATTCGACATCATCAATCTGGATACGCTGATTCGCCGCGCCATCGCCGAGATCACCCCGCTCATCGAGGCCAAACAGATCAACCTGGAGAGCCGGCTCGATTCACCTTTGCCGGCCATCAGGCTCGATCCTGAAAAAATCTTACAGGTACTGCGGAACCTATTGGGCAATGCGGTGAAGTTCACGCCCAAGGGCGGCCAGGTGAGCGTAGTCGCCCGACCGTTAAATGGAAAACTGGAAGTTTCTGTGACAGACTCCGGCCCAGGAATTCCGGCCGAGAGCTTGACTACGATTTTTGAAAAGTTTAGGCAGGGAAGCCACAACGGCGCGCTTACAAGGAACGGCACGGGCCTGGGATTGGCGATTGCCAAAAATATTATCAAGTCCCATGGTGGTGAGATATGGGCAGAAAGTCAGCCAGGGCGGGGAAGCACTTTTATATTTGTTTTACCCTGTTGATCTTGCTTTCGGGTTGTAGCCTGAGCAAGACTTTGAACGAGCAACGCGACATTCGCGAATCCATGGCGCAAGGCCATAGTTTATTCATGAACCGGGCCTATGAAGAGTCGCTGGCGAAATATCGTGATGTCATGGCGCTGGCACGCAATGACGCGCCTGCCGATACAGCGTCCTTCAACATCGGCCTGATTTACGCGCATCCGGACAACCCTAACCGGAACGAGCGGCGAGCCATTGAGGCGTTCCGCAAGGTGATCAGCGATCATGCATACAGTCCGTGGGTCGAGCAGTCGAGGATCTGGATCGGCGTACTTGATCAAGCCGAGAAATTGCGTCGGGAGGCCGAAAACTCGCGCGAAGAAGCGGAAAGTTCGAAACTGGCCCTGGAAAAGTCCCGCCAGGACGCCGAGAAGCTCAAAGAGGTCATGGAGAAATCGCGGCAGGAAGTCGACAGAACCCGGCAGGAGATGGAGAAGTCGAGACAAGTCCTGGAAAAAGCCAATCAGATCGATATCGAGATAGATAAAAAAAGACGGGTTCGGGGGAAATAGAATCGCCGATGTCTTTAGGAAAAATTCTCATCGTAGATGATGACGCAAACCTTCTCGAGCTGATCAAGATGCGGCTCGAATCGGCGGACTACGAAGTGACAGCCGCGCGCGAAGAGGACAATGCGCTGGCCGCGCTCAAAACCGGAGCTTTCGATCTCTGTATCGTCGATCTGATGCTGTCCAACCGCGACGGTATCACGCTTATGGAGGAGTTTCGCGCAGTCAATCCGGAGGTTCCGACCATTATTCTCACTGCTCACGGCAGTATCGAAAACGCGGTGGAGGCCATGCGCCGCGGCGCGTACAGTTACCTTACCAAGCCGTTTGAGCCGCGGGATTTGTTGATGCAGATCGAACGGGCTCTTGAAAATCGCAAGCTCAATTCCGAGATCAAGAGACTCAAAGTGCTTCTTCATGAGCAGTTCGATTTCGCCAATATAATCGCGCGCAGCGCCAAGATGCGCTCTGTGCTGGATGTCGTGACCCGCATTGCCAAGCTGGACTCCACCGTCCACATCCACGGCGAAAGCGGTACGGGTAAGGAGCTCATCGCCAAAGCCATTCACCTGGCCAGCGACCGGAAGGACAAGCCGTTCGTCGCCTTGAACTGCGCCGCGTTACCCGAGACCTTACTGGAAAGCGAGCTTTTCGGTCACGAGAAGGGCGCTTTTACAGGCGCGGTTAAAAGCACCCGGGGGCTTTTTACCCAAGCTCACGGCGGCACGCTGTTCCTGGACGAGATCGGCGATATGCCGCTATCGACCCAATCGAAGTTGCTGCGGGTGCTGCAGGAGCGGCAGTTCTATCCGGTCGGTAGCGAGGTCGCCATTGAAGTCGACGTACGGATCATCGCGGCCACCAATAAAGATTTGGAGGAGCTCGTCAAGAAAGGCGTGTTTCGGGACGATCTGTTCTATCGAATTCATGTCATTCCGATTTTTCTGCCGTCGCTTCGCGATCGCAAAGAGGACATCGTTCCTCTGGTTGAGCACTTTCTGAAGAAATGCAGCGAGCAGATGAAGAAGGACGTGAAAGGGATTAGCCCTGAAGGCTTGAGAAAATTGATGCTGCACGATTGGCCGGGAAACGTGCGCGAATTGGAAAACACGGTTGAATATGCAGTTGCGATGACTCAGAAGGAAATCATCACGGAGGAGTACATTCTGCAGGGCAAAGCGACGGTAGTCGATGCCCACGGTGCGGGCAAGGACACTCACGGCGTCGCCGATGACGGCCTTCGGCCGCTCAAAGACGCACGCGACGCATTCGAGAGAGATTATTTGGTGCAGGTTCTTTCCATGAC
>CAYZXN010000060.1:0-6235 GCA_964482425.1 uncultured Syntrophobacteraceae bacterium | reverse complement strand
CCTAAAGATCAACTCGCGAAACGTTAACGGCTACGAAACGTCGGTAGCGACTCATTTCGAGGTTGGGTTACGGGTACTCCGGGGCGAGGTGGATACCGGGCTGGCGACAATGACGACGGCACGGATGCTAGGGCTCGATTTCGTCTCGCTCGCGCGCGAGCGCTTTGACATGGTGATTCCACAAGAGCGTTTCTTCTCACCGGCGATTCAGATGCTGCTGAATATCATCGGCTCGAGTGAATTTCGCGGCCGGCTTGAAGCGATGGGCGGGTACGACAGCAGCGAGTCCGGGCGAATCGTTGGTCCGAACTGATCCCGGAGGAAGGAGGTTGAGAATGCAAGGCCCAAGGAAGTTGTTGCCCCTCTTCCTATTAATCGGCGGACTGGTGGTCGGGGCGCCGGCCCGAGGCGTCGAGGCAGCGAGCCGCAACGTCATCTTATCGACGACCACCAGCACGCAGGACTCCGGCTTGCTCGACCTGTTGGTGCCGCTGTTTGAAAAGCAGACCGATTACAGCGTAAAGACGATCTCCGTCGGCACGGGCCAGTCGCTGGCGCTGGCGGCCAAGGGCGATGCCGACGTCGCTCTGGTCCACGCGCCCACTCTAGAAAAGAAGTATGTCGTGGCGGGCAAACTGCAAAACCGCCGCCTGGTCATGTACAACGACTTCGTCATTATCGGGCCGCAAGACGATCCAGCCAAAATCGCTTCGCTCAAATCGGCCGTGGCGGCACTGAGAGCCATCGAACAGGCCAAGGCCCGGTTTGTCTCCCGCGGCGACAACTCGGGAACCCATAATCTGGAAAAGTCGTTATGGAAAACCGCCGGCATCCAGCCCAAAGGTTCATGGTACATCGAGGCCGGCCAGGGCATGGGCGCAACTCTCGGCATCGCGCAGGAACGCAGTGCTTATACCATCACCGACCGGGGCACTTATCTGGCGCTGCAAAGGCGTGTCACCTTGCCGATCCTCGTTCACGGGGACCGTACGCTGTTGAATGTATACTCCGTTCTGGAAGTGAACCCTGCCAATGGGCCGCGCGTAAATACAGCCGGAGGCAAGGCGTTCGCGGACTTTATCGTGTCGCCGCAAGCGCAGAAACTCATCGAGAGCTTCGGCGTCGAAAAATTCGGACAGCCTTTGTTTGTGCCCGTCGCCGATAAGCGCGAAGAAGAATTGGGGGCATGATGTGGAGCTGATCTGGCAGGGAATCTTCAAGGCTGCCGAGCTGGTATTCGGCTTTGATGTCGAAGTCTGGTCCATCACCTGGCGCTCGCTCCGGATCTCCGGCTATGCCACATTGATTTCGCTCTTGATCGGCATGCCGCTCGGCATTGCCCTCGCGCTGGCACGATTTCCCGGGCGCAGCACGACGGTGGCCCTGATCAATACCGGCATGGGACTGCCGCCCGTGGTGGTGGGCCTGTTTATCTCGATTTTCCTCTGGCGCAGCGGCCCGTTGGGCTTCATGGAGTTGATCTACACGCCCACGGCAATGATTGTCGCCCAGGTAGTCATCGCTTTTCCGATTGTCGCGGGTTTGACCATGGCGAGTTTTCAATCACTCGATCCCAAACTTGCGTTGCAACTGCTCGGCATCGGCGCGTCAAAGACTCAGTTGCTCTGGTTGCTGTGCAAAGAGGCGAAGCTGCCGCTGTTGGCGGCGGTGATGGCGGGCTTCGGCGGTGTGATCTCGGAAGTGGGCGCCTCGATGATGGTGGGTGGTAATATCCGCGGTCAAACCCGCGTTCTTACTACAGCGACCGTGCTGGAAACCGGCAAAGGAAATTTTGAAGTCGCCATAGCGCTTGGGTTGATCCTGCTCGCGCTGACCTTCGCGATCAACTTTTTTCTCACACGCATCCAACAGCGGGAGCACGCCGGGTGGCCTCGACTCTCTTGAAGTTGCGCGACGTGCTTGTCCGTTACGGCGAAACGGTGGCGCTGGAGCTAGACCGGCTCGATGTATATTCCGGTGAAGTGCTGGCGATCATCGGGCCCAACGGCAGCGGCAAGTCCACGTTGCTGCGCGTGATGGGCTTGCTCCAGCGCCCAACCAGCGGAACGGTGCTGTTGCACGACGAGAATGCATTAGCTGGAAACACATTGCAGCTCAGGCGACGCATCGCCACGGTTTTTCAGGAGCCACTGCTGCTCAACGCGACGGTTCATGAAAATGCCGCTCTTGGCTTGAAGCTGCGCGGTGTGGAACGCCGTGAAGTTGCGCGGCGCCTGGAGCCCTGGCTGGAGCGGCTCGGCATCGCGCATCTGTGCGGACGTTCCGCTCGCACTTTGTCCGGCGGAGAGGCGCAACGCACCAGCATCGCCCGTGCCCTAGTGCTCGAACCTGAGATTGTGCTGCTCGACGAGCCCTTTGCCGCGTTGGATCCCGCCAGCCGTGAAGCTTTGCTGCAGGACTTCCACTCGATTCTAAAAGAGAGCGCGATAACGGCAGTATTCGTAACCCACGACCGCGAAGAGGCCTTTGGCCTCGCCGGCCGCATCGGTGTTTTACGTCAGGGGCGGCTGGCTCAAGTCGGCGCGCGGGAGGATGTATTTCGTCGCCCAGTCAGCGACGACGTGGCCGAGATCGTCGGGGTCGAGAACCGGCTGCCCGGTGTGGTCGAGGACTGCGGCAACGGGTTGACCGGTATCCGCGTCAATCACAACAGGTTTAAAATTGTCGGACAATGCAAGCCCGGTGCTCGGGTGGTGGTGTGCCTGCGCCCGGAAGATATTGTGATTGGCCGCGAAAATTCCACAACTAGCGATTGCAACCGACTCACGGGAATGATCACTAGGCTATCCACCGGTGTGATACACCAACGCATCACCATGGATTGCGAAGGCATGCAGGTTGTGTCGCTGATGGACCGAAAAGCTTTCTGCGGGCTGGAACTTGCCGAAGGGAAAAAAGCCACCGCAACGTTCAACTCCAGCGCAGCGCATATCATCGTGAATACTTAGGTCTGGTTGCTGCTGGACAGCAGAGTCCCGCTTTAGCGATCCGGCTTCGGGCAATCTTCTCGGCAACTTCCCGCAAGGTTCTCATATCTGGGCATTACCCCATTTATTTTGCAGATGGCAGAAGCGAGCATCAGCATTGTGACCCGTACCGCCCTGCAAAGGTTAAGGGCCACGACGATCATGCCTCCGCGCCCGGCAAACTAGACCCAAGCCAATCAGAATAAATGGCAGGCTGAGCAGTTGTCCCATATTGAGGAGTAGAAACTGCTCGAACGGCACTTGATTCTCTTTTACAAGCTCGATGAAAAACCGTGCAGCAAAGGCCAGTGTAAGCACCAAGCCTAGCATACGGCCCGGAGTCTTTATGATCTCGGTTCTCCAGTATGCCCAGTAGGCGACGGCAAAAACAATGATGTATGCCAAAGCCTCGTAAAGCATAGCCGGATGCCTTGGCAGAGTATCGACTCTCAAGAAGACGATAGCCCAGGGTAGATCCGTTGGAACACCGAGGATTTCCGAGTTGAAAAAATTGCCCAACCGGATTAGGGCAGCCGCCGGTGCCGTCGCAATCGCCAGACGATCGCTGAGCTCAAGAAAACTCATTTCCCGGTATTTTCTTAAATAAAGATAGAGAGCGATTAAAACTCCGGCAAAACCGCCGTGACTGGCCAAACCACCTTGCCAGATCATCAGGATTTCCCATGGACGCGGCAGGTAATAATCAGGCTGATAGAACAGCACATGGCCGAGCCTGGCGCCGATTAAAGCGCCGGCGAAAACATAGAGGAAAAGACTCGGAAGATTCTCTTCCCGCCGGTTCTCATTGCGATAGATCTGGAGAAGCAGGAAATTGCCAACGATAAAACCGAGGGCGAAAAACAGTCCATACCAACGAAGCGCGAACGGGCCGAATTGAACCAGCTCCGGACCGACATCCCAAACAAAGTAGTTCACTTCTGTTCTCGTAAGTGGATAGCTTTATAGATCGCAAAGTTCTTTCTGATTTGCCAAACCAGACAGTTACGCATGAAGGTCATCACGGCGAGGGCGTCGGTGTCGGCGGCCCATATTTGCTATACGTTTGCTCGACGTGCGCTCGCATTTCCTTGAGACTCTTGCCTTGATCCATCATCCTCATCACGTCACGCGTGATATCGATGCAAATGGTTCAGCCGACGCTCATTGGATCGAACTCCAACTTGCCGGGAGGCGAGCTTTCTTTCACATAACAGGAAGCGTTGCTTGTATGGCCCTGTTCCCCACAACCGCAGTAACACGGAATGTAACGAAGGGTATCTCTGTTAACAGCGGCGAAACGGTAAGCTTCCCTAATCTCATTTGAAGCATGCTTGAGCCCATCGGGTAGGATGTTTTCCGGCGCTAGTCGATAACGGTGCTCCGGCGTTCCAAACACACGACAACCGGCAAGTCCCGTGAACGCAGCCGTGATCAACCCACTCGCAAGAAAATCTCGTCGATTCATGTGTCACTCTCCTGCACAACTATGCCGCGGATTTCGATTGTGACTTCAGTATCTGCAGTTCGCCAAAAGATTCACGAAGCACGACGAAGGCGCTCTTCAAGAACAACGCCGCAATCGACACTCCGACTATGACATCCGGCCACTGAGAGTTAAAAATGATCACGGTGCCTGCCGCGCCAAGCACCGCAACATTGGCGATAATATCGTTGCGGGAACAGAGCCAGGTCGAGCGCATGTTCAGATCGTCCGAGCGATGCCGGTAGAGCAGAAAAAAACAGAATCCGTTGCCGAGCAAAACGAGCAGCCCGATAATCCCCATCACTTCCCCAGCGGGCACGACGCCCGCTATCGTTTTATAAATCGCTTCCAGCAAAACCGCGATGCCGAACAGGGCCATTATTGCGCCTTTGAAGACGGCAGCCGCAGCCTTCCACCGCGCGCACCGCCAAAGTACATAGAGACTGAATCCGTAAACCAGCGAATCCCCCAGCATGTCCAGAGAGTCCGCGAGCAGAGCGGTCGAATTCGCCAGCAGGCCGGCTATCCCTTCGACAAGGAACAAGACCGCGTTGATAATCAGTACAACAACGAGAACGCTTTTGTGCCTGGAGCGAAGCGCGTTTAGCTCTTCTGTTTTTGTCTCACAACAGGAGTCCATAGCAATAAATTATCAACTAGCGGGGTACCATTGACGAATGTAGGCGCGCAACTACCTCGGCCAATACATAATAATAGCGACCCCGAACAAAGTCACGGCGCCGCCATCAAATCGAACAACTCCGTTTGTTTCCATCGACGACCCAACCCCAAAGAAGAGACAAGACAATGAAGAAGCCGCCGTATGTCGCATAGACCCGTCCGAAGTGCGCCGGCTGAAAGGTCGGAATGACGCCATAGAGAAAGAGCATCGAACCTCCCAATACTCCCCAAGGCCAAGGCTTAGCGTCCCTAATTCCATTCCCAGATTAGCCATCCTCCAGCAATTTCGGAAAGACCAGCCAAGAGGAATAGGCCCAGCGAAATAGTGCTCGTGGATTGCTGACATTCGCCTTCCTCCTCATGATGGTCCGGGATCGGTGTGCAAACGGTCATCCGATTACACCCGTTCGTTTTCAAGAAAGCTGAGATATTGACGAACGACCAAGCAAATGCAGCTGATGCTCATTTTAGAAGTTTCTCTATCTTTTCTCGCAACGCCTTCTCGCTTTGAGGTCCGGCTCTTCGATCTGAAATTTTTCCTTCTTTAGAAAGCACGACTGTAAATGGAGTGCCAACAAATCCATAGGCGTTAGCGATTTTCATTCCGTCGTCGAGACCGACAGGAAAGCTTAGATTATGGGCTTTAACAAACTTCTGAACCTCGGACTCCCGGTCTCTGACAAAAATACCGACAAACTGAACATTCTTGTTCTTAAACGCGCGATATACCTTTTCTACGGCAGGAGCCTCCTGCCGGCACTCTGGTCAGTAAGAGGCGATAAATTTCACAACTGTCACCTTCCTTGTAGCTCGGACGACTTGAGATCTCCTCCCTTTAGCAGTTTTAGCGTGAATGAAGGAGCTTTTTCGCCGGTAGTCTGAGCCGGTCCCGTTGTGCCGGCAAAGACAAAAAAAGCGAACCCCAAAATAAACAATATCGATGGTAATTTTTTCTCACTCATGATGCCTCCTGCGTTTAGATCCAGAACGTGCCCAGCTTAAAATAGTTCCCGCTTCTCGGTATCAGCTACAATCGAACCTCGATTTGATGAAAAATGCCGAAGAAGGTTCGCTGCGCTCTGAC
>CAYZXN010000059.1:0-8237 GCA_964482425.1 uncultured Syntrophobacteraceae bacterium | reverse complement strand
TGCTTGGTGGTGCTGAAGCTGTGCGAATCGTGGATGGAATCCATGTAATCGAAGATTGTCGGCTCGAGAACCTGAACACCCGTGAACATCAATTCGCTGCGAAGCGGTCCGGACGGCCTTGTCGGACTATGGGTATCCAGAAACCGGCAGATCCGGCCTTCTCCGTCAACGTCCATCGAGCCGTACCGGTCGGCGTCTGGGTCCGGTCGCAAAACCAGCGTAGCGTCGGCTTGTCTGTCCCTATGGAACTGCAGTAACCAATCTAGGTGCAAATCGATCAATACGTCGGTGTTGATGACGATGAAGGTCTGGTCTTGAAAAAACGGCTTCGCTTTCAGCAAACCGCCTCCGGTGTCGAGCAGTTCCGGTTCCACGGAGTAAAGGATTTGCAAGCCGAGCCGGCTGCCGTCGCCCAGCCGTTCTTGGATCTGCTGGCCCAGGTGGTGCAAATTGATGACTATGTCACGGACGCCATAGTGCCGTAGCAGCAGCAGCGCATACTCGATCATCGGGCGGCCGGCCACCGGCACCAGAGCTTTCGGCTGGGTGTCGGTCAGCGGCCGAAGGCGCGTCCCTTGGCCGGCGGCCAGGACCATGGCCTTCATTGCATTTCCTCGTAGTTCTCTTGGAGAATGCGAAGAACCGGCTGAAGTTGCGGCAAACGCGCCAGTTTTAGCTTTAGACGCCGCAGGGTTGGCGGAATGAATGTTTTATAGCCCGGCTTGCCTTTGACGACATCGAGAAAAAGAAATCTGCCGACTACTTTAAGGTCTCTCTGAATGGCCGACAGCAAATAAACCTCGCGAAATTCATCCGCGTCGAGGGCGCGCTTTTCACTCTCGGCGCGCTTGTCCAAATAGTAGCAGATCAGATGTTCTTCCAGGTGCGGCCGTATGATGGTGTCGGTAATCCGGTCGTTCAGCAATGATGCGAGGTCATACTGCGGCGGCGCCAGCAGGGCGTCCTGGAAGTCGATGACGGATATGGCATTGTCATAAATCATCAAATTCCAACTATGATAATCACGGTGGTTTAAACAGCCGGGATATCGGTCAAGGCGCTGCGCGATATCTAAAAAATGTTTCCGCAGCTCGGCAAGAGCGGTTTTTTCTATGCGGCTGCCCGGACGCTTCTCCAAGCCATATTCTAAAAAGTGCTCGAACTCCCACATATAAAGTCGAAGGTCGAAGCGCTGCTGAAACGCCACGCAAGATGGGTCGGAGGCCACAGTGCCGCGAACTTGAAGGACCAAGAGCTCGTCGATGGCTTTTTCATACCACGCCAATACTTCAGCTTCCGGCTGTCCCTGCACGCGGCCCCACAAAGCGGTGTCGCCGAGGTCTTCTAAAAGGATGATGCCTTCGTTTTCCCAGTGGCCATAGAGCTTTGGCACGCGCACGCCGATTTTGCTTAGAAAACGGTGCACGTTGAGAAAGGGCAGTTCTTTGGGTTCTTCCTTAAACACGGCCAGCTCTTCGCTGGACAGCGGCAGAGAGCTGCCGGCAGGCAGCGCCATAACGATGATGGAACGAGGCGCACCGGGAGCTGTTATCGTCGCACGGTAGTAGCGTCGGCTCGAAGCGTCGCCCGCCAGCGCCATGAGGGAAAAACCAGCGGCGGCGACGCCAAAAACGGCGTGAATCTTGTCGGCAATCAGTTGTGAATGTTCTACGGTGCTGATGACGATCGCTCCCGTTGACGCGGTAAAGCCGGCACCGCCGGCTCTTAAACTTCTCAGCTGCCGCCGAAACCGATGGTCACTTTACCGGCTTCGACGATGACCGGTATCTGGCGCCGGCCGTTGGAATGTTTCAGCATGCGCGCGAGACCCTCGTCGTCTTCCAGCACATTAACATACTCGAAGGGAATTTTGCGGCGGGAGAAATCCTCACGGGCTCCCGAAGTATAGGGTCAAAGATCCTGGCCGAAGATGAGAACGCTATCACTGATCATTGAAGGCTCCGTTCTGCTGAGTGTTGTCTAGGAGAAAACACCCTCCACCTTAACGAAGGCGCGCTAAATTGCAAGTAACTTCGCCGCTGTGTTACTTTCGAGCGAGAGGTCGTATCGGCGTCGCCAACTGTTGAATGGATTCGGGTTAGCACTTCGCGGCAGATGTCGCGCTTACGAGAGCCGATCCGCGGGGTACAAAGTCTCCTGCAGTCGCGAGGTTTCGCAAGCAATGTGAAGGCTCCGTTTTCAGCGCCCACGATGGTTTGCAGTATGCATGAGATGAAATGGCGAGTATGCTCATCCACCTGTTACGCAGTCGATAAGTGTTGTTTCTCTAAACCTGTCTCATCTCGTCTGTATCAATGCCGGGTATTCTCTATATCGTCGCCACTCCCATCGGCAATCTTGAAGACATGACATTCAGGGCGGTGCGGGTCTTAAAAGATGTCGATTTGATTGCTGCCGAAGACACTCGACACACGCAGGTCCTGCTGAACCGTTTTGAGATTGGGACTGCCCTGACGAGCTATCACCAACACAACGAAAGAACCAAGGCCCGGCAACTGGTCGCCAGGCTTAAGCGGGGTGCAAGCATTGCGCTGGTGTCGGACGCGGGAACGCCGGCGATCTCTGATCCAGGTTATCGCTTGGTGGTCGAAGCTCTGGACGCGGGTATCCGGGTAATCCCCGTTCCGGGGCCTTCGGCGCTGACGGCGGTTCTCAGCGCCGGCGGACTGCCCACTAACGAATTTGTCTTCGCCGGTTTTTTGCCGGCAAAAAACCGAGAACGAAGATCCAAGTTGCACAAGCTGAGCGGCGAGCATCGCAGTATGGTGATGCACGAAGCGCCGCACCGCCTGAAGGAGTGTCTCGATGACCTGCATGACGTGCTCGGCGACCGGCGGATTGTCGTCGCACGCGAGGTGACTAAAGTTCACGAGGAGTTTATCCGAGGCTGTGTGAGCCAGGTGATCGAAGAACTTGCGGACAAAGAGGTCCGCGGCGAAATCACGCTCGTTGTAGAAGGCTCGTCGCAAAATACCGCGGTTTCAGAGGAAGCGTTGCGCGACGAGATTGCCACATTGCAAGCCGGCGGCAAGCGTGTGAAAGAAATCGCCGAGATCCTGGGGGAGAAATTCGGGTACTCCAAAAAAGAGATCTACCGCTTGGTTCTCGATCAGAGCGAAGAGGGCAGGCGTTGAGTTGGATGCTGCAACTATCCGGTGCTGCTAGGCTGGTCAGTTCCTGATGCGGAAATCGGCGAACTCACTGCGACAATCTTCCTGCCGGACGTCCACTCTGTGGACGCGCGCACCCGGAGGCCCATGGCGGCACCAGACAATCAGTTCATCAAGCGTCTCCGCTGGTCCTTCGGCAACGATCTGCACGGAACCGTCCGGGCAATTCATCACCCAACCGGTTAGCCTCAAGCGTCGCGCCTCCTGAACCGCCGAGGCGCGAAAATAGACTCCTTGCACCCGGCCTTCAATAATCAACCGTACGCGGGCTATGCCTGCCGCAGCCTCCATTGACTGTCATTATCTAACGTGACGATCGCCGTGCCGCAAGCTCGGAGGTCCTTCGTTTCCGACGGCAAATATTTGACAAGCGCCCCGCACTTTGGATACGCTTGCGCCCGTCCGTAAGGGTCACCGAAGAGCCCGTGCCGAAAGAGTGGTTGTTCTCAGACCATCCAGGCCCCCGCCCTTTGGCTACTCAAACGCCATCTAGCATTGGTTGATCCAACAAGGAGGGCCAAATGGGAGCCAAGTTATATGTGGGAAATCTTTCCTACTCGGTAACGGAAGAGAGACTGCAGCAGCACTTCTCGCAGCATGGCTCAGTGGTCAGCGCCAGGATCGTCACCGATAAATTCACCGGCCGTTCGAAAGGGTTTGGTTTTGTCGAAATGAGCTCCGATGCCGAGGCCGAGCGCGCCATCAATGCCCTGAACGGCACCGATTTCGAGGGGCGCAATGTAGTGGTCAGTGAAGCGCGCCCCCAGGCGCCGCGGGATCCACGAGCGGCCGGCGGTGGAGGCGGCAGACCGCGGCGTGATCGCTACTAATCTCGTTTAGCCGGCGAGCAGCTTTAACAGCTCTTGTTCGTCGAGAATGCGGATTCCCAGCTCACGAGCTTTCTTGAGCTTGGAGCCCGGCTCGGAACCGGCAACGACGTAGCCGGTACTGCGGCTTACGGCGCTGCTGACTCGCCCGCCCAGGCCTTCAATGCGACGCTGTGCTTCAACTCGCGACATGGTCTGGAGCCCGCCTGTGAGCACGAAGCTAGAACCTGCCAACGCGCCTGCTTTCTTGGCCTCCTTTCTGAAACGAATGCCCGACTGGAGGAGCTTGGCGACGACCCGGCGATTGTCCTCCTGGGCGAAGAAGCGGGCGATGCTCCTGGCGACCTGCGGTCCGATCTCACGCACCTCGATGAGGTTATCCTCCGTTGCTTCCATGATTGTTGCCAAATCGCCGAAATGCTCGGTAAGGAGTTTTGCCGTCGCTTCGCCGACGTGGCGAATCCCCAAGGCGGTTAGAAACCGGGGAAGAGTGGAATCCTTGCTGCGTTGCAATGCATCGAGCAGTTTTTGCGCCGACTTCTTTGCCATTCGTTCGAGGCTTGCGAGTTGATCGAGTTCCAAACTGTATAGATCCGCAATGTCTGAGACCAAGCCGCGTTCCACCAACTGATCGATGAGCTTGTCGCCCAGGCCTTCGATGTCCATGGCATTGCGCGAGCCGAAAAATTTCAGGCTTTCTTTGAGCTTTGCTGGACACGAGAGTCCTACGCAGCGATACGCCGCCTCGCCCTCTTCCCGGTAAACTGCGGCGCCGCACACCGGACATTGCTCCGGCATCGAGAAACCTACCTCCGCGCCGGTTCTTTTCTCCTCTACGACCCTGACGACATAAGGGATGACGTCGCCTGCTCGTTCGACCACCACCGTATCGCCGATACGAATGTCTTTGCGGGCGATCTCATCCATATTGTGCAGCGAGGCGCTTTTGACAACCACGCCGCCGATGCCGACCGCCTCAAGGCTGGCGACCGGAGTCAGGGTGCCGGTGCGGCCGACCTGGGGCTGTATGTCGAGAATCCGTGTGGTGGCCTGTCGCGCCTTGAATTTGTAAGCGATGGCCCAGCGCGGCGAACGGGCAATCTCACCCAACCGGCGCTGCACCTCGTGATCGTTCACCTTCACCACCAGCCCGTCAATCTCGTAGGGAAGCTGGTCGCGCCGGCTCTCCATCTCGTCGCCAAACGCAAGGATTTCTCCGCTGCCACGGCATACGCGCGCGAACGGCACCGGTTTTAAACCCCACTCGCGGATTGCTTCACGAAAGTCAGCATGGCTGCCAAAGCTCGCCCCTGCCACGGCGCCAAGGCCGTGGCAAAAGATATCCAGCGGGCGCTTGGCGGTGATCGAGGAATCCAGCTGCTTGAGGGAGCCGGCCGCAGCGTTGCGTGGATTGGCGAAGACCGTATGTCCCTCTTCCTCGCGTTCGCGATTCATGCGCTGAAATGCCTCGCGCGAAAGAAACACTTCGCCGCGAACTTCGAGGCGCTGCGGTGCGGCCCGCGCCGCCTGCCGGAGCTTCAACGGAATAGAACGGACGGTCTTCAGGTTGAGCGTGATGTCCTCTCCATTGATGCCGTCGCCTCGGGTGGAACCGACGGAAAAATCGCCGTCGACATAGACCAGTTCGACCGCTACGCCGTCGATTTTGGGCTCCACCGAGTATTCGATGGGATCGCCGAGTCTTAAAAACCGCTGGATCCTTGCTTCAAACTCTTCCAGCTCTTTCGGATCCGTGGCATTACTCAGCGATAACATCGGCAGCGTGTGCCGAACGGTTTTGAATCTCGCTAGGGGAGGGGCGCCGACTCTTTGCGTCGGCGAGTCGGCCGATGCGTATTCAGAATGAGTCCGTTCGAGCTCGGCCAGCCGTCGGAAGAGCCGGTCGTATTCCGCATCGCTGATCAGCGGATCGTCCAACACGTGATAGCGGTAATTATGTTTGTCGATCTCCTGGCGCAGGTCGCGTATTTCGTTTTCTATGGAGTCCGGGGATAGTTTTGTCATGCATTCGTTCGCATCGTTTGATGAAGTTTTAATGATCACCAAAGGCATAGCACAATCTATCACCGCCGAAGAAGCCATTCGAGAGCTGCTTCATTGACCCACCCGGACGAGTATGTTAACCCATTGTCTAATGGTTACACGGTTCTTTTGGGGGGCCATTTGTCTTGTGATTTTCTCCGCTTGCGCCTCCACCGTGCCCGTCGTCAAAGCACCCCCCGAGGGCCTCGCATTAGCCCCCGAGGCGCCTTTTCTGCATCAAGAAAAAGTCGAAATCCCGCCGGACGCGAAAGGGTTATCGCACTTCATGAAGGGTCACCTTCTGTTGGGCGAAGGCCGCTTCGATGAAGCTTTAGAAGAGTTCGAGAGCGCCTCCACAGCCAATCCCAATGACGCGTTCCTGCGCTACCGTCTGGCTACGCTATACGTCAGAAAGGGCGAGCTCAAGAGAGCCTTGGTGGAGGCTGAAACGGCGGCGCGCATGGAGCCTGGGAGCGTCGATAACCATTTGCTGCTGGCGGGGCTTTATTCCTCACTGGGGGAAAATCGCAAGGGCATCGGCGAGTACAATGAGGTGCTTAAGCTCGATCCTAAGAATCAAGAGGCTCTGCTTTATCTGGGCGCGCTGTATTTGCAGGTCGAGGATTACGCCCGAGCCACTCAAAGCCTCGAAGAACTCTTGAAGCTGGACGCTGATTCGGTGTTGGGTCACTACTATCTGGGACGAGTGCGCGCCAAGACCAAGCTTTATCTGGCGGCAGAGCAGAGTTATCGCAAAGCCCTCGAGCTCAATCCCAAGTCTGAGGCAGTAATCATGGACCTCGCCTTGGTCTATGAGCTCCAGGGCAGGAGCGAAGATGCCATCCAAACCTACCAGCGTTTGCTGCAGATCAATCCGCAGAACGTCTGGGCACGCAAACGCCTGGGCGAGCTCTACGTAGGACAGAACAAGCTCGATGACGCGCTGGCGCAGTTCGAAAAACTCAAAAGCTCCGAAGCCGACCCGCGCGAGACACGGATCAAGATCGGACTGATTTTCTACGAGAAGGGCGATTTCGAACGAGCGGCCACGGAGTTCAATCTGGTTTTGGCCGGCGATCCTGAAAACGATCGGGCGCGTTATTATCTGGGCGCCACTTACGTCGAGCTGAAGTCCGATGACAAGGCCTTGGCCGAGTTTTCCAAAATATCAGAGTCGAACGAGCTCTATCTCGACGCGCGCTTGCAGATGGCCTATTTGTACGAGCGCGCCGAGCAGTTCGACAAAGCCATAGATTCGGTGCAGGCGGTGCTGCGTAAAAAGAACGATCGCAAGGAAGTGTTTGCCTTTCTTGCCTCGTTGTACCGCAAGGCAAAGGACTTCCCCAGGGCTATCGAGGCGATGGAAAAAGTCACCGTCATCGATCCGAGAAGCGACCAGGCCTATTTCCAACTCGGCGCGCTCTACGATGAGGCTAAGAATAAAGAAAAAACCATCGCCAACATGAAGAAGGCGATCGAGCTGAACCCCAAGAATTCCGCCGCGCTGAATTACCTCGGCTACACTTGGGCGGAGATGGGTGTACGACTCGATGAAGCGGAAGATTTGGTTTTGCGAGCCCTCAAGATCGAGCCCAACGACGGGTTTTATATCGATAGCCTGGGGTGGGTCTACTATCAGAAGGGTGATTACCCCAGAGCTGTGGAACAGCTTGAGCGCGCAGTCGAGATTACTGTAGACGATCCGACGATCATCGAACATTTGGCCGACGCTTACGACAAGATCGGCAGATCAGACCGCGCATTAGCGCGCTATCGTGAGGCCGCCAAAAAGTCGAAGGAGGCCGATCAGATCAAGAGAATCCGTGAAAAAATCGAGCGGTTGGAGAAAAAGATTTGAGCGGGTGTCTCCGCCGTTCGCTCGCACGCAAGCTCGGACAGGTTGCCGTTTTGTCTGTCTGCCTGGCAATGGCCGCTTGCGCCACGGTCACAGCGCCGCCCGCCGAGCCGCCGCTTCCGATAGGGCAGTGGTCTTCAAGCGAACTAATTAATTCGATGGCCCAGCGGCGGGAGCAGTTTCGTTCGCTGCGGTCGCTAGCGCGCGTCGACTATGCGGGGCCTGACGGTAAGGGCAATGTCCAGGAAGCCGTTCTTGTGCAACGGCCGGACCGGCTGCGCCTAGAGACACTGACGTTTCTCGGCGCCGTCTTGATCGTAA
>CAYZXN010000058.1:0-5152 GCA_964482425.1 uncultured Syntrophobacteraceae bacterium | reverse complement strand
GTTGCGACAGGAGAGTGCGCGGCGATCATCCATAAGCAGATGGGGGAACAAGCGAGGTCTCACTTCTACGACCCAACAATTTCGCACTGGAATCGATATCGAGTCGGTTATGGCGCGCGGTGAGCGAGTAATCCCGCAGGAGTCCTCTAGCAGATCACCTATCGAGGTAGCCAAGCGGATTTTTGCAAGGTCAGGATTCCAGCGGGTGTGATCAGGTTTTCAATTTTTTGCGTCGCGTGCATACCGATGAGTTCCTCGGTCTTAAGGGGCGCAAAAGGCGGCAGCTACTTTTCGTTGAAAAATCAAAGCGCCGTATGTTGCATAACACGATCGGGCGAAAACTCCTTAGGCTAACGGCCGAGGCGTTCGAGCTCTTCGAGGTGGTCGGTTTCCGCTGACAGGATATTCTCCAGGCGTATCGCCAGGCCTTTGTCGCCAAACTCCGCTGCCTGTTCGATCCGTTTCGCGTAGTTGCTGATAATCTTGCGTTCGGCGGCAATGTTCTGCTGCAGAAGCTCCCGGGCGGCTGCCACTTCTTGCGGCATGGCCGGCCGAATGCGCACCTCGCCGCCGAGCGCGACGATCTTGTCGGCGAGAAACGTGGCATGGTCCAGCTCGCTGGGAAGCTCCTTCTTCAGTAACTCGCGAAGCTCATGGCCGAGCATGCCGCGCCCGGTAGCGGCGTGATACACGCTCCTCAAAAGCGCTTCCAGCTCGAGGTTTAAATCGTCATTCAATCCGTTGATAAGCTCCTCGCGCGTCATGGTGACGGAATGAGCCACCACGTGTTTGACCGGCAATTTGAAACGACGCTCGATGCGCCGGGGCTGGTCAAGCGCTACCCAGCGCGACCTTTGCAGCGCAAGAGTGGAGATAATGATGCCATCATATTTTTCCTGATGGTGCTGCAGTTCATTCTCGATTGCAGTCACCGGCGCGGGATCGCTCACTTCCATGCGCACCACTTTAGCGCCCACTTTTTCAAGTTGCTCCTTTGCAGCTTGAGCGGTTCGCCTGGCTATGGTTTCAGAGTCGGCGTCCTGCCAGTCGAGGAGATCTTCCACCGGCGTGGCGGGAGCCAGCAAAACAAACTCCGTGTTCGGATCCTTCTCGAGGATTTCCCGGACTGCGCTGGCTAGCTCCGGGCTGGCGGCGGTTTGGTTGGCCAAAACGAGATAACGTAGCATACGCACCTCCGGGAAGTTGTGCAGTGATAATTCAAACGTAAAACGAACATCAGCTCAATACAATGGGATAGAGTTAGCGCCTTGATTGCCTGTGAGGCACTTAGCTTGGCCCAACACCCCGCGGGGGAGCCTAATCCTCAACATTCATTTTTACCGTATACGCCGCGCCCGCGGCATCAGCGTGTAAATGGCGATCATCGCCAGCGTGCCGACCACGCCCATGGACGCCACCGCCCAGCGCGCGCCGATGAAAGTGGCCAGGCCGCCGATGAACATCGCGCCGACGACCAAAATCACCTGGGTCATGTGGAAGATCGACATTGTCCGTCCGCGAAACTCCGAAGGAGTATAGAATTGGACCACGATCTGGATCAGCGCGTGGGAGGTCACGTGGCAAAGGCCAACGAGAAACATCAACGCCATGGAAAGTGTAAAAGAGGAAGACGCGGCAAACATCGCCAGCAACACGCCATAAAGAGCGACGCCGCCAATCATGACAAGCCCGCGCGGCATGCGGTCGCCGAGAAACGCTACTAACACCGAGCTGAACAAGGCGCCGACGCCCATACAGGTGAGCAAGATGCCTTGGCCCCGGGCGCCGACCTGGAGGATGTCGCGCGCGAATACCGGCAGCAGCGTGGTGAAAGGAATCAGCAGAAACATGGCCGCGGATACGACCAGAAGACCGACGCGCACTTCATAGTTCCTCCAGCTGAACCTCCAGCCTTCGAGAATGTTTTGACCGAACGATTCCGGGTGTTCGGCACGACTCTTTTCGGCCCTCGATGCGCGCTGCTCAGGGCGGAGCATGATCGTCCAAACAGTGGCCAAAAGATAGAAAAGCGCTTGGATCGAGTAGGAGCCGGCGGTACCGTAGAAGGCGATGAGCACGCCCGCCAGCGCCGGCCCGGCGCTGCGAGCCGAATTAAACACCACGGCATTGAGGCCCATGGCGTTGGTTAAGCAACTCGGCGGCACAGAGTCGGCAATCATCGAAGATCTAGAGGGCAGTTGAAACGCCTGCACCGTCGCGAGCCCGAGCGAAGTCAGATACACATGCCACGGTTGGATGTCGCCGGTGATGATCATCACGGCCACCCAAGCGTAGAGCAACCCGTCGACCACTTGCGCGATCAAGACCTGCGTTTTGCGAGAGTAGAGATCGGCGGTGCTGCCGGCGATGGGCGATAGTAATAATGTCGGAATCGCCTGGACGCCGCGCACCAGACCCAGCTGAAAAGACGAGTTAGTCAGCTCGTAGATGAGCCAGCCGCGCGCGATGGAGTCCATCCAGGTCGCCATCGCGGTGAACACTTGGCCGTACCAGAGAAGGCGAAACTCGCGGTAGTTGAGCGCCTCGAGCGCGCGCCATTTGAGTGGAGATACCGCCTTAATCCGGCGCGGCCACCTCATACGCCGGTGGACCTGCTATGCCCTTGACGATCAAGCGGCGCGCCGCAGTACTCTTCCAGCGATTTTAACTGTTTGAAAACGGTAGGCTCGCTGATGTGGAGCGTTTCGGCAGCCGTCGTCATATTAATAGAGCGAGAGACTGCCTCGTATACTCTGACCTGGTTTTCCACCGAACACATCTCAAGTCCGTCCGAACGGTAGTGCTCCAGCGCTGCATGTAACGCGGCCTTCGATAGAAATCAATAGTTCTGGGCTTATCACAACGGGTCACAAAGAAATATTCGACAAGCTCATTCGGTTCCGAGGAAAAACACATGCCGGGTTTGTACGCGTTGCGAACCCGTGAATCTTACAAAGCGAATTTGACACCCGGAAGTGAGGCGCTATGGTCGGCAGACACGCCGCCACGCAAGAGAATCGTTTGAAGCGACTCAGCGCGGTGCGACCGCCGCGAGTTGAGCAGTGGTCACGCCCGGCAATAGATGATAATCATCGAGCCATGCGGTTGGATCTCGGTCTCTTTCACATCGAAGACATTAGCTTTGGCAGGCAAACAACGATTGAAGACCGCCGTCTCGTGATCGATCGCGACGAGCTTGTAGCGCTTCTTCGAGAAGAAGCGCTCTTCGACCAGGTCGATATCGAATTGGCTCATCCGGGAGAGTCGTGCCGCATCATCCATGTGCTCGATGTCGTCGAACCGCGTTATCGAATGAGCGGCGTGAATTTTCCCGGCGCGCTCGATGAAAACGGTCTGGTCGGCGATGGACAAACCCGCGCGCTGAAAAATGTCGCTGTGGTAGAAGCCGACTCGCTTGCAGCGCGATCGCGCAACATCATCGACATGAGCGGCCCGGCCGCTCTCTATTCACCGATCTCCAACACGCATAACGTGGTCTTACTGCCCCGGCCGAAGCCGGGCGTGGACAAGAATGATTATCGCTTGGCGGTCAAGAAAGCGGGATTGAAGACGGCGGTTTATCTGGCTGCAGCGGTAAAAGATCTTGGGCCCGACGAAACTGAAATTTTCGATTTGCCGCCCGCCGCTCTCAATCAAGGACCCACAGAGTTGCCGCGCGTTGCTTACGTTTTCCCGATGCATTCGCAGCAACACCCGACGCAACAAAAGGAAACTGTTTTCTACGGCAGCAATATTCAGGGCTTCATGCCGACGATTGTTCATCCCAATGAGATCCTCGACGGCGCTCTGATGTTTTCTTACTCGGCGTTCACCTGGTTCGCGCAGAATCACCCGGTTATTCACGAGCTGTATCGGCGCCACGGGCGCGATCTGTGGTTTGCCGGGGTGGTGCTGACGGTTGCGCCGGTAACCGTTTCCGAGAAAGAACGCAATGCGCTTCTGTGCGCGCGGTTAGCGAAGGAAGTTCTGGGAGCCGATGGGATTATCGCGACCAAGATCGGCGGCGGCGCGGTGGATACTGATTTGATGATGATCTACAGCCGCTGTGAAGAATTGGGCATGAAAGCGACACTGATCATCATGGAGCGCTACCCGGATACGGGCATCACTTTTGTGCCGGCCAATGTGAATGCGATCGTAACCCCCGGCCTGACCCGCGATCCGATTACGTTGCCGGCTGTCGAGCGTGTGATTGGCGGAGAGAGTTTAGCCCTGGATAATACCAACCCCGACAACACCAGCCCCTCCATTGCGCCGTTAGCCGCCAATGGGGAATTGAGACTCTGGATGGGTGATATCGTCGGCGCCATCAGTCAAGTCGGCGCGTCGCGCTTGACGACATATATGAGCTGATCGGCATATTCGAGTGAGGAGAGAAGCCGCATGAAAAAGCTCCGCGTTGTGCATTATCTGAATCAGTTCTTCGCTCAAATCGGCGCGGAGGAAAAGGGCGACGTTGGACCTGGAATCAAAGAGGGTCCCGTGGGTCCTGGCCGCGCCTTGCAGCAAGCTGCCGGCGAGAAGGGCGAGGTGGTTGCGACTATTTTCTGCGGCGACAACTACTTTGCTGAGAAACAAGAAGAAGCTATTGAGGAATTGCTGCGGCTGCTCTCCGACCGTGAGCCCGATTTGCTGCTCGCCGGTCCGGCGTTCGCCAGCGGCCGCTACGGAGTCGCTTGCGGCGCGATCTGCCAGGCGGCGCAACAGCGCCTCGGTATTCCCGCAGTGGCCGGCATGCACGAAGATAATGTCGGCGCGGCGTTATATCGAAAAAGCATCTACATCGCCGATTCGGGCTCATCGGTCACGCGCATGGTGCAAGTGCTCCAACGCATGGCTGCGCTCGGTATAAAACTGGCAACTGGTGAGAACTTGGGCAAACCGGAACAGGAAGGTTATCTGGCCCGAGGAATCAAGCGAAACGAGTTTGCCGCCAAGCAGCCGGCCACGCGCGCCTTGGATATGCTGCTCGCCAAGCTGCGCGGTGAGGTGTTCATATCGGAGATTACGCCGTCAAAGTTCGGCTCGAGCAAACCTGCAGCGCCGCTGCGCGATCTCAGATCGGCGGTGATCGCGCTGGTGACCGACGGCGGGTTAGTGCTCGAAGGCAACCCTGAAAGACTCGAGCCCG
>CAYZXN010000057.1:0-18062 GCA_964482425.1 uncultured Syntrophobacteraceae bacterium | reverse complement strand
AGCAAACGGCGTGCCGGTATTATCCCGATGCGCAGCCCATAACAGCAAAGGTAACCCAGGTTGACAAACAAAACGCCGGTTTGGATGATGCCAACAGCAGCGCCGCGTCCACATGATGGCGAGGGCTGTAAATACGGACAGGAAATTAGAAGGAAAGAAAATGGTCGGGGCGACCGGATTTGAACCGGTGACCACACGCACCCCAAGCGTGTGCGCTACCAGGCTGCGCTACGCCCCGACGGATGAAGCTTTGAGGTAGGCGAGAATCTAGCACTCCGGTACGGCTAAATCAATTTTAATGATATCGGTCGAATGATTCGATGGATCTGACCCGGCGTACGATGCTTCATGAAAGCAGCCGGCGCAAAGACTCAAGATCCTTTTTAATTTTGGCAAGAGCGGTTTTATACTTCTGATCGGACAGCGGCAGTTTCAGCTGGTCCTTCTCTTCTTTTTTGGCTTCCTTCAGCTTCTTGCGCGCGCCTTCAATCGTAAATCCTTCGCTGTAGAGAAGTCGTTTTATGTCGAGCAAGAGTTCCACGTCTTTTTTCTTGTAAAGACGATGGCGGGAGGGCGCCTTAGAAGGTTTGAGCAAATCGAACTCGGTCTCCCAGTAGCGCAGTACGTAGGGCTCGACGCCGACGATCTCGCTCACTTCGCCGATCTTGAAATAAATCTTGTCCGGCAATGCTGTTGCCATTGCCAATCTCTATTCTGCTTCAGCCGACTCTGATTCCGTACTGCCGGCGGACATCCCATTAAGACTCTTTTTCAGGATTTGACTTGCTTTAAACGTCAGGACCTTGCGTCCCACGATGATGATCTCATCGCCGGTCTGAGGATTTCTTCCCTTGCGCGGCCGTTTGGTATTGACGACGAAATTACCGAAGCCGGAGATTTTAACTTTTTCACCCTGTTCAAGGCACCCCTTGATAATATCAAAAGTGGCCTCTACGACATCTGTGGCATCCTTCTTGGAAAACCCTACTTTTTCATAAATTCGCGTAATGATTTCCGCCTTGGTCATGGCACTATCCCTTCCTCGAACGATCAGTTCGCGTTTTTTTAGCTCCTGCGTTGAGCTTCAAACAGCTTGCCGACACGATCAACGAGTTGCTGATGCAGCGTATTGATTTCGCTGTCCGTTAACGTGCGATCATCGGCGCGGTAGGAAATTTTGTAAGCCAAACTCTTCTTGCCCTCGGGAATCGAAGATCCATAATATTCGTCAAAGACTTCAACTCGTTCGATCAAAGTCTGGCCAAGCTCGTCGATGCAATCGATGATCCGCTGAGATGGAAAAGCTCTATCAACCACGAGAGCAAAATCACGCTCAACAGCCGGATAACGCGGCAGGGGAATGGCCTTCGTTTGCCGCGGAGAATACTGAACCAGTTTTTCAAAGTCAAGTTCGAACACCACAAATGCCGGCACATCGAGTCCTTGATTGTAATCGGGATGGCTCTCTCCCATATAGCCGATTTTTTCGCCGGCGCGAAGGACGTCGGCAGCCCGTCCAGGATGAAGTGCAGTGCGATTTGTGCGCGACCAAACCACCGGGCCAGGCAGGTGAAACAAATCGAGGAGACCTTCTACCAAGCCCTTGCAGTCGAGAAAACCTATCGGTGATCCTTTAACGGCGGAGCGCAGGCCACGATGCGCGGGCGATCCGAAGAGCAGACCGGCCAAGCATTGCTTTTCCTCGACTTCGGCGTTGCCCGCCACGCAAAATGCTTTGCCGAGATGATAGAGAAAAACACTTTCCGCCTTATGCGCCAGATTGAATCGGAAGTTCTCGATGAGACCCGGTAACAGGCTCAGCCGCATCTCGCCGCTTTCCTTAACCAACGGGTTCAAAACCGGTACGGGCGAGGCGGGTTCTTCCCACAGACCGGAGAACGCCCGGTTCATGGCTTCACCGGTGAACGGAAGACTGATGACCTCCGCAAAGCCCTGCCCTGCAAGGAAACAGCGAATTCTGCGTTCCCATATCAGTTGATAATCGGGTCGGGCTGCGGCGCAGCGCAACACCGGCAGAGTCGACGGTATATGCTGATAACCGTGCAGTCGCGCGAGATCCTCGATCAAGTCCGCTTCACGGGTCAGATCGGGCCGGCTCGTCGGCGGCACAACCACGAGACCACCGTTTTTCGTATCTCCTTGGATCTGCATACCCAACGACACCAAGAATATTTCCGTTTGATTCGCTGGGATTTTCGTGCCGAGTAATTTCTCGATGCTTTCCCGGCGCAGTACAATCGGTGTGACTTTCGGCGGCCTGGGATAGCTGTCCAGAATGGCGGCGCTGAGGCTACCACCGGAGTACTCGGCAATGAGACCGGCCGCATGATTAGCCGCCGCGACGGTACCCGCGGGATCGACGCCGCGCTCAAAGCGGTGCGATGCCTCGCTATGCAGACCCAGCCTTTTGGCTGTCCGGCGCACAGTAATCGGATCGAAATGGGCGCTCTCCAGCAAAATTCGGCGAGTCTCGTCAGTGACCTCCGAATCCCGGCCGCCCATAACGCCGGCCAGCGCGATCGGTGCGTCGCCGTCGCAGATCAAGAGATCACCCGGGTTCAACTCGCGTTCGACACCGTCCAACGTAACGAGCCTCCTGATGGCGCCCGCCTGGCGCACCACGATGCGGCCGCTTTTCAGGCGATCGAGATCAAAGGCATGAAGCGGCTGACCGGTTTCCAGCATGACATAATTGGTGACGTCGACAATGTTGTTAAGCGTGCGAATGCCGCAAGCTTCCAGCCGGCGGCGCATCCATGCCGGCGCCTGGCCGATCCGCACTCCTTCGATAATCCGGGCGGAGTAACGCGAACAGAGATTCGCGTCGGCGACTTCGATGGCGAAGCCGGCTGATTTCTGCGACGCGGCAGCGGCTACTTCGTGTCTTCTCTCACCGCCCGCCCTTCCGGTCAGCGCCGACACCTCGCGCGCTATTCCCATTACGCTCAAACAGTCGCCCCGGTTGGGCGTGACACTGACTTCGAAGACCCAGTCGTCGACGTGCTTGTCGGCGGCGCCGAGCGGCGTGAGCGACTCCACTTCGAAACCCGCCATCGTGAGCAAGTCGGAAAGCTTCTCCGGAGCATCGTCAAAGGCGACAAACTCTCTTAGCCAATTAAATGTGAACTTCATGAAAAACAGCAGTCACGGCGCGATGGAGCGCCGGCCGCACAAATCGCGATGGTCCTCCATAACTCCCGTCTAAAGACTCTTCAGCCGAATTGTGTGAGGAACCTCAAGTCGTTTTGAAAAAACAATCGGATATCTTCGATACCGTATTTAAGCATTGCGATCCGTTCGACGCCCATACCGAACGCGAATCCTGACACGCGCTCAGGATCATAGCCGACGAATTTGAACACTTCAGGATCGATCATACCGGCGCCCAGGATCTCTAGCCAACCGCTTCCTTTGCAGACCCTGCAAGGCTGTCCGTAGGCATTTTTCCCGGCGCCGCCGCAAATGACGCATTCAATGTCGATCTCGGCGCTCGGCTCGGTGAATGGGAAGAAGCTGGGCCGAAAACGCACGCCGGTTTTATCGCTGAAGACCTGCTGCAGGAAATGAGTCAGCACCCCTTTCAAATTCGAGAAGGCGATGTTGCGATCCACCATGAAGCCCTCTACCTGATGAAACATAGGCGAATGGGTGGCATCATCGTCGTGGCGATAGACCGCCCCCGGAACAATGATCTGCAGCGGCGGCTGCCGCGTTTCCATGGTGCGAATCTGCACCGGCGATGTGTGGGTCCGCAACAACCGGTCACTGGAAACAAAGAAAGTGTCCTGCATGTCTCTGGCAGGATGATCTTTGGGAATGTTCAGCGCCTCAAAGTTATGGTAGTCATCCTCGATGTCGGGCCCGCGGGCGATTTCAAACCCCATTCCCCAAAAAATGTCGATAACTTCATCGATGACCGTTGTCAGTGGGTGTACACGTCCGCGTTTTCTTCGATTTCCAGGAAGGGTGATATCGATGGTTTGTTGGCGTAACGCTTTTTCTTTTTCGACGGTTTTGACCTGTTGGAGGCGGCTTTCCAGCCGTTCCTCGAGGAGCTGCCGTAACTGGTTGAGCTGCTCCCCGGCGCGCGGCCTCTGATCGGCGGGAAGGTTCTTGAGGCCGCGCAAGAGAAGCGTCAGCCTTCCTTTACGCCCCAAAGCTTCAACACGCAGCTGCTCGATTTCGGCCTCGTTCCCCGAGCTTTCGATGCGCGCCAGCGTCTCCTCACGCAGTGCATCTAAGGAATCGTTCATTTATCCAATGCGCCCGATTCAAGCGCCCAGACTCACCTTGGCGCGCTGCGCCAATTGTCCGAAGCCATTCAAGTCGGCAACGGCGATCTCCGCCAACACCTTCCTGTCGATCTCCACATTGGCCTGCTTCAATCCTTTGATCAGCTGGCTGTAAGACAATCCATTGAGTTTGGCCGCGGCTCCGATACGCGTGATCCATAGACTGCGAAACGTTCTCTTCTTGACGCGGCGATCGCGATAGGCGAATGCCAACGCCCGCTCGACGGTTTCACGGGCGGACCGGTAAAGACGGCCGCGTCCTCCAACGTATCCCTTGGCCATCTTCATGACCTTTTTTCTTCTCTGGCGGGTTTTGCTCCCGCCTTTTGCGCGTGGCACTTGCTTGCTCCTTTCTAGACTGCTCTCTGGTGATCTCGAAAACGAGGGGTGAGGGTTATTTGTACGGTATCAGCTCGCGAATGTTTTTCTGCTCGGCGGCCGACACCATGGTGGCGCTGCGCAGCTGGCGCTTGCGTTTTTTTCCCTTGGATGAAAGCAAATGCCGCTTGAAACCCTTGTTACGTTTGATCTTACCGGTGGCCGTGACTCGAAACCGTTTGGCGGCCGCTCTATTGGTCTTTATTTTAGGCACTTCAGTCTCCTCTTCCTTCGCTTGACTTGGATTAATCTTTTACTTGGGCGTTAGCAGCATCGCCATATTCCGCCCCTCCAGGCGCGGCTCGATATCGACTTTGGCGATATCCTGAATCTGCTCAACCACCCTGCGCAGCGCCTGCCTGCCCAACTCGGGATGGGTAATCTCACGGCCGCGAAAAAAAACCGACACTTTGACCCGTTGTCCCTTCTCGATAAATTGGCGGATGTTGCGCACTTTATGCTCGACGTCGTGCGCGTCGGTGCGCGATCCCATTTTTACTTCCTTTATCTCGACGACGGCATGCTTTTTCGGCCCGTGGGTTTTCTTTCTCTGCTGATACCTGAACTTTCCGTAGTCCATCATCCGACAGACCGGCGGCTGCGCTTCGGGGGCGACTTCGACCAGGTCCAATCCCAACGCGTCAACTTGTCTTAGCGCCTCGTGCAGCGGCAGTATACCCAGTTGTTCCCCTTGCGCTCCAATGACCCGAACTTCACGAGCGCGAATTTGATGATTGATTCTCGCATCTCTAGCGATAAGACACCTCCATGCTCTGCAAAACAGTCATCTATTATGCTTCTCCCTTTTCTTGTGCAACCTCCAGCCGAAGCTTCCGGATGAAATCAGCCACGCTCATGGGCGTAAGATTTTCTCCGCCTCTACGCCGCGGCGCGATGGTCTGCGCCTGAACTTCCTTTTCGCCGACAATGAGTGCATAGGGAATCTTGGCCAGTTGCGCCTCGCGGATTTTATAACCGAGCTTCTCATTGCGACCGTCCAGCTCTACGCGCCAGCCCGAGTGTCGCAGCTCCTTAAAAACTTTCGCGGCATAATCTTTATAGTCGTCGGTGACGGTCAGTATCCGCACTTGCACCGGCGCCAGCCACAAGGGAAACGCGCCAGCACAGTGTTCAATGAGAATTCCCATGAAACGCTCAATGGAACCGAGCAGCGCCCGGTGGATCATCACCGGCCGCTCGTCCGCGCCGGCAGCGGATGTATAGACCAGCCCAAACCTCTCGGGCAAAAAGAAATCGAGCTGCATGGTCGCCAACTGCCAGCCGCGCCGTAGCGCATCGAGAACGACAAAATCGATCTTTGGCCCGTAAAACGCGCCATCGCCCAGGTTGATCTGATAGTTTATACCTTCTTTCGATAAAGCCTGGCCCAATGCGGCCTCCGCCCGGTCCCAGATCTCAGCGTCGCCGATAAAGTCTTTGGGACGCGTCGCCAGTTTCACTTGCATATCGCCGAACTGAAACGTCCGGTAAACCTCACGCAGCATTTTGATCAAGCTGCCGATTTCAGCCTCAATCTGATCGGGCGCGCAAAAGATGTGGGCATCGTCCTGCGAGAACGAGCGTACACGGGTGAGTCCCGCGGTAACTCCGGATCTCTCGTAACGGTGCAGCCGGCCGAAGTCGGCGATGCGCAGCGGCAGATCTCGATAGGAACGCTTCTTCGCAGAATAAATATAGGTATGGCCCGGACAGTTCATTGGCTTGACGCCGAACTGCCGCTCCTCGATCTCGGTGAAGTACATGTTGTCTCGGTAGTGATCGTAATGGCCGGAACGGCGCCACAATTCGACGTCGAATATTTGCGGCGTGATCACCTCGTCATAACCGTAGCGCGCGTAAAGGCTGCGGACGTAAGCGATCAATTCATTGTACACCACGGCACCCTTGGGATGAAAAAACGGGCTTGCCGGTGCGATCGGCACAAAACTAAAAAGGTCCAGCTCACGTCCCAGCTTTCGATGGTCGCGCTTCTTCGCCTCCTCGAGCAACCGCAAATGCTCCTTGAGCGCGGCCTTACTGGGCCATGACGTTCCATAGATGCGCTGAAGCATCTCGTTATTCTCGTCACCGCGCCAATACGCCCCGGCTACTCCCGTGATCTTGAACGCCTTGAGAACGCCGGTCGAAGGGACGTGCGGCCCGCGGCACAGGTCGACCCACTCACCCTGTCGGTAGAGCGACACCGAATCGTCGGAAATATCCTCGATAATCTGCACCTTGTACTCTTCGCCCAAACGGCGAAACAGCTCTATGGCGTCACGCTTGGACATTTCCTCGCGAGTGACCTGAAGGTTCGCTTTTGCCAAATCCTGCATTCGGGTTTCGATCTGGGCGATTTCTTCCGGCGTGAACGGTTGCTCGCGCTTGAAATCATAATAGAAGCCATCTTCGATGGTAGGGCCGATGGTTACCTGTGTTCCGGGAAACAAACTCTGCACGGCATGCGCCATCAGATGAGCGGTCGAATGACGCAACACGTCGAGGCCGTCGGCGCTGTCTGGCGCGACCCATTCGATGGAGCAATCCTCTTCAATCGTCCGGCTCAAGTCCACCGCACGACCGTTCATTTTTGCCGCAATGACACCGCCGTTGAGGTGAAGGGCAGAAGCGAGTTCGTGAATCCGAGATCCCCGGCGAACCTGCACGGCTTCACCGTTGCTTAACGTTACGCGAAGACTATCCATTCGATGATCAGATTGGCATGGTAGGCACGGGCAGGATTGAACTGCCGACCTCTTCCGTGTCAAGGAAGCGCTCTCCCACTGAGCTACGTGCCTGAAGGAAACGGTAAGATTTATTCAGCATAGGATCGTCGTCAACTTACGGCACATTGATGTGAACCCCTCAGAACACCGCAAGAACCTGATTTTATTATCAATTTCTCCTGAACATGTCAACCAATCCCCGGCATCGAGGGCGCTTTATTTTGCAGCCAGAGAAAGCCGCGATAAAGATACTGAACGGCCGAAATCACGGTTGCAACGGCTGTGGCGGCAATCAAAACATCCCGTGCCAAAGGATGGACTAGATCGGGGTTGTGCAAAACGGCCAACGCCACCCCCAGGGTAAACAGTTGTAACAGGGTGCTGCACTTACCGATAAAACTCGGTTGAACCTTCAAACGTTCATCGACCAGAAAGTAAATGATGCCATAACCCATGACGATAAAGACGTCGCGGCTAACCACCACGATCGACAGCCACATCGGAATCCCGCCCATCAGTCCAAGCATGACAAAAGAAGTCATCACCAACAGTTTATCCGCGATCGGGTCGAGAAACGCTCCCAAAGCAGTCTGTTGCTTCATCAGGCGTGCCGCAAGCCCGTCCAGAAAATCGGTGATACCTCCGATAATGAACACGATCAAGGCTTCGAGATAGCGGTGATAGGAAAGATACACTAGGAAGAAAGGTATTGTTAGAATGCGAATTAAGGTGAGGAAATTCGGCAGATTTAACATCACTGCACGACCGAACCGCCGGGAGCCGTTCCGTCTTGCAGCAGTTTGCGCAATTGGCCGGCAAGCTTGGGCGTCACCAGCGCGGTCACATGGACCCGATCCTCCTCATAAGTCTCCTTGAGCATCCTGCCTCGCTCGCGCAGCAACGACAGCAAGCCGCCGCGAGACGACGAAAAGGTGGCTTGAAACATTTCTTTGCCGCGATCGAGCCTGGCGCCAATAGTTTCAAGAAGCTCCCTAATCCCTGCGCCCGTGAAAGCCGAGATCGGACACACATCCTGGCCGTCGCGGCCCTTGAACAAGTGATCCTGAGGCGACGGGAGAACGTCGATTTTATTCGGAACCATGATGGTCGGGATTTCTCCGGCACCAATCTCGCGCAACACTTCCTCGATCACATGGATTTGTTCACCCGCCAGCGAGCTGCTCATATCGACCAAGTGAAGCAGCAAATCGGCGCCCATCACCTCTTCCAGCGTGCTTTTGAAGGCTTCGATAAGAGAGTGCGGAATCTTGTTGATGAAGCCTACTGTATCGGCGATCATGACCTTGTCGCCGTTGGGCAAGCGCAACGAGCGAATAGTCGGATCCAAAGTCGCAAACAATTTGTCCTCGACAACGACTCCGGCGCGCGTCAGCGTGTTCATCAAAGTAGACTTGCCGGCGTTGGTGTAACCGACCAGGGCGACGGTCGCAAACGGCACTTCTTCACGTTCTTTGCGCTGCAGCAAGCGCGTGCGTACCACTGTCTTCAAGCGCTGCTTCAGGTAACTGATCTTTTCGCGGATACGCCGACGGTCGACTTCGAGCTGAGTCTCGCCCGGGCCGCGCGTTCCGATGCCGCCGCCAAGTCTTGAGAGATGCGTCCATTGGCGCGTAAGCCGCGGCAGGAGGTACTCCAACTGCGCCAGCTCGACCTGGAGTTTTCCCTCGTTACTGCGGGCTCTTTGCGCGAAGATATCGAGTATGAGTTGACTGCGGTCAATGACCCGTACCTTGAAGGCGGTTTCCAGATTGCGCTGCTGTGCCGGCGTCAAGTCTTCGTCGAAAATCACGACATCGGGACAAATCTCGTGCACGCTTGCATGAATCTCTTCAACCTTGCCGCGCCCTACCAGCGTCGCCGGCGTGACGCTTCTCAACTGTTGGGTGAATTTTTGCGCAACTTCGGCGCCCGCAGTTTGAGCCAGCCGCTCGAGCTCTTCCAAGCTGTATTCCAGCGAAAATTTGTGATTGTTCGACGGCAGCTCGACTCCGACCAATACCGCGCGCTCTTTGCGCTGTTGGCTTGGATATGGCGGCATCAAGATTCTAACGAATGAAAGCTGACTCGCGAACCGAAAAGCTTTGACAGGACGTCGTTAAGCTCCGGTCCGGCGGAAACTCGGCACTGGTCGGGTAACTCTATTACGGTTTCGCCGGTTCCGGGAGCGATCAGATGGAGAAAAACCGTGCACGAACCCGGATAGTTGAGAAGGGTTTCGCGCAGCTGAATCATTTCATCGGTGGAAATATCCGATTCGCGCATATACAAATGCATCCGCTCCCCGGCGACTCCGTTGCGATGACCGTTGCCGTTTCCCGGCGCGCGCGCTTTGGCAGCCGCTTCGGAGAGAGCGGTAATTTCGTTGGCGATGATCTGCATCCTGTCCTCGCCGACCTCCAGTTTGCCTTTCACCCATATCGGCTCGTCCGAACCCAAGAGATCCATGCTCTTCTTGTATGTTTCCGGCCAGGCTATCACTTCAAGAAAGCCGGTCTTGTCCTCGAGATTGAAACTGCCGTAGCGATCGCCTTTCTTGGTGTTTCGCAACTTCAAAGCCGAAACGACCCCGCCCAGTTTGACCTCTCCGGGCACTGGTTTTTCTTTGATGCCCGCGGCGGTGCCGCTGATAATTCTTTTTATCACGCGGTCGTACTTATCCAAAGGGTGCCCGGTAATATAAAACCCGAGCGCTTCCTTCTCGAAGCCCAGAGCTTCCTGCTTCGCCCACTCCTGGACCTGGGGGTAAACATCGCCGGGTCTCTTTGCTCCCTTGACCGGAGTACCAAGCATGGCGAATATATCGATCTGATTGCTCGCCTGGTCACGCTGATAGGCCTGACCCGCCTTCATCGCTTCATCGAGTGCGCCCATCATGCGCGTGCGCGAGACCTGAGTCGAGTCGAAGGCGCCGCACTTTATCAAATTTTCGATGACGCGCCGGTTCACCGCCGTGAGATCGACCCGCCGGCACAAGTCGAAAAGCGATTCGAAAGCGCCGTCACGGCGACGGCTTTCGAGGATTATCTCCACGGCTTTCTCACCTACGTTTTTGACCGCCGCCAGGCCAAAGCGCACCTTGTCCGCCACCGGCGTGAAATCGGCACGGCTCTCGTTGATATCGGGGGCGAGAACCTCAATGCCTTTGTCGCGGCACTCGGCAAGGTTCTTGATAATTTTGTCGGTATCGCCCATCTCGGAAGTCATCAGCGCCGCCATGAACTCCACAGGATAGTGCGTTTTCAGATACGCGGTTTGATAGGAAACCAGCGCGTAGGCGGCGGAGTGAGATTTGTTGAAACCGTACCGGGCAAAAGTCTCCATCTGATCGAAGATTTCCGTAGCTTTCTTTTCGTCGATCTTTTTTTTCTGCGCGCCTTCGACAAACCTCTCTCTCTGCGCCGCCATCTCCTCGGGATCCTTCTTGCCCATGGCGCGCCGCAGGATATCGGCGTCACCCATGGTATAGCCGCCCAAAACCTGGGCGATTTGCATGACCTGCTCCTGGTATACAATAACGCCGTAAGTGTCTTTCAGCACCGGCTCCAGCTGCGGATGCAGGTATTTGAATTTTTCCTTGCCGTGTTTGCGCTTGATGTATTCTTCGGCCATGCCACTGTCGAGCGGTCCGGGACGGTAAAGCGCCAGAATGGCGACCAGATCCTCGAAACAATTCGGACGAATCTTGACCGTCATCTCGCGGATGCCCGTGCTTTCCAACTGAAACACCCCGGTGGTGTTGCCGTTACAGAGCAAGCGGTAGGTCTTTTTGTCGTCCAGCGGAAGGCGCTGGAGATCGATCTTTACGCCCTTGGTCGTTTCGATCAGCTTCAAGCAATCATGAATCAACGTCAGCGTTTTGAGGCCGAGGAAGTCGAATTTCACGAGACCGATCTTTTCAACGCAGCTCATGTCGAATTGTGTGACTATGCCGCCTTCTTTGTCGACAAAAAGCGGTAGATGATCGACCAGCGGCAGATTCGAAAGCACAACACCGGCGGCGTGGGTCGAAGCGTGACGCACCAGACCTTCGAGTCGCAGCGCGTGCTCGATCAGCGTCTTCACGCGCGAATCGCTCTTCATCAGCTCAGGTAGCCGCGGCTCCATTTTCATGGACTCCGTTAGCGGGTAATCAAAACCCTGCTTGGGCGCCGGAATCAGTTTGGCAATCGCATCTGTCTCGGCAAATGAAAGACCCAGCGCGCGGCCGACGTCCTTTATCGCGGCTTTGGCTTTCAGGGTTCCGAAGGTTGCAATCTGCGCCACGCGGTCGGCGCCGTACTTGTCCTTGACGTACTGAATGACCTGCGCCCTGCCGCGGATACAGAAATCGACATCGATGTCGGGCATGGATCGGCGCTCAGGATTAAGAAAACGCTCGAACAGCAGGACGTGACGGATTGGATCCAGATCTGTGATTTTGAGCGCGTAAGCCACCAAGCTACCGGCCGACGATCCGCGTCCAGGTCCAACCGGAATACCGTTTTGCTTGGCATAGTTGATAAAGTCCGCGACCACCAGAAAGTAGCCCGGAAACTGCATGCTTTTGATGACGCCCAGCTCGTATTCGAGGCGCTCCAAATAAGTTTTTCTAATCTCCGGATCGGTAATCAGATCGCTCTCGAGTCTCTCATCGAGGCCCTGATGGGCCAGCTCATCGAGGTAATCATCCAGGCTGATCTCTTTGGGCGGCGTATAGGTCGGAAAATGGTATTTGCCGAATTCCATCTCGACGTTGCAGCGTTCGGCGATCTCCAGCGTGCGTTCGACCGCCCCGGGGCAATAGTCGAATCCCTGAGTCATCTCCTCGGCCGACTTAAGATAGAGTTCGTCGGTTTCAAGCTTGAGCCGGTTATCCTCATCGATCGTCTTGCCGGTCTGCACGCACAAAAGAACGTCATGAGCGTGAAAATCTTCACGTTCGCCGTAATGACAATCGTTAGTCGCCACTACCGGGATCGACAGATCTTTGGCCATTTCAACCAGCAGACGATTGACCTTCTCCTGTTCCGCCAGCTTGTTGTCCTGAATTTCTATGTAGTAGCGATCACCGAAGGTCGAAAGGTAGCTCTCGGCCGCCGCCTTGGCCCTTTCAATATTACCCAGATTCAGCGCCTGCGAGACTTCTCCCTGCAAGCAAGCGCTCAGCGCGATCAAGCCGCCGTTGAGTTCCTTGAGCAGCTCCTTGTCGATCCGCGGCTTGTAATAGAAACCTTCCATATAGCCCAGGGAAACCAGCTTGCACAGGTTGCGGTATCCCTCCTTGTCCATGGCCAGAAGAATAAGATGGTTGTTGTATTCTTTGGGCCCCTTGTCGATACCTTTACGCTCGAAGCGGCTGTTCGGCGCGACATAAATTTCGCAGCCGATGATCGGCTTGATGCCGCGGCGAAGCGCCTCGCGATAGAATTCCACCGCGCCGAACATATTGCCGTGATCGGTCATGGCTACGGCCGGCTGCTTGAGCATTTTGATGCGCTCGAACAACTTGTCGACCTTATTGGCGCCATCGAGAAGACTGTATTCCGTGTGACAGTGGAGATGTACAAAACGCGAATGTTCCATTGCAGTTTTTAGTCAGTAGCACAAAGCCAGTAAGTCGACAATTCGCTTGGTGACAATTTTCCGTTCGTTCAATTGGCTGTTTTTGGCCACAGCCCGCTTTCAATAAAGTCTTCAAGAATTTGGCCGAGAATGTTCGCAAACCGGATGCGATTTGTCTCGTCCCGTTCGATACCGATCAGTCGCTGTCCTTCTCTCAAGGTCAGTTCCTCGGCGGCTCGATCGATCCGAGCCCAAAAAATGTGTTTGAGATTTGGATAAACGTCGCCTTGACTGCAGTGATACAGGCGAAACAAACTCCAGGCTTTCAGCTCGATGCCGATTTCCTCCTCAACCTCACGCACCAGCGCTTGCTCGGGAGTCTCGCCCTGTTCCAGATGCCCGCCAAAAAAATCCCAGTGGTTCGGAAACGGAATCTGAGGGTTATCGTCGCGTAAGTAGATCAATAAGCGATCGTCACGGTCGAATAGTAAAACCTGGGCTATTTGCTTCATGGAGCAATCGCTGGCTTCCCTCAGAGGCGATCGCCGGAGACTCGGGTCATTCCCACTCAATGGTCGCGGGAGGTTTTGAAGAGATGTCGTAGACAACGCGATTCACGCCGCGAACCTCGTTGATGATGCGGTTCGATATCCGCGCCAGCAAGTCGGCCGGCAGCGGCACCCAGTCGGCCGTCATGCCATCCAGGCTGTCGACCACGCGCAGGGCGACAACGTTTTCGTAGCTGCGCTCATCACCCATGACTCCGACCGTCTTGATCGGCAGCAAAACGGCGAAAGACTGCCAGACTTTTTCGTACAGACCCGCAGCCCGCATCTCGTGCAACACGATGACGTCGGCGTCGCGCAGAATTTTGAGCCGGTCCTCGGTTACCGGCCCGAGTACGCGAATCGCCAGACCGGGGCCTGGAAAAGGCTGGCGCTGAATCATTTCCCTTGGCAGTCCAAGCTCTTTACCAAGTATTCTAACTTCATCCTTGAATAGCTCGCGCAGCGGCTCGATGAGCTTGAACTTCATCTGTGTCGGCAAGCCGCCGACGTTGTGGTGACTCTTGATAGTGACCGATGGACCAACGAACGAAACAGATTCGATCACGTCCGGATAAAGAGTTCCCTGAGCAAGAAAGTCGATTTCACCCAGCTTTTGCGCTTCCTCTTCAAAAACCTCGATGAACTTGTAGCCGATTCGCTTGCGCTTGATTTCCGGATCGTCGATGCCGCTCAAATCCGCGAGAAAGGCATTGCTCGCGTCAACGTAACGAAAGCTGGCGCCGAATCGCTCGGCAAACAACTGGCAAACGCGTTCGGCTTCTCCCTGCCGCAAGAGTCCATTGTTGACAAAGACACAAACCAGGCGGTCGTTTACAGCGCGATGAACCAACGTCGCCGCTACCGATGAGTCGACGCCGCCGCTGAGCGCGCAGAGAACCCGTCCATCGCCGACCTGCCGGCGAATCTTCTGCACCGAGGTTTCGATGAAGTGCTCCATCGTCCAGTCGGGTTTGCAGCCACAGATCCGGAAAACAAAATTATCCAGAATTTCCTTGCCGCGGGGCGTGTGCACGACCTCGGGATGAAACTGGACGCCGAAGAACCGCCGGCTTGGATCCGCGAACGCAGCGATGGGCGAATTGCCGCTGCGTGCCAGACTGATCCACCCGGCCGGCACTGTCGTCATCTTGTCGCCGTGACTCATCCACACGCGCACGGGCTCGTTTTTCGCGAAGCCGTAAAATAAATCGGCATCGCTATGGATCGTCAGGTCGGCGGGGCCGTATTCCCGATTTTCGGCGCGGGCGACTTCTCCGCCGCACGCGAGATTGATCATGCCCATGCCATAGCAAATGCCGAGAAATGGAACGGGAAGTTCAAAGATCTCGGGCTTAACACGCGGCGCATTGTCCTGATAGACGCTGGCTGGCCCGCCGGAGAGAATGATCCCTTCGGGATTGAGAGCGGCGATCTTTTCCGGATCGATGCTGAACGGATGGATTTCGCAGTAAACCTTGGCTTCGCGGATGCGACGCGCAATGAGCTGCGTGTACTGCGAGCCGAAATCAAGAACGAGGATCATTCGACGCTGTAGTTGGGGGCTTCCTTGGTGATAAAGACATCGTGAACATGCCCTTCTCTCAGGCCGGCCGCAGTGATTTGCATGAATCTGGCTCTGGCTCGAAGCGTCGCCACGTCGCGGCAACCCACATAGCCCATTCCAGCGCGGAGACCGCCGACGAGCTGGTGGATATTGAACGAGAGCGATCCTTTGTACGGCACCTGGCCTTCGATGCCTTCGGGCACCAGCTTCATCGTCTCCTCGACGTCTCCCTGGTTGTATCGGTCCTTGCTTCCATGCTTCATCGCCCCAAGAGATCCCATGCCGCGATAGACTTTGTAGGTTCGTCCCTGATAGAGAATTGTTTCTCCCGGACTCTCTTCGGTTCCTGCAAACAAGCTGCCGATCATGACACTGTCGGCGCCGGCCGCCAGCGCTTTGGTGATATCCCCGGAAAACTTGATGCCGCCATCTGCAACGATCGGCACGTTGTATCGCGCCGCCGCCTTTGCGCAACTGCCGATGGCGGTAATCTGTGGCACTCCGACGCCGGAAACCACCCGGGTCGTGCAAATCGATCCGGGGCCCACGCCGACCTTCACGACATTGACACCGGCCTGGATCAAGGCGGTAGCGCCCTCGGCCGTAGCCACGTTGCCGCCAGAAAGATCGAGATCGGGATAGCGGCGCCGAATCTGGCCAATAGTATCAAGGACATTTCGCGAATGCCCGTGCGCGGTGTCCACGGCGATGAGGTCCACGCTGGCGCGCACCAACGCCTCCACCCGCTCTTCCCAATCCGGCCCCACGCCGACAGCGGCACCGACCCGGAGGCGGCCGCGCTCGTCCTTGCAGGCGTTGGGATACTGGATTTTCTTTTCGATGTCTTTGACGGTAATCAGTCCCTTGAGCTGGAAATGCTCATCCACGACCAACAGCTTTTCAATGCGATGCTGATGGAGAATCTCTTTCGCCTCATCGGGATCGACGCCGGGCTTGACGGTGACCAATTTGTCCTTGGTCATGACTTCGGACACTGAACGGTCGAGCTTCTTCTCGAAGCGCAAATCCCGATTCGTCAGGATTCCCACGAGCCGTCCGGCTTTGGTCACGGGCAACCCGGAGATACCGTATTTGTCCATGATCGCTTTGGCTTCGGAAATTTTCTGATCCGGTGCCACCGTGATCGGATCGGAAATCATGCCGCTCTCGAATTTTTTTACCTTCTCCACTTCAGCCGCTTGCACCGGTATAGAAAGATTCCTGTGAACAATGCCGATGCCGCCTTCCTGGGCCATGGCGATGGCGGTCTTGGACTCCGTAACCGTGTCCATGGCCGCGCTCACCAGCGGGATGTTGAGCGTGATGCGCTCGGTGAGCCGCGTGGAAACATCGATATCGCGCGGCAATACGGAGGATTCCGCCGGAACCAAGAGGACATCATCAAAGGTTAAACCAACCGGTAAGACTTCTTGCTCTAACATCGATCACCTCCGAGCAAGGTTAAAAAAAACCCAGACCTGCGCCTGGGTTTCTTGCATCGCTTGATCCGCTTATAGCAAACATAGAGTCTTATACCAGGAAAAATTCTCTCAGACAAGGTACAGCCTTTATTGTGACAACGTTTTCAATATGATAGCTAGTCTCATCACCATGCCACTTTACGAATACGAGTGCTCCAAAGGACATCGTTTTGAAGCGATCCAAAAGGTCCACGAAAAACCCTTGAGAAAATGCACAACTTGCGCGGCCGCGGCCAAAAGGGCGATTTCTCAACCTACCCTTTTGCACAATCGCGGCGTCCATGTCTTTGACCGCGTTACCAAAGACGACGCTTTGAGAGCGCGTCCGTCCTCGCTGAAGTCACTTAAAAAAGATAAATTCTAGTTGTTATCTTATGCCGCCTTTGCTAGCGTAGCGCCGGCTTATGCTAGCGAAGGTCAACAGCGCCGCGCTTTACGGCATCAACGCTCTGCGCGTCGAAGTGGAGATCGATCTTGCCTCCGGGCTTCCCCAGCTCGCCACGGTCGGCCTGCCCGAAGGAGCGGTCAAGGAAAGCAAAGATCGTATCCGCGCGGCGCTCAAGAACTGCGGCTATAATTTTCCCGCCAAGCGCATCACCATCAATCTGGCTCCCGCCGACATCAAAAAAGAAGGATCGGCCTACGATCTGCCAATGGCAATCGGTATCCTTGCCGCCGAAGGGTCCATAGAGAAGCAACTGTTGGATGAGTACTTTTTGATTGGCGAGCTGTCCCTGGACGGCGCCATCAAGCCCGTACGCGGCGCTCTGCCCATCGCCATGGCGGCGCAAAGAGAAAATCTCAAAGGATTGATTCTACCGCAACAGAATGCCCCGGAAGCGGCAGTTGTCGGCGGAGTTGAAGTCCTCGGCGTCACGGATCTGCCGCAGGTGGTCGAATTTCTCAACGGCCGCCGCCCGATCCCGCGAACTCAGATCAACCTGGAAGCCTTATTCAGCCAGCACTCGAGATATAGTGCCGATTTTACCGATGTAAAAGGCCAACAGCACGTCAAACGCGCCTTGGAAGTCGCCGCCGCGGGAAGCCACAATGTAATCATGGTCGGACCGCCAGGCTCGGGCAAAACCATGCTCGCCAAAAAGCTGCCGACGATTCTTCCCGATCTGACTCTTGCCGAAGCGCTCGAGACGACCAAGATTCACAGCGTCATGGGGCTGCTCGACGGCTCACCGATCATCGCGACGCGTCCGTTCCGCTATCCGCATCATACGATCTCGGACGCGGGTCTGGTTGGCGGCGGTACAGTGCCCAAACCCGGCGAAGTATCGCTGGCGCACAACGGCGTGCTTTTCCTCGATGAGCTGCCCGAGTTCAAGCGCAACGTGCTGGAAGTCATGCGCCAGCCGCTCGAGGACGGCAATATCACGGTTTCGCGCGCCATGGGTTCGATTAACTATCCAGCCGGGTTCATGCTGGTGGCCGCCATGAATCCGTGCCCTTGCGGATTTTTCACCGATCCGCAAAAGGAA
>CAYZXN010000056.1:0-3771 GCA_964482425.1 uncultured Syntrophobacteraceae bacterium | reverse complement strand
CCCATCATGAAGATCAGGAGCAGCGTGTCGACGATGAAAATCGAGCGCGGGTAGTCCGTCAGTCCGAAATAGCCGTGCACCGTAAAGTGAAATATTACGGTGCTCAGCCCCACGCCGGCGACGATGTTGCGCAGATCCATGATGCTCGTATATCGCCACAGGCCTTCGTAGAGGCGAAAGGGAATGAAAACCAGACAGCGTATGACCAGCAGCCAGGGCAGCATGGCGCTGAACTTTTGCAGATAGCCGGCTGGAATCTCGCCGTCGAACCTGAGCCAGAAGGCCAGGTAATTAGCCACGACGATCAGAACGACGTGCAAAGCAACGATAGGTAAGCGCCGGTATCTGAGGAGCAAGCTGCGTTTACCGGAGCTACTTTTCGGCACCGGAGCGGATTCATGTTGTGAAAAAATGTTTGTCTCTGGAGTCGACACGGATACCTCCCAAAACTAGTGTTCGTTGTTGATCAAATGCTTTGAAAATAACTTGCCGGAGTGACCGCCTGCTGCCATCACTTTCGTTCTTGCGAGACTTGCGCCAAAGATCAGAATGGCTCTGATTTAGAACCGGCAGGCGAGCCCGACTATCGTGATTTTTTTCATCGCGGCGTCTGACGAGTTGAGCGTCAACGGCGCTGCCTTCTTTACCGTACATGATTGTCGGCTTACGATTTTAGGTATTTGACCACTTGATCGACACACGCCTCCGGTAGGGCGGCCACCGTCTGTATGTGAATTTCGGGCGACTCGGGCGGTTCGTAATCGCTGTCGATGCCTGTGAAATTCTTGAGCTCCCCGCGCCGGGCCTTGGCGTAGAGTCCTTTAACGTCGCGCTCCTCGCATTCTTCAAGCGGCGTGTCGACGAATACTTCAATGAACTCGCCGTCAGAGAACAGGCTGCGCGCCCATTGGCGCTCGGCGCGAAATGGGGAGATGAACGCAACGATGACGATCAGCCCGGCATCGACCAGGAGCTTGGCTACTTCGGCGACGCGGCGGATGTTTTCCACACGGTCGGCCGCGGTGAATCCCAGGTCGCGATTGAGCCCGTGGCGGATGTTATCGCCATCGAGAATGTAGGTATGCCGGCCATCGGCGTGCAAACGCTTTTCCAGCAGGTTAGCGATAGTGGACTTGCCGGAACCGGAGAGTCCGGTGAGCCACAGGCAGCGCGCCTGCTGATGCTTGATCTCCGCACGTGCCGCCCGCGTCACCTCGAGCGCCTGCCAGTGAACGTTCACGGCGCGCCGCAGGGCAAAGCGGATCATACCGGCGCCGACCGTCTCGTTGGTCAGTTTGTCGGTCAATATAAACGCGCCCAATCTCTTGTTCTCGCTGTACGGCGCAAACGCCACCGGGCGGTCAAAACTCAGATTGACGGTCGCGATTTCGTTCAAGCCGAGCATTTTAGCTGCGAGATGGGCGCCGGTATTGATGTCCAGACGATGTTTGATGGCGGTGATTGTCGCGCTGGCGCTTTTCGTATGGATCAGCGCGGCATAAGGCCGGCCGGGCAATAAAGCGCGCTCATTCATCCAGAAAAGATCGGCCTCGAACTGGTCGGCGCATTGCACGGGGTGAGATGCGCCGGCGATGACGTCCCCCCGGCTGGCGTCGACCTCATCCTCGAGCAGCAAGGTGACCGATTGGCCGGCAGTCGCCTGCGCCTCCGGGCCGTTCCACATAACGATCTGTTTGACACGGCTGCGCACCCCCGAAGGACTGATGCGCACGCTGTCGCCGGGCTTGACCGATCCGGTGGCGATAGAGCCGCAGAAGCCGCGAAAATCGAGGTTGGGCCGGTTCACCCACTGTACCGGCATTACAAACGGCCGGCCGGTCTCATAATTGTGACTTGGCACGGTTTCGAGCCAGCTGAGCAAGGTAGGTCCTTCATACCAGGGCATTGCCGCATTGCCGGGCTCGACAATGTTGTGCCCTTCAAGCGCCGACAGCGGGATCGCTGTGATTTTTTCGAAGCCCAGGTCCGCGGCAAAACGCCGGTAAGCCGTTTCGATCTCATCAAACACGGCTTCCGACCAGTCCACCAAATCCATTTTGTTAACGGCCAGCGCGACGTGCCGAATTCCCAGCATGGAGACGATGCGACTGTGACGCCGGGTCTGTGTGAGTACGCCCTTGCGGCCGTCGATCAGCAGCACCGCTGCCTGCGCGGTAGAGGCGCCGGTCGCCATATTGCGCGTGTACTGCTCATGGCCCGGAGTGTCGGCGACGATGAAGCGGCGTTTGGGCGTGGCGAAAAAGCGATACGCCACGTCGATCGTGATCCCTTGCTCGCGTTCGGCCTGCAATCCGTCCACCAGCAGCGCGAAATCTAGGCGCTCGCCCTGGGTGCCGAATTTTTTGGAGTCGGCTTTGAGCGCCTCCAATTGATCTTCAAAAATGAGCTTGGTCTCGTAGAGAAATCGGCCGATCAAAGTCGATTTACCGTCATCGACACTGCCGCAGGTAATGAAGCGCAGGGTATCCATCAAAAATACCCTTCCTGTTTCTTGCGCTCCATGGAACCGGCGCCGTCATGATCGATGATCCGCCCCTGCCGCTCGGAAGTGGTCGCGCCCAGAGTCTCGGCGACGATTTCATCGAGCGTGGTGGCAGTGCTTTCTATGGCGGCAGTCAGCGGGTAGCAACCCAGGGTGCGGAAGCGGACCATGCGCATTTCCGGCTTCTCGCCGGGTTCAAGCGGCAGCCGTCCATCGTCGACCAGAATCCATTGGTCATAACGTTTGACCACCGGGCGCCGGGCGGCGAAGTAAAGCGGCACGATGGGGATGTTCTCGGCGCGGATATACGCCCAGATATCGGCTTCCGTCCAGTTGGAAAGCGGAAACACGCGAATGGTTTCGCCGGCGTTTATCCGGGTGTTGTAAAGGTTCCACAGCTCGGGCCGCTGCGATTTTGGCTCCCAACGGTGGCCGCGCGCGCGAAACGAAAAGATGCGTTCCTTGGCGCGGGATTTCTCCTCGTCTCGCCTGGCGCCCCCGAAAACCGCATCGAAACCGTGAAAATCGAGCGCCTGCTTTAACGCTTCGGTTTTCATGACGTCGGTGTGGTATGCCGAGCCGTGGGTAAACGGTCCGATGCCCTCGACGGCTCCGCGCGGATTGGTGGAGGTGATCAACTCAAAGCCGATCTCCGTGGCCGTGCGGTTCCTGAAGGCGATCATTTCGCGAAACTTCCATCCGGTATCAATGTGCATCAGCGGGAATGGAATTTGCGCGGGGTAGAAAGCCTTCTGGGCCAGTCGCAACATCACCGAAGAGTCTTTGCCAATGGAATACAGCATCACTGGCTTGCTGGCGGTCGCGACGACCTCGCGGATGATCTCGATGGATTCGGATTCGAGCTGGGAAAAAGCGGTATCGCCCATGTTGTAGATCAACCCTCTGCCGGATCTTCTATGCGGGCGGCGGCTGGATAAAACTGTTTAGATTTCGCCGTTTGTTCAATTGCAAGGTTTCGCTCGTTTACTTGCCTCATGATGTCTGAGATGACGTTGCGGTACTCTTCGGCGAATCGCTCTCTCGTATGATGCCGCCTTGCGAAATCCCATGCGGCTCGCGCCATGCGCTTGAGCTCCTCGGCGGAAAGGCCGGAGATTTTTCTGACGGAACTCTTAATCTCCGCGATGGAGCTTTCCTTGAGGACCAAGCCGAAACTCTCGTTAACATCGACGCTTGCTTCACGACTGACAATCGGAATGAGGCCGGCATGCATGCAGCTGATCACGCTTCCGCCGCCGCCTTCGGAG
>CAYZXN010000055.1:0-3948 GCA_964482425.1 uncultured Syntrophobacteraceae bacterium | reverse complement strand
GCTGATCTTAGGATGATGGTCATCAAGCCGTGATTGTGTAAGCCCGCCAAGAGAAAAACATGGAATCTATTGGAACACACCTTGAGAGACGCAACGCTTTTCAGCGTCTGTTCGCTAGGACAAGCTTCGGCTTTAAAGCTGGGAATAGTTTTCTCTGGCTGTTCATTCCGATTGCGCTCATCGTTGCTTACCTCGTCCTGCCGCCGCTGTTCTTTATCGCCTATGCGAGTTTCATCCCGCCGTTCGGAGCCGAAAGCGAGGCACTGACCTTGGCTAACTACCGCGGTATTTTTTCCTCGTTTTCGCAATTTAAAATCCTGATTTGGAATTCGTTGGTTTTCTCAGTCGGCAGCGCGGCCTGGGCTTTGTTCTTCGGCACGGCGACAGCGTGGCTTGCCGAAAGAAGCGATGCGCCTTTTCGGAGTCTCGCTTACGTCTCCGCGTTTGTTTCCTTCGCGGTGCCCGGTCTAATCAAAGTCATAGGCTGGATTATCCTTCTGGGTCCGGAAGCCGGCTTTCTTAACGTGGCCGTCGGCGAACTTACCGGCGTGTTTCCGTTTTTTGACCTCTTTTCGATGGCCGGGATGGTCTTGGTGGAAGGATTTCTCTGGACACCGGTAGTTTTTCTACTTATGGCCACCCCGTTTCGGTCCATGGATCCGTCCCTGGAAGAAGCCGCTGTCGTTGCGGGCAGCAGCGATTGGCAAGTTTTCAAGCGGGTCACTCTGCCGATGGCTATGCCCAGTGTCTTATCGGTTTTGACCTTAACTTTTATCAGAAGTCTCGAAGCGTTCGAGATTCCGGCCCTGATCGGCATTCCGGCCGGCATCGATGTTTTCACGACGCAAATCTATCTTCAGTTAACGGCAGGTTATATCCCCGAGTACGGCTACGCGAGCGCCTACTCGATCATTCTGATCGCTTTGGTGGGCTTGGCGCTCATCCCCTATTATCGAATAACTAAGCACGCGCACAGGTTTACCACGATCACCGGGAAAGGCTTCAATCCCCGGCGCAAGAATCTCGGAGCTTTCCGCTGGGTGGGTGGCCTGTTACTGCTATTGTTGCCGGCGCTCCAACTCCTCCCCCTATCCGCGCTCATCTGGGTATCTCTGACCCCGTACCTGCAGCCGCCCTCGATTGCGGTGTTGAGCGAACTGTCTTTCGATCACTACGCCGCAGCTTTCAATGATGACAAGATCCTGAGTTCCATAGCTAACAGTCTGACCATTAGTATTACATCGGCTTCCGCCGCGGTTTTCATAACCTTTATCGCCGCGTGGATCGTCGCCCGAAGCAATCTAAAGATGCGTTGGACGCTGGATAGGCTCGTCATGTTGCCATTGGTTTTTCCGGGCATTGTCATGGGTGTGGCAATTCTTAAAATGTACCTCACGGTGCCGATTCCGGTTTATGGCACGATATGGATTATGGTGATCGCCTTCAGCGCACGTTACCTGCCATACGCCATGAGATTCTGTCATTCGGGCTTGCTCGGGATTCACAAAGAACTCGAAGAAAGTGCAACGGCGAGTGGCGCGAGTTGGGGACAAGCCGCGCGTCAAATTATCGTACCGTTGATGATGCCCGCTCTGTTTGCCGCCTGGATCTATATTTTTCTAATCACCATCCGCGAACTCTCCGTCGCCTTGCTACTTTATAGTCCCGGATCAGAGGTCATTTCGGTGGTTATCTGGGAACTTTGGGAAAACGGGCACATGGGCACGCTTGCGGCGTATGCCCTTGGTATTACGGCAGGCACCGTTTTGCTGGCGAGTGTGTTTCACAAATTGACACGCCGCTATAGTCTGGACGTTTGACGAGTTGCTCGCAGAAAATAACAGCGCTTTGCACGGGCGATATCTCCGGTGCGGTGGATTTTGGCTTAGCCTTTTCCACCGCACCGGAGCGATGTTTGATTGTCCTAGCGTCGTCCGGCGGCGCGTAGCAATTTATTCCACTTCTTTTCAGCTTTCTGATATTCCATCGTTGTCATGCCTGCCTCCGGATATACCCGCTTGAAAGGGTAGTCCTTCCAGGCTGCACCGTAGTGGAATTTTTGCAGCGTCTCCTGACCTTCGGAGCCAATCAGGAAATCAATGAACAGCAATGCAGCGTGGGGATGCGGCGCATTGTTGATCAAAGCGGCTCCGCCGGCGTTAGTCGGAACGACTTCCATGGGGACCCATTTGACAGGAGCGCCCGCATCGACCTTCACCAACACATGATTGCGGAAGATGGTCGGCGATCCGGTGACTTCCCCGGCGATGATAAGATCGCGTAACGCGGCCCCGGATACTTTGAATAGTTTAACGCTGTGATTCTGGAATTTCTCGATATACTCGGGCCCGTTCTGTTTCAGCATGGTGCCCACAACCCGGTCACCTGTGCTGTTAAGCTGCATTGCAAGTTTCCCCTTCCACATCGGCTTCAGCAGGTCCTCGTAGGTTTTCGGAACGTCGCTCTCGGCGACCAGCTTGGTGTTATAGCCGAACCCGATGAAAGATTCGCGGTCGTTTACCCAAAAGATCTTGTCACCGTCCGTTTTGATCATGGCCGATTCCGGGTATCTTTCGAGTTCCGGCGATGAATAGGGCTGGAGGATGTTTTTGTCGCGCAGCAGCATGAGAATTCCGGGCGTGCTCTCAATTGCGTCCGCCAACTGGCGCCCCGACTGTGCCTCACCAAAAATTTTAGGGGCAAGATCCTTGCTGCCGGCCCGATAAACTTCCATTTTGACTTGCGGGTACTTGCGTTCAAACGCTTCAACAATCGCCTGGTAAGACGCGCCCGCCAAAGACGTATACCACACGATCTTACCTTCGGCTTTCGCGCCCTCGAGCAGTATTTTTTCTCGATCGGCACCCTTATAGGCGGCGAGTACATCCAGAGTTTTTGCAGGGCTGGTTTGTCCCCAAGCGACGGACGACACCATTAATGTTACAGCAGCGATGACGCTAAAGATTTTCATTTTCCCCTCCCTATATTGTACTAGGCAATTGAAATTCTTTTTTGCATCGATCCATGAGATTCAATCATAGAGCGCACATTTCCTAAGGCAACCCGGGATTAGACATTTTTCTAGGTCGGTCGCGACGCCCGGGGGGGTAGTGTTAACTTTTAGAGTGTGCAACTGGCGGATGAGCGCTGAGCGCGCCCTTGAGCTGGCTACGCGAAACCGCTGAGAAAAAAGGGATACTGTACCATTCGCTGGTCAATGACATATTGGCCGGCGAAATGCGGAAGGCGAGTTAGTCAGTCATATGCGATCTCTCGCGAGAAGTAATCGTCGCGCGAACGGAATAAGGGGGACGGTTCATGGGCAAGCGTGGCGTGCGTTTCGGGCATGTGGCGCTAAGAACAGCGGACGTAGAGCGAATCGTCCGCTGGTATGACGAAGCTTTTGGCGCGAAGCGGGTTTTTCACGCGCCGCGCAAGGGCGGCGGCAGGAGTTGATGTTTCTGGAATTCCACAAGGGGCAATACATCGAGATCTTTACGGGCGGGAAACCACGGGCGGATCAACCCGCCGACACGATCGGCTATCAGCACTTCTGCCTGATCGTTGACGACATCGACGAAACGCTCAAGCACCTCGCAGCTATGAACGTCCACCCACAGCGGCCGGCGCGCGAGGGCCGTTCGCACTACCGCATCGCGTTCATCTCCGACCGCTGACAGGCCTCACGGTTCGCAACACGAACGTGCCCCTGGAAGAAAAACTCGGTCGCTGAGTCGGAATCTACGCGCGGGTGCCAGTGTTGGGACAAACAGTTGTTCGCGCTGCAATATAAAAATAGATAGGGAGTCGGACTGGACCCAGGGTCCTTCAGCTGCCTTGCCGAAGGCCCAGGTCCAGGCTTGTCGAGCGCGGCTATCGCGCTTATTTTTTGAATGGCTCTTTCAAGACGACTTTTACGCCGGAGATCGTTCCCGTCACAGCGGTTTT
>CAYZXN010000054.1:0-8087 GCA_964482425.1 uncultured Syntrophobacteraceae bacterium | reverse complement strand
AAAATATCGACCAGGCGCATCATGAAGTTGTCGAGGCTGCCGCCCTTAAAGCCTGACACCAGGCCATAGGCGGTGCCGATAACCAGGGCGATGAGCGCTGTTCCCACCCCGACGGCCAGCGAGACGCGGGCGCCAAACAATACCCGCGTCAACATGTCCCGACCGAGCGCATCGGTGCCCATCGGGTGGCTCCAAGACGGCGCTTCCAGGAGGCTTTGTTCCCTGAGGCCGGCCGAGCCGTAGGGCGAGATCCAGGGTGCCGCGATCGCGGCAACGACAATCGCCAAAATAAAGAGACCGCTAGCCATCGCCGGTGCGTCGAACCGGCGCGCTTTTCCGGGGTCGATGTCTGTGCCGGTCATGAGCGCTTCATTCGGTGCGTATCCGCGGATCGACGACGCCGTATAAAATATCGACAATGAAGTTGGCGCAAACCAGAAGCGCCGTGTAGATCAAGGTGACGCCCATGATCAGCGGGTAATCACGATCCGTGACCGCAGTGATAAAGAAACGGCCCATGCCAGGAATGGCAAAGACGTACTCGACGACAAAAGATCCGGCCAGGAGCGAAGCAGTCAATGGTCCCAGCACGGTCAACATGGGAATCAACGACAGGCTCAACGCGTGCTTGAACAGCACGCCGCTTTCTCTGATTCCTTTGGCGCGCGCCGTGCGGATGAAGTCCTCGCCCAAAATTTCGATCAGCGAGGAGCGCAACAAGGCCGAGAGATAAGCCGCCGGGGCCGCGCCCAATGTAATCGTGGGCAGGACGGCGCTGCTGAGGGTGTCCCAGCGCCCCGCATGGAACCAGCCGAATTGAAGCGCGAACGCCCAGATCAAAACCGCGCCGAGAATAAAATGCGGCAGCGAAATGCCCAAAGACGCCCAGATCATCAACCATCGGTCAATCCAGGATCCCCGGTAGTAGGCTGCCAACAGACCGACCGGCAGCGAAACGAGCAGAGCGAATACAATCGCTAGTGTTCCGAGAAGGGCCGAGGTGGGCAGCGTATCGCGGATGACATCGTTGACGTTGCGGTCCAGATACTTGTACGACGGTCCGAGATCGCCTTGCATAATTCCGGTGATATACCGGAGGTATTGTCTCAGCAGCGATTCGTCCAGGTGATACTTGGCTTCGAGATTGGCCACGACTTCTGGCGGAAGCTTGCGTTCGCGGTCGAAGGGACCGCCCGGGGTCAAACGCAAAAGAGCGAAGGTGAGAGTCGCCACGACCCAGAGAACGACCACGCCGTGCAAGATACGCTTGAGTAGAAACGGGGCCATGGTTTACGCAGCAGCCTCGCGCCTGGGCCAAAGTGGGATGGATTCGCTTACAATGACGTCTTTCCGTCAGCGCTTCTTTTTTCCAGAGACACATTCATACCTTGTTTACGAATGTGAATCTGCCTGTAGTCGCTTCGCTGCGTAAGATCTTGCAGCAGCGCCAACAGAGGCTTCTTCGCGCTGATGTACTCCTTGGGGGAGCCGACTCCACGCAGGGCGTCGACATCCTCCTTGCCGACGACGTAATACATCAAGAGCCGGTCATCGCTCACTTCCGAGCCGCCGAATTTGTCGCGCACTTCTTTCAAGCTCGGTTGCGGCGGTGACCAACCGGCGAACTCCCTGGCGCGCGGGCGGTCAAGCAGTTTGTCTTTGACGTTTGGATCGACTTCCGATGCCGCCTCTTCGCCCCACAATCCGACCGCATACTGGATCACCTGGTCAGTCACCTGGGCATAACGCTCGCCCTTGATGACGTTGATCGCAGCCTGGCTGCCGACAAACTGTGAAAACGGTGTGACCATGATCGGGTAACCGAGATCGGCGCGCACTTGCACCGCTTCTTCGAGAATCTTGGGCAGAAGATGAATCATGCCGAGATTGCGCAACTGGTGATGAAAGTTGGAAATCATGCCGCCCGGCACCTGATGGACGTACTGGCTGTAATCGTACTCCACCGGCACGCCGATCGGCATGTCTTCCTGCCTGGCGAAAAAAGTCAGGTCCTCGGCCACTGATTTGAGGACCTGTTCGTCGATCACCGGCGAGTAGCCCAGGGCGCGTGCGTTGTGGGCGACGTTGAACAGCGAGGGATTGGACGAGGCGTTGGCCAAGGGCGGCACCGAGGTGTCTATGACCTGCACGCCCAGCTTGATGGCTTCGAGCGCGCACAGCGGCCCCAGACCGGTGGTGCAGTGGACATGGAGTTCGATGGGAGAATCGGGCGCCTGCTTTTGAATCACTTTGACCAGTGCGGCTGTGCGCTCGGGCGTGAGCAGGCCGCCCGGATCTTTCAAACAGATATAGTCCGGCTCCAGCGCCGCAGCTGCAACAGCTTTGCGCGCATAGTACTCGTCGGTATGTTTGGGCGATACCGAAAATATCAGATTCAGAACCGTGCCCAGCCCATTGCGTTTGGCGCGGCTTACGGATTTGCGCCATCCCGCCGGGTCGTTGGCCGGATCGGAAATTCTCAACTGCCGGACGCCGTTGGCCACGAGGCGCTCAAACCAGAGCTCGACAATAGAGTCCGGCGTCAGCTCAAACGCGCTGATCCGTTCGGCGCCGATGGCGCGCAGCGGGGTCTTCTTGATCTTACCGGCCACCAGGCGGATCCGCTCGAATGGATCTTCCTTGAGCTCGCGCACGCATTTTTTGATATGGCTGGAGGCGATCAGCTCGATGGCTTGGAATCCTGCATTGTCGATGCGCTCGGCGACCGCGAGCATCATGCCCGTACGCATATTCTCCGCCCACAGGCTGGCTTGCCCGTCGCGCAGGGTGGTGTCGACAAATTTAACGTCGTTCATGCGTGTTCCCTACGAAGAAAGGATGATGGATGAAAGCGGAAACTGGAATAAACTCCGGAACCGGATTGTTTATATTTCAGCTTTCATCTTTTAATTCACGATAATTCATCTTGCAGCATAGCCCGCCGCGTATTCTTCCATCTTTTTCTCAAGCCAGCGGGTGTTCACGTGCCCGCTCCGGTAGGCATCATCGGCGACGACAGCCTGCAGAAACGGAATGCCGGTATCGACACCGGCCACTTCGAATGAGGACAGGGCTTCCAGAGTCATTTTCGCTGCGGCCGCGCGATCCGCGCCGCGAACGATCAGCTTGGCCAGCAGCGAATCATAGTACGGCGGTACGAAGTAGCCGGAAAAACAGTGGGTGTCCACGCGCACTCCCGGGCCCATTGGCGCCTGCCACTTGGTGATCCGGCCGGGACATGGCCGAAAGCCGTGTTGCGGCGACTCGGCGTTAATGCGGCATTCGATGGCGTGCCCGCTAAAGTTAATCTCCGATTGCTGAAACGGCAGGGGCCGGCCGCCGGCGATCAAAAGCTGTTGCGCCACCAGATCCACGCCGGTGATCATCTCGGTGACCGGATGTTCCACCTGGATTCGCGTATTCATCTCGAGAAAGAAAAACTCCTGGGTGTCGTTATCGTAGATGAACTCGATGGTGCCGGCATTGCGATAACCGATGCTGCGCGCCAGGGTTGCCGCAGCGTTGCAAATCTCCGACCGTTTTTCCGGCGCCACCGCATAGGCCGGCGCCTCCTCTATGATCTTTTGATGGCGTCGTTGCAACGAGCAATCGCGCTCACCAAGGTGGATCACACTGCCGAAATGGTCGCCGAGGATTTGAACTTCGATGTGGCGCGCATTGCCGACATACCGTTCCATGTAAAGCGTGTCATTGCCGAATGCCGCGCGCGCTTCCGCGGCCGCCGTCCTGAAGGTTCCCTCCATCTCGGCAGGATTGGCAACCAGCTTGATGCCGCGACCGCCCCCGCCGGCCGAGGCCTTGAGCAGGATCGGGTAGCCAACTTTTTTGGCGAGCAATGCCGCCTCTTCGGGAGTCTTGGCGTGATCGGACCCTGGCACTGTCGGTACGTCGGAAGCGGCAGCGATCTGCCGCGCTTGCAGTTTGTCGCCCATCTGTTGGATGTTGGCGGCGCTGGGGCCGACGAAAGTGATCTTGTTGTCGGCGCAAGCTTGCGCCAGCTCCGCGCGCTCGGAAAGAAATCCATATCCCGGATGAAGCGCATCGCAGCCGGTCGCCTGCGCCGCCGCCACAAGGGTCGCGGCTTTTAAATAGCTATCGGCAGATCGCGCCGGTCCGATGCAGACAGTGCGATTTGCTATCTTTGCCGCCAGACTTTCGCGATCGGCCTCGGAAACGGCGGCGACAGTTTCGATGCCTAAGGATTGGCAAGCTTTGATGACGCGGACGGCGATCTCGCCTCGATTGGCAACCAGGACCCGGCTGACGCTCATGGTTTAACGAGAAAAAGCGTCTGGCCGTACTCGACGAAATGACCGTTCTGAGCGACAACCTCGACAACGGTTCCGTTGACGCCGGCGCGCACGCTGTTGAAGACTTTCATCACTTCGACCAGGCCCACAGTGGTATCCTCCGTGACTTGGGCGCCCACCTGAGTGAATGGCGCCGCACCCGGTTCCGGAGCGACGTAAAACGTGCCGAGAAGGGGCGCCGTGATCGTCAGCAGTCCTTCAGCCGCGGCCCGCGCCTCGACATTTGCAGACGAGGTTGCCGGCGCCTGAGCAGCGGGTGCCGGCTTTGCGGCCGTGGGAGCAGGAGCTGGCGCCGGGGCAGCCGGTACGCTTTGCGGCGTCGAGTTCAAGGGAAGGGGATCGCCCTTGCTGACGGTGATCTTCAGTTCGCCGACCTCAAGTTGAAAAAAGTCAAATTTGGATTCATCGATCAGTTTCAGTATATGCAGCACATCATCTTCGCTGAGTTCCATATCCTCTGCCTTTCTCGCTGGTGTTTGTCGCACTACGGAAGGGTTCCGGAGGCGCGGGGCTCTATTGGCACCTAACATGATTTAACGGCGCATGGCAAATAGCAGAACGTCATCGGTGCTTGGTGGTCGTTGCGTCAAACAACCTGGCGAAATCACAGGATGCTATGGGTGCGCCCGCATAGTGGGTCGCGCCGTATCTATGATCTGAGCGGGCGCGATCGGCGCGCGCCTAAACAAGCGCTCATGAAAGCTATTTTGTCGTAGAGGTTTCCACCAGGCGCACGTGACGCAGGTCCATGCGCGCCATCGAGTTGAACTGGAGTCCGGTGAAACGGGGATTGAGCACCGTGCTTTCGCTGGTCCAGAAGAGAGGAATGATCGGCAGATCGGCTTCAACCAGAATCTGCTGAGCTTCGTCATAGAGCTTGAGGCGCTTTTTAGTATCGAGCTCGCGCGCCGCCAGTTCCAGTAGCCGGTCGTAGCGCGGATTTTTCCAGCGTGTGTTGTTGTTGCCGCTCGTGGAGGTGAAAAGCTTCATGAAGTTATCAGGGTCGGGATAGTCCGCGCCCCAGCCGAGCCGGAAAACGTGAGGCGGATCGTTTTGCAGCTTCTTTAAGTAGACTTTCCATTCCTGATTATCGAGAGTTACGAGGACGCCGAGGTTGCGCTGCCACATGCTCTGGACCGCTTCGGCGACCAGCTTGTGATCCTCGGCATTGTTATACGCCAAAACGACGCGCGGAAAGCCCTTGCCGTCCGGGTAACCGGCCTCGCGCAAGAGACGGCGCGCTTCCGGCGGGTTGAAATGAACACCGATCTTGGAGTTGTGCGCCAGCATTCCGGGCGGAATCCAGGATGAAGCCGGCTTTTCTCCGCCTTGAAGAATCTTGGGAAAAGTTGCGCGGTCGATGGCCATGGCAAACGCTTTCCGCACACGGGAATCGTTGAAGGGTTTGCGATCGGTTATAAAGCCGTAGTAATAGCCGCGCAGCTGCGGCACGCTATGAAAGCCCCGCTGTCGACCGAGCCGTTTTTTCTCCAATATCGGAATGCTGTTGTTGTCGATAAAATCGAGCTGGCCCTGTTCGTACATAGCCACGGCGGTGGTTTTCTCGTTCACCATAAACATGGTGATTCGTTCCATAGCCGGTTTGCCGAGGAAATAGGCGGGATTCGCGCGCAACTGAATTTCGTCTTCGTGTTTCCACACGCTCAGCAAAAACGGGCCATTGGTGACGATGTTGCCGGGATCGGTCCAACGGCTTTGGAACTTTTCCACGATATCTTGTCTCTGCGGAAAAGTGACCTCGAAAGTCGTAACCGAAAGAAAATAGGACGCCGGATGGCGCAGCTTCACTTCGAGCGTGAAGTCGTCGAGCGCCTTTACTCCTACTTCGGCGGACTCCGTGATCTTGCCCTGGTGATACTCCTGAGCATTGACGATATCGAAAAGAATGTAGGCGTATTCGGACGCAGTCTTCGGGTTGAGCAGTCTCTTCCAGGAATATTCGAAGTCGTGGGCGCGAACTTTCTGGCCGTCGCTCCACAACACGTCGTTACGCAAATGAAAGACGATCCTTCTTCCCGCATCGCCGATATCCCATGATCTGGCGATGACCGGCGAAGGTTCGAGATCCCGGTTGAACTCGGTCAAACCGACCATCAGGTTGGCGATGACATTGAAGGAAACGTGATCGGTGGCCAGCGACCAGTCCAGTGTCGGCGGCTCGGTGCCGAGATTGACGCGAAAGTGATTACCGGCGGCATCCGGGTCGGTTTGCGGCGACGATTTGCACGCGGGCAGAACAAACAGCAGCGCGGCGACAGCGCAACAGAGAAGCAATGATTTTTTAGTATTTAGCGGCAAAGGATGACTTGCTAATAGATAGTGCAACTATTAGTATCCGATGGCGAAAGGATCTTCAAGGAAAACGGGAGAATCCATGGACGGCAAAGATATTTTACAGAAACATATCGTGGTCGAAGGGCACCGGGACGTTTATGAACAGCTTTACAGAACCTCCATTGGAGAGCCCATGCCGATACGCGATGCCATTGCGCCGCGGTTGATTCGCGACGGCATCAATCTCACCGTCTATGCCATCAGCGGCGATTCTTATTCCCATTCGCAAAATACCGGGCGCTACCTGGAAACCGCGCTCGAGAACATCGACCAGTTCCTGCAAGAGGCGCCCAAATCCGAGGGCATGATCTCAATGGTCAGAACCCGCGGCGATCTGCCCGACAAGCTCGAGCCGGGCACGATAAAATTTTTGCTCCACTTCGAAGGTTGCATGCCGCTGCGCGGCAGCATCCAGAACCTGCGCAACTTCTACCGCCTCGGCTTGCGTTCGCTCCAGCCGGTTTGGAATTTTCGCAACGAGCTCGGCGACGGCGTGTGGGAAAGCCGCACCGGCGGCGGGCTTACCAATTTCGGCGTCGAAGTTATCAAAGAGGCCAATCGCCTCGGCATGATCGTCGATCTTTCGCACATGAATCGTGAAGGCTTTTTTCAGAGCCTCAAGGCCGCCACCGCGCCGCTGATCGTCAGTCATGCCAATGCCTGCGGCATGCTCGACAGCGTAAGAAATCTCGCCGACGATCAGATCAAAGCAATTGCCGATCAGGGCGGTCTGGTCGGGATCCTGGCGTTGCCCGAGCGCGTCGGCGAAGGCGAAGTGGGCATCGAACACATGCTCAGGCACATGGACTACATCATCAACCTGGTCGGTGTCGAACATCTGGCCCTGGGTATGGATTTCGTCAAGTACGATGGTCCACGCACCCTCAAAGACCGCCATCATCCGTTGCACAAAGACCCTTTGATCAAGGGCTTCGAGGAGATCGAGGATCTGCCGAATTTGATCGATGGCCTGCAGAAGCACGGTTATCATGAAAATGAGATCGCGTTGATTCTCGGCGGCAACTATCTGCGGGTTTTGAAAACGATTCTCCCAGAGCAGTCCATGCTTTAACCTGGCCCGTTCTAGCTAGCAGGCTACCGACAAAGACTCATAGGCTTCGTTGCGCACAATCGCCTCGCTCCAACGTACCCGGATGAGTACGCTTGCGCTCGGCGATTTTCGGGCGTTGCCTCTGAGATTCTTTTTTGAGCAGCCTGCTGAGCATTTTTCCGTAACATGCTGAAGCGGACTATAGATGCTGGGATTTCAGCCGCAAGGCTATGGCCAAATTCGCGGAAATGATAGGGTGGGTTCAGTTGAGTGGGTTATCGGTCAAGGGAGGTTCTCGTATGAGCACAATCGTTCATGTTCTCAATCAATTCTTTGCCGGCCTCGGCGGC
>CAYZXN010000053.1:0-39249 GCA_964482425.1 uncultured Syntrophobacteraceae bacterium | reverse complement strand
ACGCCGCGATACCGTTACGTCGATAAACCTCCAGGCGACGCAGGTCTTTCAATTGTGTTTTCAGATCCTGAACCAGCCGACGGATCGTGTCGGGGCCGGCCGTCAATCATGCCATTCTCGACGCCGGCGCTGATGGAATTTTGCCAGCAAACGGGGGCGGTCTCGCGATTTTTATGGATTCTATCGCTGGTTTCCTGGCGAATGTTTAAGACCAACAAGACACCGAAGCCGCCAATTAGAATCGCTGCAATCAAGGCGCGACATTCAGTGGGAGACTTTGACGCAAGGGGTTCATGCAGGCCGCTCTGATTTTCGCTGAACGAGAAATTACGGCAGTCTGAGCCTTCCAAAGCGGTTTAGACGAGTAAACCAGTATACAACTTGGCACTCTTTTGCTACGTTTCTCGTCGCCTATGGACGATCTTGCAGACATCATAAGAAACATCCCGCTGTTCTCCGCGCTGTCCCGCGAAGACATCGCGAAAGTCTTGGGCAAGATGGAAGAGGAATACCACGCGAGCGGAACGACCATCTTTTCTCAGGGAGACCAGGGCGACGCCTTCTATATCATTCAATCCGGCGCCGTCCAAGTCGTGTTACAAAACGGCGGCAGATCCGAAGTCATTCGTGTGCTTGGGCCCCAGGACTGGTTCGGTGAAATGGCGTTGTTATCGGGAGAGCCGCGCTCGGCAACGATTATTGCGGCCAAGGACACTATCACCTGGAGCCTGAGCCGCCAAGCGTGGGACCAATTGATCGAGAAACATCCTATCTGGCTGCTTCACTTCTGCGCGGCTTTGAGCAAAAAGCTTTCTTACATGGAGCAGCAATACTCGCAGGGGCGGCAAGTCTTCTGCGTCCTCGCTGAAGAGTTTTACGCATCACGACCGCCGGAAGAACAGCGATGGTTGCGACAGACCGCGCTGCTGATAAGCACCGATATGGGAACAGCCGAGCAAGTGCTTCAAAGCAGCATAGCCGGGCGGTGCCTCGCCGCATTAGAAAAGAATCATCTCCCTCTGGCGCGCCTTAACGAGTCTGGACGGTACGAGTTTCATCCCTTCTTCAGGGATTATCTGCGTGAGATGTGTGCCGCGCATGACGGTGCGGAGAGCGTCCGCCAGCTGCATCAGGAACTATCCATGCGATTTGAGACACTGGGCCGATGGTCGGAAGCGGTTCATCACGCAGTGGAGGCGCAGGACTGGCACAGAGCGGCCGAACTACTGAACCGCCATAAGCAGAGTTTGCTCGATGTCTCAGCCGAGTTGGTGATAGCCGTCATTGGACGACTGCCGCGCGAGTATATCGACATCGCCCTCGTGCATTTGCACGCGGAGGCGCTGGTTCATTTGGGCGATGTTGAAAAAGCCGTGGCTCACTACGCCGGCAAGCTTTTAGAAGCGGCGCGAAACGATCGTGAATCCGCCACGGCCAAGCAGTTGCGAGACTCCGCCCACAACCTGCTCCGTAAAGGCGATTCTGCTCAAGCCCTGAATCTCTTACGCAACGCCTTGAAGCTACAGGAGCAGGAGTCGGTTTCCGACCTTGCGAGCATCGACGAAAAGTTCGATCCCGCCGGCGCCGGTGCCATTCCGGAGCCGCTTGAGATCGGTCAAAGCATGCCCAGTAGAAAGTATTTTCGGCCGCTCTTGGGTAAATCCACCTTAAGCCGATGGGCCGGCGCCGTGCTCGGCTTGGTAGTGTGCGGCTATCTCTGGTTCTTGACGCCGGACATCGGCCTGGAAACCGATGCCACCAAACAGCTTGGGTTGCTCGCGCTCACCCTCATCTACTGGATGTTCCGGGTTTTTCCGGAATATGGCGTGGCTTTGATCTTTGCCCTTTCGATGATTCTCTCCGGCTTGGCAAAACCGGAATCGGTGCTGGGCGGTTTTGCCAGCACGTCGTGGTTCATGACTCTTGGGGTGCTCGGATTGGGAGCTGCCATTACAGGCTCCGGACTTTTTTATCGTCTCTCGCTGCAACTGGTGCGGGTGTTTCCGCTTAGATACTATTGGCAAATTATGGCTTTGGGATTGATGGGGATTGTCGTCATGGCTCTGATTCCGCAGCAGAGCGCCCGCACTGCCATCATCAGCCAGATGCTGATGAATTTATCGGAAAGTTTGGGTTACAAAAATCCGTCGCGTGCCTCGACGGGTTTTTTCGTCGCCAGTTTTTTAGGGCTTGGCCAACTCGGATTTCTCTTTCTGACCGGTTCTACCACCAGCCTGATAGCCTGGGGCCTCTTGCCTGCCGAAGTGCGAGAAGAGTTCACCTGGGGGTACTGGTTTTTCGCCGCGTCGGTCCCCACTCTGGTCGTCGTTATCATCGTCTTAGCAGCCACCATGCTTCTCTACAAGCCTGAAGCTGAGGCGCGTGTATCCTACAGGATGGTGCAGACACAGCTGCAAATTCTCGGTCCGCTTTCACATAGCGAGTGGATCACGCTGGCCGTGTTATGTTTGACCATCTGCGGATGGCTGAGCATTTCTTATCATCATATCGACGGCGCCTGGATTGCGCTGATTGCGCTCTGCGTTTTGATCAACACCGGCGTGCTCGGTTGGGGCATGGTCAAGAAAGGTATCGATTGGGAGATGCTGCTCTATATGGGCGCCACCCTGAGCATTCCGTCGCTGCTCACCCAGGCCAAAATCGACCAATGGCTGGTCGGCATGTTTGCCCCACTGATACTGCCTTTCACGGAGACTCCCGCGCTGTGTATCGCCGTCATCATTCTGATCACGTTCACGGTCAAACTGGCGTTTACGAGTTTTCTCACTGTGGTGACGTTGAGCGTGGCACTACTACCGCTATCCGGCGAGCTGGGCATCAGCCCATGGGTGATGGCCATGATTATTCTCATCGGTTCGGAAGTTTGGTTTTTCCCGTTTCAAATCGATTGGCACACCATGGCATGCGCCACCACCGGCGGAAAAGGATTCAGCTATTCTCTCATGTACCGAATCAATCCTGTGTACGCGATTGCTTATATCGCCGCCGCCATCGTTGCCATTCCGTGGTGGCGCTACCTGGGACTGATAAATTGACAAGCCGTGCAGCAATCAAGCGGCAAGGCTGCACGAGCCACGGCGATGATCGATAATGTCAAAGCTTCGTACGGCTCTGACGCGGCGCTCGTCTCTAACGGTTCTGATTCCCGGACGCGACGCCACTTGCCCTGTCTCGATTTGAACTGTCGAATGCTGTGGAATAGCGAATTATTCCTGATAGATGCCGTCGACCACCGGGTCGGTCAGCTCGCCCACGAGGCCGTCGAAGAAAATCTGACCGTGTTTGAGTGCGACAATTCGATGCGCATACTCACGGGTTAATTCTAACGTGTGGAGACTGACCAATGCGGTTATTCCATCCTCCCGGCAGACGCGTTTGAGAATATCGAGCACCACCCTCGACAGCTTGGGATCCAGGCTGGAAACCGGCTCATCGGCAAGAATGAGCGCCGGCTGTTGCATCAAAGTGCGCGCGATGGCTACTCGTTGTTGTTCTCCGCCGCTGAGTTCGCCGGCCCGACGGTACGCATGATCCAGCAAGCCGACCCGTTTAATATTAATCAACGCTTTGCGCTGCTCCTCCCGGGTGAAGCGCCGCAACGTACTCAGCAGCAACGATTGGTAGCCAAGACCTCCGGACAACACATTTTCGATGACCGACAGACGCTTGACGATATTGAACTGCTGAAAAATCATGCCGATTTTTCGTCTGAGCAGACGCAACTCCGAACCTTTCAGGCTGGCGATGTCTGTGAGGTTGTCATCGCCGCCGTTGTCGATCAGGGACGCGGGGATGCGGATTTGACCGGAAGTGGGCTCAACCAGACGATTGATGCACCGCAGAAACGTCGATTTTCCCGAGCCACTCAGTCCGATAATGCCGACAAATTCGCCGCGTCGAACGGCGAGATTGATGCCCCTTAGTACAGGAGTCTTGGCATCGTAGGACTTATGCAGGTCCTCGATCTCGAGGATAGTCACGGCCGTTTTTTTTGCAGCGCTTCTTTGAGCGGGATGCCGGCTATAGCGAAGGCCTGACGCACGGAATCGTAGTCACTATCGGTCGCCGGAACAAAACCGTCGATCTGGTAAAGGTCTCGCATCATCTGTTTGCCCTTGGGATCGCGGCTGAGTTGGATAAAGCTCTGCTCGATTTTTTTGCTGATGCCTTCATCCAGATTGGCGTTGACAACCAGATTGTCAGCCGGGATCGGCTCCGAGAAAGCTATTGCGCGAATGCTCCCGACATCGGCCGAATTTTTTAGATAACGCATCCACGCGGTATCCGAGCCGTCCGGCGAATTGGCGTAGGTAGCGCCGGCGTCAACCTTGCCGTTGAGGACTGCCAGCACTGTCGCGTCGTGTCCGCCCGAATAAAGAATTTGTTTGAAGTCGCGGACCGGATCGATGCCTTTCTCTTTAAGCATCTTGCGAGGGAAAATATTGCCGCTGGTCGAAAGGGAATCGCCGAAAGCGAATGTTTTGCCGCGCAAATCATCAAGCGTTTCGATCCCGCTATCGACGCGCGTGATGATCGCCGCGTAGTAGGCAGCTATACCCTTGCGCTCGGACTTGAGAATGACTTTGACGTTTGCCTCGTTCTTTGCCAACACGTAGGAAGCCGGAGTCAGAAAGGCAATATCCAGTTTGTTGACGCGCAAGGCTTCGACAACGCCTGTGTAATCTGCCGCCACGAACGGTTGAACCTCCATGCCGAGCTGCTGTTGCAGTATGTCGACAATGGGCTGGGCGTTCTGCATCACTTGCTGCGCATCTTCGGCCGGCACGAACCCCACCCGCAGCAACTTGGGCGCCTTTCCCGAATCGCCGCAGCCAATGAGCCAGAAAACAAGCAGCGCCAGTATGCCAAGCCGTAACGTCTTTCGTTCCAACATAAAGAAGTTCATTGCTACTAAATCGTCAGCAGCCGCGAAAACATTCTACTCGACACCCTAGCTGAAACATATGGCCGCTACACATCCCGAAGCATTCAACCGCGGGAAATCACGAACGTCTCTTGTGCGTTCGCAATAAACGCCGCATTTCTTCAAGGGAAGTCGCTTAACGATCCGATTAAAGTTTTCTATCCATCAGCGATGATTGATCTCTTCGAGCAACTCTCCAGCTTTTTGCTTGTGTGTGGCATCATCAGAAAATTGCACAGGCAATTCCCGAATTGATGAGAGTAGACTCCGGGCCGCCGGCCAGTCTTCCATGGCGATATAGGTTCGGGCAAGTTCCAACCGGCTGACGATGACCGTAGGGTTGAGCGTGATTGCTTTTTTCAGGTACTCTACAGATTGCTCCATACTACCCGCTGGCAGCGACCGGCCGTAAACCACCGAGGCGACGATCCGGCTCATCTTGCCGATTTCCGCCATCTTACGATGCCATACACCGTAGGCGTGATAAGCAAAGCCGTTGCGGGCGTCCAACGAAATCGATTTTTCGATGGCGTCGCGGATCGCTCCCGCGAGCTCTATCTGCCGGGCAACTGGAGAGATTACGGCAATATTTCCCAACGAGGCGGCGACATACAAATGGCCCCAGGTAGAACCGGGATTGACGGCAACCGCCTTGCGCGCGTAATCCTCAGCGCTGCGATATTCGTTCATCCGTTTTTCTTGCCAGCCCGGCACGGACTCGGGAATCATATCTCCAAGATCGATATGAGCCCGAGCCAATTTAACCAAGGCCTCGAAGTTCTCCGCATCCCAGCTGAGGATCTTCAGCAGTTCTTCCGCCGCTTCTTTGGCTTTGAATTCGCGGTAGAGTCGGTCGGCATTGCGGTGCAGTTGCGCGACGTCGACGCCTTCTTTGGGGCACTGGGAGCAGAGAAATTTGGGATCGGTTTTATGACGTGCGCCGTCTCCATCGGCAGCATTCGTAATCGATGTAAAAACGACAACTAGAGTCAAAACACGAACGCCGCAAACCAGCATCACTCACCTTAAAGACAGTGGCTTCCCCGCTTCATCGACCGCCACGTAAACCACTTCCGCCGCAGTCACCTGGATACCGAAACCGGTTTCGTTCGATCTTTCAGCTTCGACCTCCACCCGGATCGTCAGCGACGTCGTTCCCTTGCGTATGACGGATGTATAAAAACTCACCACGTCTCCCACGTACACAGGAGCGATGAATTCTACCTGCCGCATGGCGCGGGTGACAAATTTTCGCCGCGCTTGCCGCGATGCGGCCACGCCGCCCGCAAGGTCGATATGACTCAGGATTACGCCGCCGAAGATTGTCCCTTGGGCATTGGTATCGCGCGGTAGCATTGTCACGCGCAGAGTGGGTTCACGAGTATCGGCCATCGGCAGTCACCAAACCTGTTGATTTACCGCAGCCCTCGAAATTGTCGATTTAAAGGTAAGTCAACCAGCCCGAATATTTTTTGTCTCGTCCTTTGACCGCGTCGAAAAATGCCCCCTGGATCGCTTCCGTAACCGGACCTCGGCAACCGGCTCCGATCTGCCGGTCATCGACCTCACGGATCGGCGTCACTTCCGCAGCCGTGCCGGTGAAAAAAGCTTCATCGGCGGTATAAAGCTCGTCGCGGGTAAAGCGTTCTTCGACGACCTCATACCCCTTATCGCGCGCCAGAGTGATTACCGAATCTCGAGTAATACCCGGAAGGATTGATGTAAGCGGCGTGGTTTTCAACTTGCGATCGCGCACAATAAAAATGTTTTCGCCGCTCGCTTCCGAAACATAGCCCTCGGCATCGAGCATGACGGCTTCGTCGTATCCGGCTTTCTTGACCTCGTGCTTGGCGAGGACAGAGTTGATATAATTGCCGGCCGCCTTACTCTTGGTCATCATGACATTGACATGGTGGCGGGTATAGGAAGAGACCTTGGCGCGGATGCCGGTCTTGAGTCCTTCATCGCCCAAATAGGCTCCCCACGGCCAAACCGCAATACTCACGTTGACCGGGTTCTTCGGCGCGTAAAGACCCATATCTCCGAGACCCACGAAAGCCACCGGACGGATATAACATTCCTTGAGCTTGTTGGCGCGAATCAGCTCCAGAGTGGCTTCGGTCAGCTGCTCGACAGAATAGGGCAGTGGAAACCCGAGAATCTTGCCGGAGTCGGAGAGCCGACGAAGATGTTCGGGCAAGCGGAAAACCGCTGAACGGCGATCGCTCAACTCGTAACAACGAATGCCCTCAAAGTAGGCCGTGCCGTAATGCAATGCATGAGTCAACACATGGATAGTGGCATCTTCCCAGCGCACCATCTCACCGTCGAGCCAAATTTTATCAGTCTTCAGTGACATAAACGCTTCATCCTACCGCACCGCCTTCAGGAACATCATTAGCTTACGTGCCCGGCCCGGCTCCATCAAGCCTTACCGCCAAAAAAAAGGCCACCACGACAGACATGGCGGCCTACTACGATCGGTAATGATTTTCTACAAGCCCTTTTTGATATTGGGCGCGGGTTTGAAGCCTACGGTACGGCTGGCCTTAATACTGATGACCGCGCCGGTTTGAGGATTTCTTCCCTTGCGTGCTTTGCGGGAACGTACGGTAAAAGTCCCGAAGCCGGGAACTTGGAATCGTTTACTCTTTTTTATCGCCTTAGAAATACCGACAAAAGTTGCGTCCACTGCCTCGCCCGCCGCCCTTTTACTGATTTTTGCGCTCTTCGCCACCGAGTCGATGAGTTCCCCTTTGGTCATATTACTATCCCCTCCTTGCAAGCTCGTATTGTTTGCTCCATTTCACTGAATCAGCATCGTAAACAGGTCGAGATCATCAGGGATTCGTCCTCAAATGTCAACAGTTCACATTCGTCCGAGCCGCTCGTAGAGCAGCCCGTAGCGCACCCCCTCATCGCTGACAAGCACCTGTCCGCGGCCGTACAACCTCATCATACTGTCGATCAGACAGGCCCCGGCAAGAATCACGTCGGCTCTTTTCGGTTCTAATCCGGTGATCGTTTTGCGCTCGGCGACCGTCTTACTTTGAAAAAGCCGGATCTGCCGTTGAACCTCAGACTGGGTAAGCTGCCGACCATGAACAGCGCTGTGTGAGTAGCGCGCCAGCTGCAATTCCACTGCGGCCAACGTCGTAAATGTTCCCGCAATTCCCACCCATGCAGAAGCTGCCGTAACCTGCGGCCAGCGCTGTCGCAGCCTCTCCAGTTCGCTGTCGATGGCCGCAACCATGGCGTTAAAGTCGACAACCGAGACAGGATCTGAGCGGATAAACCGCTCCGTCAGCCGGACCGTACCGATGTCCACGCTAATGGCTCCCGAAATGCCGAGCCGGTTACCGCGGATCAGCTCGGTACTGCCGCCGCCGATATCAGCAACGAGCAATTCCTGAGCGTCAACGGAGAGCCCCTTTTGCACGGCTAAAAACGAATAGCCTGCCTCCTCAGCACCGGAGATCAGACGCACGTTAAGTCCGAGCTGAGCGCGCCATCGCTCGAGCACGGCGCCGCCATTGCGCGCATCGCGAAGAGCGCTCGTGCCGACCGCGATAATCTCCGCGACACCCAGCGTTTCACACGTCTCAAGATAACCGCGAAGCACCCGCGCGCTTCTCTGCTCGGCCTGGGGATTGATCGCTCCAGTGGCATCAACGCCTTCGCCCAAGCGGGCGATTTCGGCTAGATCGTTCAGAACTCTAAACCGTCCGCCGTCTCTGAGCTCGGCGATCAAACACAAGATGGTATTGGTGCCGATATCGATAAAAGCGAAACGTGGCGCGGTCATCGCACGGTAGCAATGGAGCCGGACAATTCGGTTCCCGGCTTGATAGAGCTTATGTTCGTGGTTTGGAGCCAAGCGTCCATGTCAGCCATCGCCCGTTGCGCCAGCGCCTCTTTCTTCGCCTTGCCTCTAAGATGTCCCGACAGCGGCGGCAGCAAGCCGAAATTGACGTTCATCGGCTGAAATCGTTTGCGCTCTGAGTCCGTAATGTAGCGCAGCAGCGCGCCGAGCGCGGTGGTTGCCGGCGGAACCTCCAGCGGCTGACCGGCCATCAAGCGGGCGGCGTTAACTCCCGCCAGAAGGCCTGTGGCTGCGGACTCAATGTAGCCTTCCACACCGGTCATCTGGCCGGCAAAAAACAGCGTGCTGCGTTGGCGCCACTGCAACGTTGGCAGAAGATGAAGCGGCGAATGAATGAAAGTATTTCGGTGAAGACTGCCGAGCCGAACAAACTCCGCGCGTTCCAGCCCTGGAATCATGGCAAACACGCGGTGCTGTTCACGGTAAGTCATCTTGGTTTGGAAACCCACGAGGTTAAAGAGCGATTTTTCGCGGTTCTCCTGGCGCAGTTGCACGACGGCGAAAGGACGTTTCCCGCTCCGCGGGTCGATCAGTCCCACGGCACGCATGGGACCGAATGCCAATGTGTCCCGGCCGCGATCGGCCATCTCTTCGATTGGCATACAGCCCTCGAAGGGCACGAATCGCTCGAAGCTATGCGTCGGCACACGTTCGGCGCTCACAAGTGCATTGATGAAATCATAATACTGTTCGCGTGTAAGTGGCAGATTCAGGTAATCGTCGCCGTCACGATCGTACCGCGAAGCCGAGAAGGCCACTGTCATATCGACCGAATCTGCAGTGACGATGGGCGAAATGGCATCGTAAAAATAGAGATGCTGCTCGCCGAGAAGGGCCGCCAGGTGTCGTGAGAGAGCCGCGGAAGTCAATGGCCCGGTTGCCAGGATTACGATACCGCCGGGTATGTCTTCCACCTCGCGACGGACCACGCGCACCCGCGGTAAAGCCTCCACGGTATGCGTCAAGGCGCGAGCAAACAACTCACGGTCGACAGCCAGCGCCGATCCGGCGGGCACCCGATTGGCCTCCGCCACACGGATGACTAAAGAATCGAGTTTACGCATCTCTTCCTTCAAGAGTCCGGCAGGCGCAGACAACGAATTTGAACGAAGTGAGTTGCTGCAGACCAGTTCGCCTAGGTCTTCGGTGGCGTGCGCTTCGGTCATGCGCTGCGGCCGCATCTCGAACAACTCCACGGAAAAGCCTCTGCAAGCGAGCTGATAGGCGGCTTCTGCCCCGGCCAAACCACCGCCTACTATGCGGACGAGATTACCCACCTGTTACTCCGCTATCGGAATCGAGTAGCCGCATTCCTTTTTCCGGCAGCGTCTGGTGCGACCGGCCCGTTTCGTGACCTTCTCAACGAGAATCGGATCGCCACAATCGGGACAGGGGCCGGGCACCGGCTTGTCCCACGTCGCGAACTTGCACTCGGGATAGCGATCGCAGCCGTAAAACATCTTGCCCCAACGCGATTTGCGTTCTTTAACATTTCCCACGCCGCAGTCGGGGCACTTAATGCCCAAATCCACGGGCTTTTCCAACGGGCGAATGGTTTTACATTCCGGGTATCCACTGCAGCCGAGAAATTTGCCATATTTGCCCCAGCGCAGTTGCATCGGGCGGCCGCAGTTTTCGCAGTTTTCATCCACCTGCACCTCTTCCGCAACTTTGATTTCACCTTTTTCGTCGCGGCTGAAGTTCCTCGTGCTCTTGCATTCGGGATACTGCGGGCAAGCGAGGAATTCGCCGTTACGCCCCCACTTGATAACCATCATGGCGCCGCACTTGTCGCAAGGAATTTCGGTCGGCACCTCTTGCCGTTTGACGTCACGCATCTCGGTTTCGGCTTTCTTGAGATCGCGCGAAAAAGGGGTATAGAAGCGCTTCATGGCCCGGGTCCACTTCTCCTTACCCTCTTCAATCTTGTCCAACTCATCCTCCATCCCTGCGGTGAACTCGACGTTCAAAATGTCCGGAAAACTCTCCACCAGCAAGTCGGTGACCAAAAATCCAAGGTCGGTGGGCGCCAATGAGCGCCGCTCATCCTGAGCGACATATTCACGATCGATCACATTGGAGATTATCGCGGCATAAGTCGACGGACGTCCGATGCCCTTTTCATCGAGCTCTTTGATGAGCGAGGCCGGGGTATAACGCGGCGGCGGTTGAGTAAAGTGCTGGCGCGGATCCATTGAGAGAAGCGCAAGAGCGTCACCTTTTTGCAAATCGGGCAACATGCCGTCATTGTCCTGAGCGTCACTGTCGGTGTCGTCCTCACCGTTCTCATTCTCTCTGGCGCCGGGCGCATCCCTCCCTTCGATGTACACTTTCATGAACCCGTCAAACTTGATTTGCTGTCCAGTGGCACGAAATACCGTTTCCCGAACCGGAATCTCAAAGGCGGTTTGATCGAACACGGCGGGAACCATCTGGCTGGCAACGAATCGATCCCAAATCAACGAATAGAGTTGAAATGCGTCGCGACGCAGATAGGGTCGCACCCGTTCCGGAGTGTAGTCCAGCGACGTCGGTCGAATCGCCTCGTGAGCGTCTTGCGCGCCTTTCTTGGAACGATAGGTGTTAGGCTTCCACGGAACATATTTTTTGCCGTACTGAGCGCCGATGAACTGGCGCACGGCTGCCAAGGCATCATTTGAGACCCGAGTCGAGTCGGTTCGCATGTATGTGATTAAACCGACGGAACCTTCGCTACCCAGTTCGACCCCTTCATAAAGCTGCTGCGCTAGTTGCATGGTCCGCCGTGGTTGGAATCCCAGCTTGCGCGCCGCCTCTTGTTGCAACTTGCTGGTGACAAACGGCGGTGTTGGGAAGCGCCGGCGCTCTTTTTTCTCGACCTCGCCGATTATCCATGAAGCACCCTCGATCGACGTGAGGATCTTCTGCACCATGGGCTCGTCGGTGAGCCGAAACTTCTTGTTATCGACTTTGTTGCCTTGCCACTGCACGAGCCGAGCTTTGAACGAAGGCGGCAAGCGCCCTTCCAGAAGCGCCGTAAGCGACCAGTACTCCTGCGCCTCAAAAGCGCGGATCTCCCTCTCCCGCTCGCACACCAGGCGCACGGCCACCGATTGTACGCGACCGGCGCTCAGCCCTCGCCTGACCTTGTTCCACAGCAGCGGGCTTAACTGATAACCCACTAGCCGGTCGAGCACGCGACGCGCGATTTGCGCGTCGAATTTATTACGATCCAGTTCCAGGGGGTTTGCGATAGCTTCCTGGACCGCCTTTTTAGTGATTTCGTTGATCAGAACCCGGTGAACGTTTTTGTGGTTTTTCGCCACTTGGTCGGCGATATGCCAGGCGATAGCTTCACCTTCCCGGTCGGGATCGGAAGCGAGATAGATTTTCTCCTTGCCCTTGGCTGCCTTCTTTAGATCCTCGATAACTTTTTTCTTCGCCTGAATGATATGGAAATCGGGCGTAAAGTCCTTCTTGACGTCAACCCCCAATTTACTCTTGGGCAAATCAACGACATGCCCGACCGACGCTTTGACTTGAAAATCTCTACCCAGATATTTCTCCAAGGTTTTAGCCTTGGCCGGCGATTCAACGATGACTAAATTTTTTGCTGCCATAACCTCTCAACCCATCCTTATCATTCGAACTGCCCGTCTAGGTTCAGCGCTCCGCGGTAAATCTATTACCCGGCAGTTGTTTAACGAACCCCTGTAACTCGAGCTCCAAAAGAATCTGCGAGACTCTCGACGCGGAAAGGCCGGTAGCCTCTATGACCTCGTCAATGTGCAACGAACAATCCTGGAGCAACGCGAGAGTTTGCCGTGCTTCGGTGTGCGCGCTTGCCGGTAAGGCGCGCAACCGCTGGGTTCCAGCCTCTCCACCTGGTCGCGATAGCTGCGGCGCTATCTCCTCTATAATGTCCTGCACGCTTTCAACCAACTTGGCTCCTTGCCGGATCAGCCGGTGTACACCGCGGCTGCGGCTGGAGCCGACTTCCCCAGGCACGGCGAAAACTTCTCGACCCTGTTCAACAGCCAGCGCCGCTGTGATCAACGAACCGCTCTTTTCAGTGGCTTCCACAACCACCACTCCCATCGAGAGGCCGCTGATCAGGCGATTGCGCGCCGGAAAGTTAAACGCCAACGGCCGTGCGCCGATGGGCAGCTCGGACAGCACCGCGCCATCGACGGTAATCCGCTCGTAAAGCTGTTCATGCTCCGGCGGGTACGCTCGATCCACGCCGGATCCCAATACGGCGATAGTTCGGCCACCTGCACCGAGCGCCGTGTCGTGCGCCACTCCATCGATACCGCGGGCCATGCCGCTGACGACGGTAAATCCGAGGGAGATCAAGCCACGGCACAAATCTCGCGCCATACGGCGGCCATAGTCGCTTGCGCTACGCGTGCCGACCACGGCTACCGTTCGATCGTCCTCGGCTCGGAGTTGCCCCTTGAGATAGAGGCACGGCGGCGGATCCGCGATGGCCCGCAGGCGCGCCGGATAAGCTGGACTACCAAACGGAACGATTTGTACGCCGGCCTCGCTGGCCCGCCGCACTTCACGTTCAACCTCATCCCAATCGTCGAAACGCAAAAGATTATCGATCACGTTGCCATCGAGGCCCTCGACCGCTGACAGTTCGGCGGCGGATGCCGACAGAGACTTGGTTGGATCAGCGAAGTGATTGGCCAGCTTTTTGAAGCTGACGCACCCTAAACCTTTGACCCTGGTAAGAGCAACCCAGGGAATATTCTCGCTCGCAACCGGCAGAGACAATCAGGACTCCTCTGTAAAAGATAGAACAGCCTCAATCATATTCCTTTACAGTTTGTCAAACCGGTCGCAAAACAGCGCCCTCAAACTGCACCGCAATCCAGAATGATAAGGTAAATCTCGGCCTAAGGCCACAAGCCATTAAACCAGCTAATTGCCAGTCGCCGAATGAAACCGAGGCATTGATGCGAAACTACTGATTTCGTACGGATTTTTAGTCTGACAAGTTTCAGCGCGAGGCAGGCATCATTTGGTTTTACCTTTTGCCTCTTCACGGCGGGCGCGCAGGAAGAGTTTGATCGGGGCGTGGTCCAGACCGAGTTGTTCACGCAGCTGATGAATTAAATACCTCTTATAGCTGTCGGCCACCGCCCCAGGTGAATTGACGAATAACGTAAACGTCGGCGGCCGTGTTCCGGTTTGCGTGCCATAGTAAAATTTTACCGGGCGGCCTTGATTCATCGGCGCAGGATGCGCCTTGACTATTTCCTGCAGTCTCTGGTTCAAGGTCGAGGTTGAAATCTTTTTTTGGTAAGCATTAAGCAGGTGAGCCGCAGTCTCAAGCATTTTACGTACGCCGAAGCCGGTGGCGGCGGAAACAAACGATACCGGCACATGTTCCAAAAACGAAAGCCGGTAATAAACCTCCTGACGATAGGCTTTGCTGTCTTTCTCGTCTTTAGCCCGCAAATCCCATTTGTTGACGACCACGAGTAACGCTTTAGTGCGCTGGTTTGCATAAGCGAGAATTTGCGCGTCCTGGTCCGCCACTCCTTCCGCCGCATCGACAACATGTATGACCAGATCACCGCGATCCACGACGCGAAGCGCGCGTTGGACGCTGAATCGTTCGACCCTGTCGTCAATTTTCGCCTTGCGCCGCATACCGGCAGTATCGACGAGAATACAAGCGACACCTTCCAGCTCAAATGGCGTATCTAAGGAGTCTCGGGTGGTTCCCGGCTGCGCGTGGACCACGGAACGTTCATACCCCAGGAGTCTGTTGGTAAGCGTCGATTTGCCGACATTTGGACGGCCGACGACGACGATACACAGAGGCGCTCGGGTCTTTTGGCTTTCCGCCGTTCCGTAATTTTCCAGCTCGTCAGGCAGCAGATCGGCTATTTCGTCCATGATTTCCGACAAGCCCACGCCGTGCTCCGCTGATAACGGATATAACCGGTCCAAGCCCAACGAATAGAACTCATAGAGGTTGTCTTGCTTTTGCAAGGTATCCAACTTATTGACGGCAAAGAATACCGGCTTGCCGGCTTTTCTCAGTTCCTTAACGGCCTCCCGATCGATGGGATTAAGCCCGCTCTTGCCGTCGAAGAGGAAAAGAATCACATCTGCTTCCGCTATGGCACCCCGGCTTTGTTGCTGGATGCGCTCCCCGAGTCCATCCGCGGCCTCGGTCTCCAATCCTCCGGTGTCGACTAGCAGAAACTTTTTACCGGACCACTCCGCATTCCCGTAGTTGCGATCCCGGGTCACGCCAGGGAGATTGTGAACGATCGCTTTTCGTTCTCCGACCAGGCGATTAAAAAGCGTCGACTTGCCGACGTTTGGCCGACCGACGATGGCCATAATCGGCAACTTCCGTTGGAGCCCCTTATTTTGCGGTGCCGGCTCAACCATTTTCTTATAAACCCATTTCCGTCAGGGCATAAGGATTTTGCGTCCAGCCCCGATCAACCCGGATGAACAATTCCAGGTAGATTTTGCAGCCCAGCAAGGCTTCCAAGTCTTCCCTAGCGCGTTGACCGATCTCTTTGAGCATAGCGCCTCTCTTGCCGATCAAAATGGGCTTGTGTGATTCGCGTTCGGTGTGGATCGTCGCCTTGATGACGATCAAGTTTTTCTCCTCTTTCTCGCTAAACTCATCGATGCTCACGCCGACGCCGTAGGGAATTTCCTCTCGCGTTAGAAGGAAAACTTTCTCACGGATGAACTCTGCGGCGATGAACCGCTCGCTTTGATCGGTGAACTCTTCGTCCGGAAAGGACTTTTCCCCTTCAGGCAATCCCTTCTCGATCAACTCCAGGACCACCGTCAGATTTTCTCCCCTGAGCGCGCTGACGGGTATGATCTCCTTGCCGGGGAGCAGTTCGGAACAACGTTGTATGAGCGGCAACAGTTTTCCCTTGGAGACGAGATCCATTTTATTGAGTAAGATAAGCACCGGAGCCTTGACCGCGCGCAGGGTCTCGGCGATTCTTTCGTCCTCAGCTCCGATTCGGCCGTGCGAGTCGAGCAACCAGAGCACGCCGTCGACTTCGTGAAGGGTCTGTAATGCGACCTCGACCATGCGCCGATTCATCAGCGAGCGCGCTTGGTGAATGCCCGGTGTATCCAGAAATACGATCTGCGATCGGTCGGTGGTTTTAATGCCGGTGATGCGGTTTCGCGTGGTTTGCGGTCGTGGCGATACGATGGCGACTTTTTCACCGAGTAGCTCGTTCAGCAACGTGGACTTGCCGACATTGGGTCTTCCTACAATGGCGATGTAGCCGAAACGAAACGGTTGCGCTTTTTCGCGCTTGTTCTTGGCAGCAAGGTTTGTCATAAGCTTGAACCTAGAGTGAAATGATTATGACATGCGTCCGCTGATGGTTCAAAGGCGCTCCGCCGGCATAGGCTGCACCGTTCAGCTTAGATTCACGCCGCTGATGAAAAAACGGCTCACCCACCGCGCTTTGAAGATGGTTGAGCGCTCGCTTGAATATTTTCCGGAGTTGCATGGAAAGAAAATAACCGTGGGGTATACCCGCACGCACCTGGGCAGCGCCAGTATCGTGTATCGCCGCGAAACCGTCGCTCGCCTGATCGTTCGTCTCAAAGTTCGTAAGCTAACCTACCAGACCATCGGCCATGAGCTTACGCACTTGGTGCAGGGCCTGGCGCACGGCGATCGCTCACGGCCGAAATCCGTCGATGAGCAGAAAATTCCAGCCGGAGAAAAACAGTGTGACATCTGGACGCTGGCGCGGCACGCGCTGTTTTGTGACGATGCTCCGACCTACATCAAAATGCCCAAGATCGTGCGCGAGCATTGGCCCGAATACGCCGATTCAATGCGGCAGCTTTGCATTGCGGCGATCGCAAGACGATCCATCCACCGGCTCTACATCCAGTGGCTCGAAGCCGAAGTGGCAAAATTGATCACGACCAGACCGCGTCAGAAATCCATGATGGCGCAGCTTAAACTGCCGTTTGTGGCCTATGAATGAAGCAGGCGGGAGCTTGGCTGAAACTTGAGCAAGGTCTCGAGTTCTTTAACCTCTTCGGACGTCAACTGCCAGTCGCTGGCGTTAACGTTGCTCTCAAGCTGATCTACTTTCGTTGCGCCGGAGATCACCGAGCAGACTTGCGGTTGCGCCAGCAGCCAAGCCTGAGCCAGTTCATTGAGGCCGCGCCCCCGGGCTTTGGCCCAAGCCGCCAGTCTGCCGATTATCTGATAGTTCGCTTCGGTCATAAAATCCTGCACGTTCTTTGTATTCTCACCGCGAGACCCGGGCGGCGGCGCTTTCCCCTGCTCGTACTTACCGGTGAGAAAGCCGCCGGCCAATGGATAATAAGGAACAAAGCCGACGCGATGGGAGCGGCAATACGGTAGTACCTCTCTCTCAACGTCGCGGCGCAGCATGTTGTACTCCGATTGAAGGACGACAAAGGCAGTCCAGCCGCTCATTTCCGCCAAAACGTTTGCATGGGCCAACTGCCAAGAGGCATAGGCCGAAGCGCCAACGTAGCGCACCTTGCCCAGGCGAATGACATCATCAAGCGCGCGCATCGTTTCCTCTATGGGCGTGGTGTCGTCCCAACGGTGCGCGTAATACAGATCGACGTGATCGGTTTGCAGCCGGCGCAAACTGGCATCGATACCCTGCATGATCTGATAGCGCGATGCGCCCCAGGAATTGGGACCGGTTTTTCGCGGAAAAGAAAATTTGGTCGCGAGGACGACACTGTCCATGCGGCCCTTGAGCGCGTGCCCCAGTGTCTCCTCGGATCGACCTTCCGTATACACGTTTGCCGTGTCGAGGAAGTTCACGCCCAGATCCAAAGCTCGATCGATAATTCTATCAACTTCCGCTTGTCCCACATCCTTGGAGCCGAAGCGATTAGCGCCAAGGCCGATCACAGACACGCGCACGCCGGAATTTCCCAGTTGACGATACTCCATTCAAATAAAACTCCTTGAAAGCAAAATAGCGGCGTGCGACTTAGCGATTGCGCAGGAACTCCGCAAGCGAAATGACGATACCCCGACGACCGGGTCCATGGGAACGACTTTTGCCGCAGTTCCAACACTCGGAAAACTGCCCCTCGATCTCCTCGTCGCAACCGATACAACCCCACGGTTTCTTCACGGACTCGAGCGGTGCCATGGTTTTTTTAAGGATCGACTTGGCCCTGGCCAATTGATCCTCTTCAACCCACAATTCGGGCCAGCAATCGATCGGCGGCAGCTCTCCTGCCGCAGTGGCTAAATCGAGGTTTTTGGTTACACACCTGATTCCATAGAGGGCAAGAACATTTCTCAAATGACCGATCATCAGGGGATCTTTAGCACAGTGAAGCTTCTTCATGCGCAAACCGGCGGCTCAGCCGCGCCGCAGAACTTCTTCCCTTAGCTGCAGAACTCTTCCCAGCCAAAGAGATCGCTCCAGATGGTCACCGTAGCTGTCGCCGGTGGACGGATGAACCAATACCGTCAAGCCGTCCCGGTGCAGCATCAACCAGGGTACGATCCTGGCAAACTCGGCGTTGTCAAACAGTGCTTGGTACATGGATTGAGGATGCGGTCCGACAGGCTCGTCATGCCAGCTGCCGAGTTGCACGTTGAAATTTGCCGCCAGTCCGGCGCGCACTCGCGCCGCCGCTTCGCGGCTCGCCGGATCATAGTAGACGTGTGCATGGTAGCCTTTGATATGTCGCTCGGTCATAGACCCGGCATCTCCTCCTTATTAACCATTATCAAATCTGCTCGTCGGATTCCAAGCGGCAGATACCCTTCAAACAGGGGATGAACTTAGCCGGGCTATGGAAAAACCGTAGAAAAGATCGTTCGCAAGCGCTCGACTAGGATTCGCTGGGCTCGAACAAAACCTCGTCCGGGAACAGATACTCTTCCCCGGCGGGTCCAAAATTTACCAGAATCAGCTTTCGGCCCATGTTCTCGATTGCTCGAACAAAGGTACCTTCGCGCGGCAGAACGCTGCCGGTCTTTTGCGATCTGATTGGTTTGGCGGTTTTCAGAATGTCTCCTGGACTCATCCGTTACCTCCCGGAGTGTACTTAAGTACAGCGTTAGTTCGTTTACCTGATGACGTGAGACGCTCGACCATGACTCTTAGACGTTCGACACACTCGACAACCAACAAATATTCCTTACCTTCACAGATCGTCGCAAGAACTTCTTTATAGCGCAGCTTCATTAAAGCAAATCACATGCCTGCTTCTAAGTTACGCCATAATTCGCTATCCAGCCGTCACCGAGGGATTACAACTTGTTGCTAGTCGGATCTTCTATGCTCCATGTGTCCCACCCAAGCAACGCCATCTTGCAGCAGATTTAGTGATGAATCTCTCAGAAGCTATTCTCGACCGCACAAGGAGATGCTTATGGAGTTGATCAGGGTTCATGTGGAGACGCGCCTCAGAACCTCATACCAACGTCGCCGATGCCTAGAAAATGTGCGCCCCATCTGAGGGAAATGCTTCAACAAGCACCGGCTGCCTACCAGCAACAAACAAGATCGGTTGGAAGTTTACTCGGGGGGGAGGACTGTTCTATCGAGAGGTCCTTATCGAGGCACTCAGACAGACATATGCCTGTTGTCTCTTCCATAAGCGGCTAAGAAATGTCGTTTGCGAATATTCGCTACACCGCTACAGGCCACACCGCTCAGCTCGCCAAACGCTCTCTCGCAGATGCTCCAGACTAGTGGTGCAATCCAAAGCATCTCTCGTTCCAATCCAGATTAGACTGCAACCTCGCTGTCGCTTGACTTGCTTGGCCAGCTACGCAGCACTAGATCCGTAATAAATAGAAACAAGCTGAGGCCTGCCAGAGACCACCAGATCTCTTGCCCGCGCGCGACTTTGCCGGGAGCCGGGGTGTACAGACGGCTGATGCTCTCTTCGAATCTATCCGGATCGATCATTTCGCCGCCAGTATCTTCGGCAAGACGGCTGAGCAACCTGAGGTTAGCTCTTAGCTCTCGATACTCTTTTGGATACGGAGCGATATAGGGAACGGTCGCCACCGGAGATGCGGTTTCTCCCGACTCTCCTTCCGCATAGAGTGTCAGCAAATGAATACCGCGCTGCGCAGGCACAAACTTGGTCTCATAGCGTCCCGGCGCGCTTTGCAGAAAGGTTTGCTCCAGCGTCTCCTTGTTAGGCGAAGCGATACTACCCTTGAGCTTAAGATGGTTGAGAAACTCTCCTTCTTTTGAACGCAAATCCGCTACGACTTTGACCGCATCGCCGTCCGGCTCCAACTCAGCGGTCATTCTAGTTTCGAGAAGTTTGCGCATGGTGTCGCGCGCCAGCTGACTGGCCCATTGAGGAAAACCGTCCCACGCTACCCATTCCCTGGCCCAGCGGCCGCTCAGATCAGAGGTAAAAGCCGTCACACGGCCAACCCCGTATCGCCAGGACACCAGCAAAGGATCTTTATCCGCTCTCATCAGCAACTCGGCGCGAGTCTTGGGGTAGGTGAGCACGTAGCCGCGCAAAGCCGGCAAACTGCTTTGAGGGATGCCCTTGAGCGGACCCACCGGCGCAACAACCGTTGGCGTCAGCGTCTTCTCCACCAGCAGGTCGCGCGAGATGAGCAGCGTTTCAGCAGTGAAAATCTGCGGGATCGTCTGCGGGTCCAGTGCCACATAGCCCCTGCCCTTGCCGTTTTTCGCGATGTCGGCCATGAGCTGAACATCGGCGTCGTGGCCCACGGATACCGTCGAAACCGTGATGCCGTCGCGTGCCATACGCTGGGTCAGCCCGTGAAAATCGGCCTTGTCGGTGAGACCGTCGGAAAGCACGATGACGTGCTTGATCGCTGCTTGTTTAGCCGTAATGGCCTCGTGCGCGGCGGTCAGAGCTTTATAGAGATCCGTGCCGCCGTCCGATTGCAGAGCGGCGAGTTTCTCCGAGATCCATTCTCCCTTGCCGACCGGGCGAAAAGGCAGCACCCAATCCCAGGCCGCGTCAAAACCGATGATGCCCACCTGATCCGTTGGATTCATGATATCCGCTGCCGCAATCGCCGCCGCCTTGGCAAGGTCGAGCTTCGTGCTGCCTTCATGGCCGGCACCCATGCTGCCTGATTTGTCGAGAACAAAGAGCAGCGCCACATGAGGCATATCGAGCCGTGCGGGAGGACGCATATCCACCGGAAGAACCCTTTCGAGCGGCGTACGATAATAGCCGCCGGCGCCATAGCTCTGCGAGCCGCCGATCACCAGTAAACCGCCGCCGAGATCACGCACGTATTTCTCGATATTCTCCATTTTCGCGTGCGAGAGTTGAAAGGCAGCCACGTTATCAAGGACCACAAGATCGAAAGAGGAGAGCTCGGTGAGACTCATGGCAGACTGTTCCGGTGGGGACTCGACGATTGTGTATCCTTGAATTCGCAACACCTTCGACAAGAAACGCTGGCTCTCGTGGTTGCCGGAGAGCAGCAATACCCGCGGCGGCCCCCTCACCTCGACCACACCCTGAAGCAGATTGTTCTCGGCAAGAGTATCTTCTCGCGCTTCGACAAACAGTTCGTAATTATGATTACCCCGTTCATCCAGCCGGTCGCGGAAGCTCACCCGGTTGGCGCCTGGCTGTAGTTGCAGTTCCCGCTCCTGGATCAGAGCGCCGCCGCGCAGGAGTTTGATACGCGCAGGCGCTTCGCGCAGGCTATCGATCATGCCACTGATCTCAAAGCTCTCGGCGCTGTCCACTTGACGGGGCGTGCTGAGATCGCTCACGTAAATCTCGTTCCGGCCGCGGGAAAGGCTCACCGGCAGAGTCCAGACCTGAACCCCCTGCGAGCGAAGCAATGGAACAATGCGCGATATCTCGCCGCGATTCTCATTGCCGTCCGATATAAGCACAATTTTGCCCTGCCGCCCTTCGCCGATTTGCGCCAGCGACGCCTGTAGCGCCGCCTGAATGTCGGTCTCTTCTCGCTCTAGGCGGGACGCGGAATCGCTTTCTGGAAAATCCCGACGCGGCAGAAATTCCCATTGCGGCGCACGGCCAAACACAACCATTCCCGTGCGCGTGTCCGGATAGTCGATGCGGCCGGCGGCTTCGAGAAACTCGCGCGCTTTTTCACGGCCTTCCTGCCCCACGCTCCGCGACAAGTCGACATTGAGCACGATATCCAGGGCATCGCTGGCTTGAAAAATCTTGGGATTCAGGAGTGCCGCAATCAAAACCGCCAATGCGAAGCCGCGCACGATGATCGGCAGCAACGGAATGCCTGTACGAAAGGCTATAAGCAATTCGATAGCCAGCAAGATCAGCACGACCACCAGCAGCGCCGGCCACAGAGAAAACCCCGCTTCCAGCGTGTCGCTGTTTGCGCCGGCCGCCTTAGCGACTGCCGGCGCTGTAGCTGCTAGACGCGGCGCGATCTGCGATTCGCCTTCATCGAAAAGATTCACCGCAAAACGTCCTTCTGTAGTGGCGTTGCGATAGCTATAAAAACCGCTTTCATCGGTGTCGGCGAAGATCAAAGGGCCGGCCACGGTTTGTAATATTTCCCTGTTGCCCGACGGCGCCGTCAACTCGAGAGCGCCGCCGCCTATGCGCAGTTCGATGGCACGTCCGGATTGCACGCTGCGGCCCGGAAATTCGAGCCGCTGCGGCTGGAACCATTCGAAGACATTGTGAAACAGTACCGGAAACGCCACTCGTAACGGCAGGTCGGAAGCCATCAGGTCGAACCCTATCACCAGGGCGCGGAGATCGTTTTTTTCCACTGCCACCAGCAAGGGTGTTTCTGAGGAACCGGCCAAAACCGTACTTTCGCCGGACAATCTCAAGCGAAGCGATTCCTGCACATGAAGATCGCCGAGGCTCACGCCATCGCTCACCGGGTGTTTGGTGATGGAAGAAGTAATCCTCGGGTTTTTGACCGTGCCATTAGGCTGCAGAGGAAGATTGGGCGCAAGCGTATTGATGAAGATAAAATTGCCTTGAGTGACGGCGGGAGCCGCAACCCGGTCGAAAATCACCGCATCGTATTCAGAAGGCGCCGTTGCACGCTCCCAGCGCTCCAGCGCGTTGACCTGCACGTGTGGAAAAATGCGCAACAAATTGTTCAGAAACGGATTTCCGGGACCGACGTAGAGCAGCCTTATGGGCGGCCCGTGGCCAACAGCCAGATACGCCTGATTGTCAGTCGCGAAATCGTCATCGATGTCCAGCCGAGCGACCAGATCGCCCGACGGAGAACCTGCGAATGGATAAATCAGTATCTGTCGGCCTTCAGGGCCGATCTCGATGGTCTCTTGGAGCAGGGTCTTTTCCCCAAGCGCCAAGACCAACGCTGCGCGCACAGTCTTAGGCGTAAAGTTTCTTACGTGCACCATAGCTTCGACTTGGGACGGCCGTTCCGGATGTCGGCGCAACGCAAAGCCAACGATGCCGATGTTGTCGCTACCGCCGTCAACCTTAACGAAGCGGAAATGAGCGGCCGGGCGGCTATACTCCTGGGCTCCGTCGAACGCGGCGTCGCTGATCACCACAACGCGGTCGGCGCTATCTCGCTTTAGAAAAGCATGGGCAAACAGAATCGCCTCTTTGACTTGTCCGGGAGCATCGGTGGCAGTCACGCTCCGCGCCACTTCGCGCAACCTTCTCTTGTCCGATGTAAAGGCGGCGAGAAGGCGTGGTTGCGGACCAGCGCCGATGATCATCATTCTTTGCTCCGACCCCAGATCATCCACCAGCGAAAGCAGTTCGCGCCGCGCTGCGTCAAAACGGGCGCCGCTCATGCCCTTTGCTTTCATGCTGGCGCTCATGTCGACCACCACGACGGTGTCCCCGGCCGGCGCACCAAAGTGCAGCAACGCGGGGGCGGCGAGGGCGACTATCAAGGCGGTCGCCGCGGCGATTTGTAGAAAAAGCAGAAGATTTTTTCGCAGCAACCATCCAAGCCGCGTCGCCAGTGGTTGCTCCCGGATCACGCGCTCCCACAGAAACAACGTGGTGGTGCTTACTTTGAGCCCTTTGGGCTTGAGGCTATGAAGAAACAGGATCAGGGGGACGGCCCCGGCAAGAAAAAGCAGCGCTTGTGGAAAACCCCAGAGCATGATTTATCAGGTGACGCTGCTCACCTGGCGCAGCGTTTTTAAGACAAACTCATCGAACGGTATTTGCGTTGTCGTGCGCAAGTAATCTATTTGACGGCTAGCACACATGGCCTCGATTTCGCGGAAGTAGCGCTCTAATTCCTGCTGATAGCGGCGCACCAGCTGCGCATCGAGAAAAAACCTGCGCTCGCGCCCCGCCTCGACATCGTGCAGCGTGATATCGCCCGACGGTTGCGGGTTAGTTTCCCGTTCGTCGACGACGTGAACCACCAACAGCTGATTTTTTTTCAAAACGAGATCTTCAAGAGCGGCGCGCCATCCGGCCGGATCGAAAAGATCGCTGACGACAATCACCAGCCCCGGATGAGGAAAGAGGCGCGCAAAGGACTGAGCGGACGAACGCAAGTCGGTTCCGCCGCTGCACGAAAGCCGTCCAAGGAAATCAAACAGGCGCAGAACCTGCTTGCGCCCCCTGCCCAGTGTCAGCGGTGCCTGCAGAGAGGAGGCAAAGGCGGCGCCGCCGACGCGATCGAGATTTTTCAGGCCGATATAACCCAGCGCGGCAGCCACTCTTTTGGCGTAATCGATCTTCGCTGGCGATCCCTCCGACATGGACCGGCTGGTATCGACCAACAGGTAAATGTTCATCTCTTCTTCGGCGGTAAACACTTTTACCAGAAGGCGCTCAAGACGGCGGTAAATATTCCAATCGACGTAACGCAAATCGTCTCCCTTTTGATACTTGCGATAGTCGGAAAATTCCAAGCTGAACCCCTTGCGCGATGTGGGGTGCTCGCCCTTGGCGCTCGCCCAGCTGAGCCGTTTTGCGATCAAGCGCAGCCGTTCGATTTTGCTTAGGAATTCACTGTCTAAAAAGCTCTCCGGTGCGGCATCCGTAATGCTGGTCCGGGTCGGTGTTACCCCAGATTGGCGTTGGTCCCTGAACCGTCGTGGCAAGTGTCCGAGCCCGGAACGGACCGTCAGTGCTGCGAGCACCCGGAACCGATGGATTCGGTCGGAGGAGTTCCGCCGTGCCGCGGTCAGGACCGAAAGTGCATCTTTGAGTCGACTCTCCGCGCTCATAAGATCTCCGTTGGAGACTCTGAAACGTGAGTGACGATTTCTTGTAGGATCCTCTCGGCGCTAACTCCTTCGGCATCCGCTTCCAAATTCAGGATGAGCCGGTGGCGCAGGCTCGGCAGTAGCATGGTACGGATGTCCTCAAATGAAACATTAGGACGTCCGGCGAGAAGCGCGCGCGCCTTGGCCGCCAGGATCAAGCTCTGCAATCCTCTGGGGCTAGAGCCGTAGAGAACGAACTTTTGCGCCAGCCCCACTCTGTCGCCGCGCTGCTTTTGCGCATGGGTGCCGAGAACGATGCGCACGGCATAATCTTTTACCACCTCGGCCAAAGGGACATCTCTGATCCACTGGCGCATCTGCAGAATTGCCGGTCCGTCAAGAACCTCCCGCAGCGCGCCCGGCGCTGCAGCCGTGGTGAGATCGGCGATTCGGCTCAATTCCGCATGGCTGGGATACTCCAGCACCAGTTTGAAGAAAAACCGATCCACCTGCGCTTCGGGCAGCGGATAGGTTCCTTCCATCTCGATGGGGTTTTGCGTCGCAAGGACCATGAACGGGTGCTCCAAGCGATGCAGCTTGCCGCCCACTGTGACGTTTTGCTCCTGCATGGCTTTGAGGAGCGCCGATTGGGTTTTTGGGGTGGCGCGGTTAATTTCGTCCGCCAGAACAATGTGGGCAAACACCGGACCGCGCTGGAACTCGAAGACTTTTCTGCCGGAGGGATCATCGGTCAGCATGTTGGTGCCGGTGATGTCCGCCGGCATGAGATCCGGAGTAAACTGGATGCGCGAGAAACTGAGGCTCAAGATCTCGCCCAGGCTACGCACCATTAACGTCTTGCCCAGCCCCGGCACCCCTTCGAGCAGACAATGCCCGCCGCAAACCAGAGCGATGAAAATTTGTTCGATCAGCTCCTCATGGCCGACGATGACCCGGGCCATCTCGGATTTCACTTCATCAAAAGAACGACGGGCGCTTTGCATTCGTTGTTCAATCTCTGCGATAGATTCCATGATCAAAGCACTCCTTAGCGGCTTGCCCCGCTCCAGGGGATGCCAACCGAACCGAGCCCGCCGCCAGCACCCGATGAGTCTCGCTAGTGCAGCATTCCACTCCGGTTCTTCACTCCTTAGTTTCTGAGATTTGATTTGATTCCAAAGACACAAAGTATTTTCGAATGGTTTCCTTGAGCGCCTCTGGAACACGTTCCGTATTGAGCTCCTGCTCCGCCTGGCGCCGGTAATTGGCTATTACCTGATCTTGCGCAACCTCACTTCTGCCGCTCCCAGGCTTACCCTTGAACCCGACACCGCTGCGGGTACCCTCGCCGAGCATTCCCTTGAGGCGAGTCGCCGCGCCGGCGGACAATTGCGGCGCCGGCGCGGCGCTTTCTTCGCGGGTTCCCATCTCGCTCCCGGGCAAGTTACTGCTGTTTTCTGCTTTCTCCGCATCAGCGGGCAGATTTCGCTCGCCGCGGCCCGCCACGGATAGATTGCTGTCGGTTTTTTCGCCCGTTCCCTGCTTCGCCATCTGATCAAGAAATTTTTGCGCGTCCAGCAAAGTTCGCCTGTCGAGTTCGGCAGCCACCTGCTTGTCCATGGCGTCAAGCGCGGATCTCAGTTCGCTCTGACTCAGTGAACGGCTACCGGGGCTCTGCTGATCCAACTGGCGTCTGATCTGCGCCAGACCCGCCAGCCGATCCAACCACTGTTGCCCCGGTTCGCCGCCGCCTTTGGCACCACCGGAAGAGTTCAACATCTCTTGCGCCGCTTCGAGCTCGGCCTTCAGATCCGCGAGACTTTGCCGGCTCTCCGCCATAGCGAAAGATGGTTCCTTGCCCGCCGGTTGTCCCATCGCCTGGAGCTTGGCACTTATCCCGGCCAATTCGTTTTTAAACTGCTCGTCGGCGGTCTTTGCCTCGATCCCCTTCTGCGCCACCTTCTCCATTTCCCGCCCCGCCGCTAGGCTCTCGCGCAAACCTTCGCCGCTGGCTTTCTGTTGAAGCTCGCGGGAAAACTCCCGCAGCTTGTGCGCCAGCGTCTGCACGAGCGCCGGCTGCTGCCTGGAGGGGCCCAATCGCACTCCGATGTCGAACCAGAGAACACCGATCCACAAGCACAGCAACGGCAGCGCGGCATAGTGTTGCCAGCGTCGCCGCCGGCGGAAAGACATCCTGGCATCGAAGCTCTTCAAACGTTCCGCCGCCTCGCTGAGAACAAGCAATGCAGCGGGCCGGTCGGCGTTGCGCTCTAGCAACTCCCATGCGGTCACCGCGCGCTCATCGAGGCGCAACGACCGGTCCAGCCTTACCAGAACGTTTGCCGAATCCCGGCGCCGCCAGCGCTGCCTGAGAAACAGTAACGGCACAAGCAGGAAGAAAAGCGGCAGCGGGACGAACCAACGAAGAACGTTTGCCGGCAGAAGCCAGTAAAACGGCATCAGCAACAATGCCGCTAACAGTGAAGAACAAAGCGCGCTGGCAAGGACATTCTCTCGCCGCTTACGCTTTTCCCAGCTCAATAGTTCGTGAAACTTCCGCCGCAGGATTTCCTGTGCCGTGCTCACGCCGCTAACCCCTTTCTCAGCGCCCAACGGTACCCGATCAATGCCAGACCGACCAGTAGCAGATGAGCCGTGATATGAACGGCGTTGGCGGGCCATGTCGACCCGGCCAGTGTCAACGGTGCAAGTTCCTGGCGCCCTAGAATGGCCACCAGAAACGCCACCGGATTAAGCGGCAAATACAGCAGCAACGAGAGAATCAGCAAAAGAAAGAAAAAACATCGAATGAAGACCTGTCGACTCTCGGCCCGGCGCTCCCATAGGGCCAATGCGAACAAGCCCCAGATCGCATAGCCCCAGGCGTAAAAGAGCAAAAGCAAAAACGTGATCGCGACGCTAGCGAGCGGCGTGCGGGCGATAGCCGCGGCCCAGATCAGAAACGGCGCGCACAGGAGCAGCGACAGCGCCACGTGAAATGAGAGAAAAGCCAGATGGGCGCGTCCGACCGATGCAACCGGCAGGCCGCTTTCGCGTGTCCAGTGTTTGAGCGGATGAAATCTCCATGCAGCGAACTCTTGATTGGCCACCCGCAAAGCGAAATAGATCGTCAGCAACAATGCGGTCACGGCGGTGATTTTGAAAAGACTGGCCGAACCGCTCCACATCTGCGCATCCAGAGACGGCAGGTAGAGCGAGAGAAAACTCACTGGTGCAATGATCACGAGAATGTAAAAGTACACCGCGAGTCCGTGTCCTTCGACAAAAAAAACTTCGATGCTCTCGCGTAAGACCGGATTGCCGTTCATTCATCCTCCACGTGGGGCAATGGGATGATGGCGCGAAAAAGCGTGTAATCGTGCGCCCGTATACTTTGATCTTCGACACTCACCCGGCGCTCGGGATCCTTGACCCAACCAAAAAAAACCGCCGTGTTGGCGCTCGCAACCGACGCCTCGCCGTCGCGCGGAAAAAATGACGAGTGAAATAGAATGTTTCGGGTCTTATCGTTGAAGGATACTTCACGCAAGTCGAGGGTATCGGTTCGATAGGAGCCGCCCGGATCACGCGCAGTTGAATTAGCCAGCAAAAAACCCTTGCGCCAACTGGCGCCGCGAGGAATGTCGCCCACTTGGTGGCGACGGCCCGGCACCACCAACCAACAGTCCACCAGGTCCTTGGCGCTTCTATTCTCGACCTTCATGAGCAGGATATCCGCCTGCGCTTCGGATTCGACGCGCAAGCCAAACCGTTCGACAAAGCGCATGCGAAAGAGCTTATAATCCCACTCACGCAGCGGCAAGCGATAGCGGCTGGAACCGCCGCCGTCCTGCAGCACCACGGCACTTTCCGCCGTTTCTCTGGCGGATGATCCAACCGGCATCATATCGATCCAACCCCGGCCCATTTTCAGGTTGTATTGACGGATCTGAGTCGAAAACATAGCCACATTGGAATGAGCCTCGACATAACCGCCCCCCAGGATATCGAGCACGGTCGAAGAAAGGAGCACGCCATCGGGTATGTTGCCGCCGCGGCTCAAAAACACATAGCCACCCAGAGATGACGCCGCAACCCAAGCCGCCATGCAGATGCCCAGCCGGCGCGGCGAAAGCCAGCGCTTCTGCCACAAATAGACCAGGACGCCGATCCCTGCCAAATAGCCGAGCATCGCAAGCAAGAGAGCGCCGGTGGGGACATAGGTGGAAATAAACGAGGGGCTAAGAAGAATTTGGGCGAAAATAGCGTCATCCCAACGGGTTCGCAGCGCTGATTCGTTGCCTGCCGCAGGCGTCACCATAGTACGCAAAAGCAACGGCAGGCCATTCCACTGTGCCAGAGGCGGCCGGCCGACATCGAGCGCCAAATAGGTGATCCGGCCCTTGCCACGGCTCGACTCCACCAGCAACGGCAGGCCCGCCTCTTCAAGCCGAACTTCGCCGTCCAGAACCGTTGAAGACTGCGCCCAAACACCGGCGATTGGCTTTGCATCTTCGCCTGCGGACAAGTGCGGGGTGAACGAAATCCTTCGAGTCCCGGTGACACGCACCGGCAGAAAACGGCTGATCGCCGGCTCCTGATAAAGAGCGTAATTGAGACTGCCCAAGATCACCATTCTGCCGCCGGCGCTGAGCCAGGTATCCAGAGCTAGCAGCTGGTTACGGGAGAGATCGCGCAGCGATTGATCGTAAAGGATCAGATGCGAGACCCCCAGCAGCGCTCTTGGGTCTCCGGGTAATTCGTTTACCGCCAAAGTGATCAGCCGATTGTTCGACGAGGATCCGAAGAAGACCGACAGTGAGTTGGCTTCAGTCAACAACACCATGAGCGGTGCGGGAGAAAAGTAGCGCCGCAGGTCAAGCTCGCGCGACGCGCGGCCCTCCTGGCTCGAGAATGAGATTGAAAGAGGGCGGCTGATGAAATCGGGATCGACGGTAAGCTGAACGGCTCTACGCGAGTGGGCGGAAAGAAAGAGTTCCCGCCTGTAGTGCAGCGGATAAGGCGTTCCCCCCTTGGTGGCACCGCCTTTCCAAACCTGGACTTCCAAGACTCCTTGGACGGGCCGACCGGAGTTACTGAGCTCAATATCGAGGGGAAACGGGCGCCCTAATTGAAAGACGCCATGAAAACCGACGCGCGCCTCAATGGCTATTTCGCCGCGCAGCAACGACGGCGCTAGGAGAATAAAGAAAATGACGGTAAAAAAACCGGTGGCGTACGAATGGGGACTAAAGGACGCACTCAATAACTTAGGAACCGCCAGAGCCGCGCCGGCGTACCGATCGAATTGTCGATCGCGGCGATAACGGGCCGCCTTTCCGTTCGAAAAGGACATGCTCCCTTTCTGAAAGAGGCCGCGGAGAGATCTACTCGATATATTCGACGCTCAAAATCTCGAATGATCGCACGCCCGTGGGAGTGTGGACCTGAACCTCGTCTCCCTCGCTCTTGCCGATCAAAGCGCGCGCAACGGGAGAGCTGATGGAAATTTTCCCATTCTTCGGTTCCGCCTCATGATCCCCGACGATCTGGTATACCACCTTGTCGCCGGTATCGCCATCCGCGAGCGCCACCGTCGCGCCAAACACGACCTTGTCGCCGGACAGTGTCGTAACGTCGATCACCTGGGCGCGCGCCAGCCGGTCTTCGATCTCACGGATCTGGATGTCCAGAAGGGACTGCCGTTCCTTAGCCGCGTGAAATTCGGCGTTTTCTGAAAGATCGCCATGCCCCCGCGCCTCTTCGATCTCACGAACATTCTTGGGGCGCTCAACGCTTTTCAAGCGTTTCAATTCGTCCATCAAAAACTGGTAACCGCGATTGGTCATCGGCACGCGCGTATCCTGTGTGGCCATATTCTCGACTCCTGAACAAAATAAAACCCCTCGGGAATGGATTCCTGAGAGGCTCACTTGAAACCTACTCTAGCATCCCCAGCGCCTAATTCAACTCGGACAAGGACGCAATCCGGATGGCTCGATGCATGCTCGGTACGGCGCGACTCACGATCGATCGAGGGCGCTTCAGCCGGATTTCACGCCCTTTTTATCGGACCGAAGACGTGGCAAGCCACGCCATGACTTTCTGAATCGAAGTCCAACGGCGGTTCGGTCTGATCACATATTGCCTCACGATAGGCACAGCGCGGATGGAAGGTACAGCCTGACGGTGGATTGACCGGACTCGGCACATCGCCTTCAAGCAGCACACGTTCCTTTTTGCGGTCCATGTCGGGCATGGGCACGGAAGACAACAGCGCTCGGGTGTAGGGATGCTTGGCATCACGGTAAATGGTGTCGCTCTTGGCGATCTCCACCACCTTACCCAGATACATGATCGCCACACGATGGCTGATATGTTCGACGACTCGCAGATCGTGCGAGATGAAAAGGTAAGTCAAATGCATTCTCTCTTGCAGTTCCTGCAAGAGATTGATGATCTGCGCTTGAATGGAGACATCGAGCGAAGATACCGGCTCATCGCAGACGATAAATTTCGGGTTCACAGCCAATGCCCGCGCAATGCCGATGCGCTGGCGCTGTCCACCGCTAAACTCATGCGGATAGCGGTCGTAATGATCTTCGCGCAAACCCACTTGACGAAGCAGTTCCATGACGCGATCGCGTTTGGCTCGGCCTTTGGCCAGTTTGTGAATCGCCAGACCTTCGCCCACGATGTCGCCGACGCGCATACGCGGATTGAGCGACGCATACGGGTCTTGAAAAATGATCTGCATCTCCCGGCGCATGTTGCGCAACTCGCGCTGCGACATCGCCAGAACATTTTTGCCCTGAAACAAGATCTCACCGCTGGTCGGCTCGATAAGCCGCAAGATTGTCCGCCCCAGGGTCGACTTGCCGCAACCGGACTCTCCCACAAGCCCCAACGTTTCGCCTTCCTGGACGCTCAGATTGACACCGTCAACGGCTTTCAACACGCCCTTGTTGCGAGAGAACAGCGCCTCACCGACCGGGAAGTGCTTTCTTAAATCGCGAATTTCTAGCAGGTTCATGTCTTATGAATGAAGGCTCATATTGCCAGGAGTCAAAATCCGCAAAAGGGAAACGCCCACAGTGAGTGGGTTCCGCTTTTGACTTCTTGCGAGTTTTTTCTCATCTTTCTAACTCTCCGTATCCTTTCGCTCTAGCTCTGTCGCAACTCGGTGTGGGGGAAATGACAAGCAACCGTGTGCCCGGGCTCTTTTTCAACAAGCTGCGGCTCAACCTGTGCGCAAAGCTCGGCCGCCCTCGGGCACCGATCGCGAAAGCGGCAGCCGCTGGGCAGATGCAGCGGGTTGGGTACAACGCCGGGAATCGCGTCCAGGCGTTGCTTCTTTTTACCGCCGGTTCCGGGCAGGGAGTTGAGCAACCCCACCGTATAAGGATGAAAAGGTCGCGTGAAAATCGCCCGAGTGCTCGCACGCTCGACTATTTTACCACCGTACATGATAGCGACTTGGTCGGCCTGTTCCGCGACCACGCCCAAATCGTGCGTAATCAGCAACAGCGCCATGCCGCCGATCTTCTGCTGCAGTTCCTTCATCAGTTCCAGAATCTGTGCTTGGATTGTCACGTCGAGAGCGGTAGTCGGCTCGTCGGCGATGAGAAGGTTCGGATTGCAAGACAGCGCCATGGCGATCATGACTCTTTGGCGCATGCCGCCGCTTAATTGGTGCGGATAGGCATCGACCCGCGATGCCGGGTCGGCAATCTTGACCAGGCGCAGCATCTCAATGGTTTTCTCGCGAGTTTCCTTTTTACCGAGTCCCTGATGCAGCCGGATGGCCTCACCGATCTGATTGCCGACCGTAAACACGGGATTGAGTGAGGTCATCGGCTCTTGGAAAATCATGGAGATTTCATTGCCGCGAATTTTGCGCATCTCTTCGTTCTTGAGCTTGAGCAGATCCCTTCCTTTGTAAAGGATCTCGCCGCCGACGATTTTCCCCGGCGGCGACGCGATCAGCCGCATAATCGACAGCGAAGTGACACTCTTGCCGCAACCGGACTCGCCGACCAGACCGAGAGTCTTGCCTTCGTCGATCTCGAAGCTGACACCGTCGATGGCGCGCACTTCGCCTTCGGGAGTAAAAAAAGATGTTTGTAGATCCCTGACCTGAAGTAGTTCGCCCATGTGAAATTGGTCGCCCTGTCTTATGCTGCCGCAGTCATTCCGTTGCGTACACTAAACAGTTAACTAACTTGACAAGCACCCTATCCACGCGGCGGCGGTAAATCCACTGCCGGATGTTGCGGCTTCAAGAAACATGCGGATATTACTTGGGTTGAAGTCATTGTCAAGGTAAGTCGTCGTAGCAGCCCTGAATTGGCAGCGGTTTTTCACCATCCACGATTGTCGGCCGCCCAGCTTATTTAACGAACTGCTCCTTGGGAAAGTTTGCCGTGGCGAGAACACCGCCATCGACAACCAGGGGATGGCCATAGATGAAATCCGAATCATCGCTGACCAGGAAAAGCGCCGCTTTGGCCTGATCGTCGGCCGTTCCCAGTCTTCCCGCGAGATTCTGGAAAGTGCGACTGCCGGTCACGTCATCGTCATAGCCCACGGGAGAGCCGGAACGATTCGGCACGACGCAGTTGACGCGAATCCTGTATGGCGAAAGCTGAACCGCCATGGCACGGGTCAGGTTGATCACGCCGCCTTTGGCGGCCGCATAGGCAATGCCATCGGTCCGACCGAGCATGCCGGAGGTCGAACCGAAGTTGACGATTTTCCCGCCGCGCCCCTGCTTGGCCATTTGCGCCCCGACGTACTTTGTCACTAGGTACGGTCCTTTGAGACTCACCGCGATGACTTTATCGAATTCCTCTTCCGTGCTGGCGAAGATATCGGCGTGATCCGTAAGCGCCGCGTTGTTGACGAGAAGATCGACGCCGCCGAAGCGCGCGCTCACCTTCTGTACCATCTCTTGCACGCTGCTGGAATCGGACACATCACACAGCACGAGCATGGCCTCATGACCGGCCTCCTCGATCTCATTGACTACCGCTTGCCCGCGGCCTTCATGCATCTCGACGACCGCAATTTTCGCTCCCTGCGAGGCAAATAACGTGGCGATAGCTTTGCCGATATTCCTTCCCGCTCCGGTGATGACAGCGACCTGGTCTTTTAACTTCATCTTCTTGTCTCCTTACAAAAACTTGGCAAGTCTATTGAGGACGACTCCGTAGCAGCTAGATCTGCAGATCGTCCGGCACCTTGGCGGTGACGATGTCGAAAACGTTAAGCGTGCACGCGAGCATCGCATAGTAGCCGATGGTGGCCGTCAACTCGACCAATCCGCGCTCCCCCAGCCTGCCATAGAGCGCCTGGAAGGTCGTTTCGCTGGCCCGGTGCGAGCGCAACGTCTCGCGCACAAAGCTGACGATCTGCGCGTCCTCGTAAGAAAAATGCTCAGTACCCCGGCTCTGGTGCACGGCACGGATAGTCTCCATGGGAATGCCGGCCTTCTGCGCATGAGTAACGTGAGCGGCCCATTCATGCTTGCACTCGAGCTCGCGTGCCGATACCAGCGCCGCCAGTTCAACGACTTTGGTGTCCAAACTCGATTCGAAGCGCAAGTAGCCGCCCAAATGCGCGGTGCGCTTGGCAAGCTCAGGACTGTGCAGGAGGGCCAAAAATGGTCCACCGACCGCGCCGCGGCTTTGGGCAATGCCATCGTAAACGGACTGGTGCTCCTCAGCTAAATCTGCCCTTTTGTCTATCGTAGCGATGCGCGCCATATTTTCTCCCTTCTAAGCCACTTGATCGTTGACGGAAGCCGCGACGACGCCCATCACGGGGCCGATGCGATAGTATTCGCAAGCATATCGAATTTCACCGGCTTCTCCTTCCTTGCCGGTCCAGCTCCTGCGCCAAGGTTGCACAAACCCCTGTCGGGGCACCGGATAACAGAAAGCGCGCAACTAGCGCAAGCCGCGCAATCGGGGATCAAGGACCTCACGCAATCCTTCGCCAACGAGATAATAAGCGAGAACCGTGACAAAAATCGCCGCGCCCGGGAAGACGGCCAGCCACCAGGCAAAGGTCGCGCCGCTGGCTTCATTGAGAATTGAACCCCAAGTGACCAGCTCGGCTGGTACGCCTATCCCTAGAAAACTCAAGCTCGACTCAACGAGAATGGCCCCGGCAATACCCAAGACAACCGAGACAATCACCGGCGCCAGAGCGTTGGGCAATATATGCTGGAACATGATCTTGCGATTGGAAACCCCGATGGCTATAGCGGCGGTGACATAGTCCAAATTGCGGATCCTCAAAAACTCACTGCGTGTAAAGCGGGCGATTCCCACCCAGCTGGTGAGGCCGATAATCGCCATCGTCATAAAGATGCTCGGACGGAAGATCGCCGCAACCGTGATCAATAGAAAAAACGTCGGAATGGACATCATGATTTCGAACAGTCGTGAGATCGTGATATCCACCCATGAACCGAAAAATCCGGCCAGAGCGCCCAATATGACGCCGATAATCACCGCAATGCCGACGGCGACAAAGCCGATGGATAAAGAGATCCGCGAGCCGTGAATCATCCCGGCCATAACGTCACGTCCCAGCTTGTCGGTGCCGAACCAGTGTTTGCTCGAAGGCGGCTCTAAGGGCGCTAAAAGATCGATGTTGCTGGGACGATAAGGCACGGGTGGAAAAACGGCGGTCGCGTTTTCGAGTTTCTTGAAATCGACGTTAAGCAGTTCAGGTGGCCACTGCGTCACTCCCATAGCAACGATATAGCTCCGCAAGATGGGAAAGTACGCTTTGCCTCGATACGACATATAGTAGGGCTTATCATTGGCGAGAAAGTCGGCAAACAGCGCCATCAGAACTAAAAACGCCACTGCGTAAGAACCGGCCAACGCGATCTTATTGCGCCGGAACTGCTGCCAGACGCTCGACCACAAGCCGCCGGCTGCCGGCGCCGTTACCGATGCCGGCTCGGTATTGATTTCCCGAGCGTCAGCCAGCCCGATGCGCGTTTGTTTCATGCCTGTCTGCGTCCGAATGCAATCCGAGGATCCACCAACACCAAGAGGAGATCGGAAATGAGAATACCGACCAGAGTGAGCACAGCGCTGACGCTATAAAGGGCCATGATGGTAGGATAATCCCGTGCCCGAACCGACTCGTATCCTAATTGTCCTAAACCGGGAATCGAAAATATGGTTTCGATGATGACGCTACCGCCGATAAGAGCGGGCAGCAGCGAAGCCAGAATCGTGATCAAGGGTATAAGCGAGTTCCTTAGCACATGCTTGACGATCACCACGCGCTCAAGAAGCCCTTTCGCGCGCGCCACCTGCACGTAGTCCTGCCCCAGGACTTCAAGCATGCTCGCCCTCATATAGCGGGATAATCCGGCGAAACCGCCATAGGACAGCAGCACCACGGGCAGGAAGAGGTGCCATGCCTGATCGCTGAACTTTTTCCAAAGCGGCCAAGCCGGGTCATAATCGATGGACGTCAACCCTCCGGGAGGAAACAGGTACAGGAAATCGCCGCCGCAAATAAACACCAGAGACATGGTCGCGGCCCACACCGTTGGAATCGCAAAGAGAATAAAAGCAATGACCGTCGTGATCCGATCACCGGCTGTATCGCGGTGAGTCGCTGAGTACACTCCCAGGGGTATGGCGATGAGGTAGACCAAGGCAATAGAAAATATATTCAGCTTGATCGTAACCGGAAGCCTTTCAGTGATTTTGCTCCATACCGGCTGATTGTCTTTAAACGATTCCCCGAAATCCACCGTGACGAGGTTTTTGAGCCAGACAAAGTATTGAATGTGAAGCGGCCGATCGAGGCCGTACTGCTTGCGCCATTGGGCAACCGCCTCATCGACCGACACGCCTTTATCGAGGGCCACCCCGGCGCCCGCCGCCGCGGCCAGTCCGCCGGCGGCGCGAAGCTCCGCCGGGTCTCCTGGCGCAAGTCTCATGATCAGAAACCCGATCAGGGTGATCCCGATAAAAGTCGGGATCATTAAGAGGATTCGCTGCAGCGCGTACGAAGCCATGTGATTCAGTTGGCGCTCAAACGGTCACCGTATTTTTGCCTTGACGAAGGGACCCACCAATCGATGCTGCGTAAGCCGCCCGGGAAGATCTTCACGCCATGGATGCGCCGTTCCAGGGCGACTACCGATTTACCGAGGAACAGAAACGTGTACGGTTGTTCATCGCTGAGAATCTGCTGGAACTCGCGGTACAAGACAATGCGGCGCTGCGGGTCGAACTCGCGTCGATATTCCTCCAGGATCTGATCGACGCGCGCATTCTTGTAACCAATATGGTTCGAGCCGCGATTGGCCGCCTGCGACGAGTGCCAGACCTGGTAGGCGTCCGGTTCGTTCACCGACATCGACCATCCGAGAATCACCGAATCGAAATGCCGGTTTTTAATGTCGGCCAGAAAGATGGTCCAGTCCAACTCTCGAACCGTTGCAGCAATGCCATACCTTATAAGCTCGTCTTGCAGCGTCAGAGCGACGCTCTTGCGCGTGGGATTGCCGGAGTTGATTTTGATCTCGAAACGAAACGGCACCTTGACGCCGTCGATGACTTTATCGAGCACGCCGTCAGCGTCGCTATCGCTCCAGCCCGCCTCCCGGAGCAGTTGCAGCGCTCTATTGGGATCGTAATCGTAACTCGGCAGAGTCCTGTCGTACTCGGGTCGAAAGAAATAGATCGGGCCTTCAACGACTTCGCCCAAACCGAACAAGATCGATTCAACCATTAGCTTGCGATTGGTGAAATGGGTCATCGCCTTGCGCACCTGTTTGTCGCGGAAGATCGGATGATTGTTGTTCCAACCGATATAACTGTAGTTGGGCGCGAAGTATTCGTATTTCTGGAATTGACTTGTGAATCTCTCGCTGCTGGTTCCGCGCACGTGCTGGATCGGCGTCAGCCCCATGTAGTCGAGACTGCCGCTCTTGAGTCGCACCAGAGCGGCATCGGGGTTGTTGATAATCCGATATTTGTAACGGTCCAGATACGGCTGGTCGATTCCCGCCTTGCCGTTTCCCCAATAGTTGTAATCACGCACCAATTCGATCTCGCGTCCAGTTTTCCAGTCCTCGAATATATACGGCCCACTGCCCATGGGATTGCGGCTGAAGTTCTTGTTAAAGGCGTCGGCGAATTTTTGCACGCCGGGCGGCAGTTGATCGGCCGGCTTGCGCAAGTCGGCGAGTGTAACGTCTTTTAGCAGGTTCTCGGGATCGTAATAATGCCGCGGCAGAACATCGATGCCGCCCAGCATGCTTTCATTGAGGAAGTACGGCTCACTGATAAGGAACTCGATCGTATATTCGTCGCGCAGCCGAGCATCAATCACCGACTCGAAATAGACGCGCCAGAAGGGCGCATTCACCAGCGGGCATTTAATTGCCTTGATGGAGAACAGCACGTCTTCGCCGGTAAGCGGCCGCCCGTCCTGAAAATGGATGTCCCGGCGAATCGTAAATGTATAGCTCTTCTTGTCCTCGGCAATCGTCGGCCGCTCCATCGCGACCAGCGGCTTCAACTCAAGGCTCTGAGGGTCGCGCGTGAGCAGGCTTTGAAAAATATGCTGGAGAATCGAACTGGCGGAAGCATCATTGCTGGTGAGCGGATTGAGCTGTTCAGGATCGCTCATGCTGTGAATGATCAGCCAATCCCCGGTGACCGGTGTGGCGTCGTCCTTGCCGCCCTCAACAGAGGAACCACGGCGAACGTCGGCTCCATCGCCACATCCGCCCAGCGCCAACAGAAACAGCACCAACCACAAGACTCGCATCCGGGACATCGTTAACCGCCCAATGATTCCAGCCGAAGTTCCTGGGCGTGGCCCGGTTTCTGCTGCGAAAAGAGCTCTTCGGGAATTGACGGGTTCAGCTCCGGCTCTTGATAACGGATTTCCAAGTTCCTTTTTTGCAGCGGAGCCTCGATTTGAATTCGTAGAGGGAACAAGCCCGCAGGCGTTGAGACATAATCAAGATATCGCGCCGTCAGCTCCATGCCGCCGTCAGCGTTGAACCGCTGCCATTGGCTCGGCACCGGCATAGGTGAATTGAAGGTCACGGCATCCTGCTTGCCGCCACTGTACGAAAACACCAAGGTATTGCCCTCCTGACGCAAGAGGTCAGCGCCCTCCAGCGGAGCCAACCCCATCAACAAGGCGGTGATCTCGCTTAGTTCCAGGGGAATCTGCGTATAGCGCAACAGATTATCCTTGGTTCGCTCGCCGCGCACGAAAAT
>CAYZXN010000052.1:0-3278 GCA_964482425.1 uncultured Syntrophobacteraceae bacterium | reverse complement strand
CTTGGCTGCTGCACAAGGCAAATTAATCACTGCTACTCAGCTTGTCAATTGATCGGTCAGGTAACAGGGAGAGTCGAGCTAGTCTCGTGCGGCCTGTTGAACTTGATTGCGATCTTTACCGTCGGCAAGTATGTGGGGACCTCCAAATGCTTCGGAACGATTGCCAAAAAGCACTAGAGGTTCGGTGCCGGTATTGGTGATCTGATAGTAGTCTTTAGCGCCGAGAAATAGCACATCGTGCTTATGGACGACGCGCTCGTCGCCTTTGAGGCCTTTGACCGTACCGGTCCCTTCAAGAACTAAAAATGTTTCCGGACTGGCGTGGTAGTGCATGTCTGTTCCATCGCCTGGAACGAAGTAGAGCATCCACGAGCGAAAATGGTCGCTACCGAACAGATCGATCTTTCTTGCCTTCTTTTCCCGCGCTTCAGATTGTTTCTCGCTGAGGTTAACAAAGTCCATAGGCGTTCCTCCACCGTAGAATAATCGATTGTAGCCCAGTCGTCATAAGCTCCGCAAGGGCAACGCCTTCTTGCCTTGACACCCATAGGGTGGTGCACTATAGCCGATGTCAAAAGTGTGCACGCGAGCGGGAAACGACGACGCCGCACGAGAAGAGCGACCCGCACTTTGAACTGATTCACGTCTCGTCGGCCTTCAAGCAATTTGCAAATTCAGCGCAGCGTCTGCAAAGGAGTAGCTATGAATCTGGCCAACCATGACCTCCGCGCCTGGATGAAGGAAGTTGATTCGATCAACGAGCTGCGCCGGATTCAAGGAATTCCCTGGGATAAAGATATCGGCGGGCTGCTCGAAATGATTCTCGAGCGCAGCAAGCATCCGCCGGCGCTGCTATTCGAGAACATCCCCAATGCTCGTTCCGACATGACGATCCTGTGCAGCCAGATCGACGGCATCAAGCGACTCGCGCTCGCCATGGGCAACGATCCGAGTTTAGGCGTGACCGATTTTATTCAAGCCTGGCGTAAAAAAATCCGCAACTTCGAGCCGGTGGAACCGAACTATGTCAAGGACGCGCCGATCTTTGAAAACCATATAGAGAAGGACATCGACCTGGAAGCTTTCCCCGTCCCACGCTGGCATGAGCTTGACGGCGGACGCTACATCGGCACGGACGACCTGGTCATCACACAAGATCCCGAAGAAGGTTGGGTCAACGCCGGCACCTATCGGGTCATGCTCCAGGGCAAAGATGCGGTGGCGCTCTACATTTCGCCGGGCAAGCATGGTCGAGTGCATCGTCAGAAGTACTTCGACATGGGCAAACCGTGTCCGGTGGTCATGTCCTTCGGCCATCACCCACTGCTGTTCCTTTCCGGCTGTACCGATGTGCCCGCCAAAATGAGTGAGTTTGCCTATGCAGGCGGCGTGCTGAACGAGCCGATTCAGCTAGTGCGCGGGCCGCATACCGGTTTACCCATTCCGGCCTTTTCAGAAATCGCCATTGAGGGAGAGATGCTGCCAGGCGATAGCCTGCCCGAAGGCCCCTTCGGCGAGTGGCCGGGGTACTACGCCAGCGACACACGGCCGGAACCGGTGATGCGCGTAAAAGCTCTTTACTATAGGAATAATCCCGTTCTCTGCGGCGAACCGCCGTTGCGCCCATCGGCCGGTCAGGGGTTTCACCGATCGATCCAACGTTCAGCCCTGATATGGAATGCTCTGGAAGATGCCGGCGTGCCCGACATCCGGGGTGTCTGGCTTCATCCCGGAGCCTACCGCTTTTTTTCGATTGTCAAAATCAAGCAACGCTACCCGGGCCATGCCAAGCAGGCGGCGTTAGTGGCCAGCCAATGCCGCCCGGGAGCCTATCTGGGACGGTACATTGTGGTGGTCGATGACGATATCGACATCTACAATCCCGATGACGTCATCTGGGCCATCGGCACACGCTCCGAACCGGAAAACATTGATATCCTGCGCCGCTGCTGGAGCGGCCCCCTCGATCCTGCTATTCCGCGAGAGCGCAAAGGCTTCAATTCACGCGCCATCATCGATGCCACCCGCCCGTATGAGTGGAAAGACAATTTTCCAGCGGTGAATGCGGTTAGCGATGAGCTGAAAGCTGAACTGGATAAGAAGTACGCTTCGCTGCTGAGGGAGATTCTCGGGCCCACTCGTTAGGCAGTTGGCAGGGGATAAAAACAATCCTGGACGGCGCGCATTCTGAAGCAAACGATTCTGCGGCACAAAACACCAAAGCCGAGAACGTATGGTGCGTGTTTGAGGTCGGCGCAGCGGCGGGCAAGAAGCTCACGACGATGAAACCGCAGATCATCTTTCACATGGTGCTTTTCAACGTGCGGCATCTGCGCGAATCGCAACACGAACAACCGGAGGTTTCGAGATGGATTATGTTCGATGGGGCGAAGCCCTCGACAAATCGTTCACTGTTTTTGTCCAGAGAATAGGCGAACACCTTCCCAATATCCTGGGAAGCGTCTTACTCATCCTCGTGGGGTGGCTCTTGGCGCGCGCGCTGCGCTCGACGATCATTCGGCTGAGCGGCCGTCTCGATGGACTTGTCCGAAAACAGGCGACCGATGATTTTCTCAAGCGATTCGGCGTTGAACGGCCGGTCTCCAACGTGATCGGCAGCATTGTTTTCTGGTTGGTTTTGCTCCTGTTCTTCACGGCAGCCACTGAAACATTGGGGCTCCCGGTGCTGGCGACCTGGCTCAGCGGGGTATCCTATTACCTCCCACGGATACTGGTGGCGGCTTTGATCATTCTTGCCGGTCTGCTTGCCGGCAATCTGGCTCGCGAAGCGATTAGCGCGGCAGCCACCACGGCAGGCCTGAATTATGGCCAGCTGCTCGGACGCGCGGTGTACGTCATTATTCTGCTCATCGCCATTGTTACCGCGGTAGACCAGTTGGGGATTGAGAGCCGATTTCTCACTTTGACGATCACGATCGTAATCGCGGCCCTGATCGGCGGTGCCGCGCTGGCCTTTGGACTCGGCTCGCGCACAACTGTGAGCAACATCATTGCAGCGCATTACCTGCGACAGGTTTACCGGGTCGGCGATGATGTTAAAATCGGCGCGGTCCATGGGAAGATCGTTGAAATTAGACCGACATGCGTGATCTTGGAAGGACTCGACAGCCGCGTACTCGTCCCCGCCAAGGACTTCAGCGAAACTGCATCGATGTTGATCACGAAAGCACCCTCATGAACTCCGATTGGCCGCTGGCGCAAACGTTCCTGGAAAGCCATCCGTACGAAGCGGGCCTGGTGCTCGAGAAACTCCTCCC
>CAYZXN010000051.1:0-7768 GCA_964482425.1 uncultured Syntrophobacteraceae bacterium | reverse complement strand
AGGCGATGCCGGAACTACCTGCCAACCATTGCCGCCGCTGTTTCTAATTTCGATCACCGAGGCGCCATGAGCGGCCAATGCAATATCGACCTGTGCCTCGGTCGGGCTGGATGCGCTGTACCCCGGAAACATGATCGCTTCGTTGGTGTACTCGTGGTTGACCCATAACAAACCAATGCGTGGATTGTTGGAGCGATGCTGCGGCAAGGGTAAATAGGCGACGTAGTCGCAGTTGTAGCCGAACTGATGTTCCTGTGCCTGCTGGCTCTGCTTGAGTGGATCGAAAGGCGGCGAATCTTTGAAAACTGCGTCGCCCCACCGAATCAAAACTTTGGCGTCGTAGCCGTCTGCGACCACAACGCGGTCTTTATCGTCGAGCTTGATCGGTTTGAATCCTAGAGCGTTAGCTTGCGCGGATTGGACGTGATCGCGCTTTAGCATTGCGGGTCCCAGTACCAACACGGGTGCGGTCAGAAGCGCTCCTTTGAGAAATGAGCGCCTGGCGATGCGGCTGCTCAGAACCTCCTGAAACGTGTTGTTTGGCCGGTCGCCAACTTCCTGGGGGCGGGAACGATTCTTCATAGACGTCTCCTTTGTTTTCTAAAATATGACTTGTTAATTAGCCCGCAGGCGTTGCGGCAATGTGACGGGAACGGGAAGTGTTGGTGACCGGCAGGTTACAGACGCGTTTCGACAGCTCTTGAATAACCGTTGGTTGAGAAATTTCTCCCACATTACCGGGGCAGGTGGTAAGATAGATCGGCCTGCAGAGTGAAGAGCCGCATCGTCACACGTTTGAGAACGACGATCTGGATATGCAGGCCAGCCGGATAGCAGGCTGGAATCCGCTAAAGGTTTAAATCCAAGCACTAAATGCGTGAACTTATATGGAAATGTCTCGGCGTAAGCCGGGCATCACCGGCGAGTAAGAACAAGCTGGGCGTTATCGCCTTGCTTTATTTTATTCAGGGCGCGCCGGCGGCGATTCTTTGGGAAGTACTGCCGGTTTATTTTCGCGTGCACGGCGTTTCGCTGCGCGCCATCGGCGGTCTGCGCCTTTTGGAGTTGCCGTATTCCTTGAAAGTATTCTGGTCTCCAGTGGTGCACCGCTATGGCGACCGGCGCAAGTGGGTGCTGGGCTGCATGCTTGGCATCGCCGCGGTCTTGATGGTGCTGCCGTGGGTCGATGTCGCGGGTGTCGGCTGGATCGTGCTCATCCTGGTTCTGGTCTTTACGACTCTATCGGCGACGCAGGACGTTGCCATAGATTCTTATTCGGTGGGCCTGGTCGCCCGTGACGAGGAAGGGGCCGCCAATGGCGTACGCGCATCCGCCTACCGGGTCGCTCTGGTGCTCGTCGGCGGCGGTTTGGTATTTCTCGCGGCGGTCCTGCAGTGGGGGACTTTGTTCAGCCTCGCCGGAACCATCTTCATCGCTCTCGCATTCTGTTCGCTGCTCATCCCGCGGCTCCGTTTGTCCGAAGAAGCGCGCCAGCATTGGTGGCAAGGCTTCGCCGGCTGGGCCGGCACCTGGCGAGTAGTGCCGCTGGTGTTATTTGTTTTGACCTACAAGCTGGGAGAGTTTGCCATTGGTCCCATGGTCAAGCCGTTTTGGGTCGATTACGGCAAATCCATCTGGCCGCTGCAAGAAGACCTTATGTTTCAGATCGGATTGTTTCCCACCACCGTTGGCATCGTTCTCAGTGTTGTCGGCGCTCTGGCAGGCGGAGCCTTTATCTCACGCTATGGCATTTTTCATGCGGTCTGGTTTCTCGGCGCACTGCAGGCGGTATCGAATCTCGGGTATTCCGTTGTCGAATGGCTGGATCTGGGAAGGTTCGGCCTTTACGGCGCGTCGATGTTCGAGTCGCTGAGCGGCGGATTGGGCACCGCGGCGTTCCTGGCCTTTCTGATGAATGTTTGTCAAAAAGAACACGCGACGGTGCAGTACGCGTTTTTATCGTCGATTTTTTCACTCACCGGGCGCTTGATCGGCGGCATCAGCGGGCTCGGCGCGGAGCATTTCGGCTACGGCAAGTACTTTGCCATCACCTTTTTACTCTCGATGCCGGCTTACCTGCTGCTGCCATGGGTGAAAACGTGGATTCGCGAGGACGCTGTAAAGGATTAATGAGAGCGTTAGCGGCGGATCTCGTGCAGGAGTTTCTTCCACGCTGTGATTTCTCGTTGCGGCGAAACCAGCGCCGACAAACGTTTGCAGCGCGCTTTGAGCGATCGGTAAAACCGCAGATCGCTTTCAGCGCGAGATAAAATCGCGGCCAACGCAGCGGTATCGCCGGTGGGAAAATAACCGGGGTAATCCGCTCCTAACGTCCCTATCAATCCCGATATTTTCGAAGCAATCACGGGCACGGCGCAGGCGAGGGCTTCAGATAAAACATTGGAGCTGCCCTCCATCTGTGAGGTTATGACCGTGAGATCGCTTTGCGCGAGGATCCGACGAGTCTTGCCGTGCGGCAACTCGCCGATCCAGCGGTAGCGCGGGTTGCTGTCGGTTTCTGCCCGCGCTCGTTGTTCCAGTTTTTCATCCAGCGCGCGGCCGATGTGCTGCACCTGGATGCGAGAGGTGTCAGGTAACCGCCGTACAGCGAGAGCGGTGCGCAGCGGGTCCTTTTCCTGACGTAAATGACCGATCACCGAAACTTTGAAACGAGTCCTTCCATTGGCTGAGTTCGCGCCGATGCAGGCCTCAGCCGATTGATAGATAACCCGCGTTTTTCGATGCAACGGTTTTGGCAGTTCCTTCAGAGCCATGCTCTGCAGAGCCACAATCCGGCTTGCCAGCTCAAGTGAGTGGCGGGCGCTTCGATGGGTGCGGATATCACGGTAAACGTCCGTGCCCGTTAAAACAACGATCAACGGCAAGTCGGGTTGCACGTCATGAAATCGCCGGATGGAATCGTAGCTGCGCCGGGCGTGCAGCGCGATAAGGACATCGCAAGGGGTGTTTTGGTATCGTTGCAGGATCGTTACGCTGTGCCCGAGCGTCCTTAGAATTCTAGCCCAGCGCAGCGCGGTTATCTTGTTGCCGTTGTTGAAGCGCAGCGGCGCCGGAGTGACGAGTTGAATTTTCACGGCGTACTGACTACTTGGCGCAGGTTCTGAAACCGGCATAAACGTCGCGCCGGTCCGGCGTGTAGAAGTTTCTCCAGGTGTTACGAATAAGAAGAGAGGACGTTGCCCAGCAACCCCCGCGCAACACCTTGTGGGTGCCGAACCAAGGCTTGGAGTATTCCTTGTAAGGGTCGGCAATAAACCCCGGATAAGGCTCGAAACTGTCCGCCGTCCATTCCCAGATATTGCCGATCATCTGGCGGCATCCAAACGGGCTGTCCCCGGCGGGGTGTAGGCTGACTTCAACCGGTCCGCAGTTGCGCCAGTCGAGATTGGCCTGATCAGAACGCGGAGCTTGGTCGCCCCAGGGAAAGAGACGCCGGTGACGGCTGAATCCTGGACCTTCCGAGGCCGGCTGGCCGGACGCCGCGGCCTCCCATTCCGCTTCGCTGGGCAGCCGCCGCCGGGCCCAATTGCAGTACGCTTCGGCTTCGTACCAGCCGACGTGTATTACCGGCAATCTATCTTCGAGCGGTACGTAGCGGTCAAAGAGACGTTGCTGCCAACCGCCGTTGGCCTCGCGACGCCAGTAAACCGGATGATCGAGTTTCTCCTTGATGCCCGATGGCTCGCCGGTTTCTTTGAGCGCTTTGTTGAAGAACTTGGCGAACGATTTTTCAAGTTGTGGCGCGCCGCCGGTTTCCAGCCACTGCCGGCCGTCCTCGCTCCACCACCTGGGCTGCCGATAGCCGCCGTCCTCGACGAATTGGCGATACTCTCCATTTGTCACCGGCGCGCGTGCGATGCGGAATGGTCTTATGTTCACCGGATGGGCCCATTTCTCGTTGTCGAAGACAAACGGCAAGTCGGCGCTTGCACCGATCATAAATTCGCCGCCCGGAATCTCGACGTCTCCGAGAGGAACTTCACGCCGATATTCAGCCTTGGCGGTTTCGCCAAGAAATGACGGCGCGGGATAGCCGAGGGTTTGTCTCGTGCAGGCGAGGGCTTCGGCGTGCATGGCTTCGTGGAACCCGACCAAAAAATAAAAATAAAGTTCGTCTTTGGATAAATTCCGCCTGCCGTCCATAGCTTCGATGACGCGGTCGAGAACTTCGTCCACGTAGCTCCACGTGTCGTTCAGCGACGGCAGCAGCAGCTCCCAGCGAGTGTCATGAGCTATGTCGGTGGAGTTATAGAGCCGGTCGCCGTTTTCGAGCAGCGGTTTGTGCCGGCGCAGGTGGCGCAACGCCCAGAGTTCCTGAAACCAGCCGACGTGGCCGATTTCCCATAGTGGCGGATTCACCGTCGGCAGGCGCGGGCCGATGAGCTGCCGGTCGTCGAGATCCTCGACCAGGCTGTGGGTGCGCTCGCGAAACTGCCGCAGCATCGAGATCACGTCGCTGGAACTCACGGCCGATAGCGATCCGTCGAGCGCCTGGCCGGCGGGTTGTCTAGTCACCATCATAAATGCCTACGCGAGTGTTTAGCGTCGATCGAGACAGAGCTGCGATTTCACTGGGGCAGAAATTCCGCCGCGAGCCGGTGCAATCGGTCCCTCGCATCCCAGTTGTCGAGGATTCAGTTGGGGGTTTTTTTCGTTGAGTAACGTCGCCCGTTCGAAGGCATTCCAGCGGGCGTTTTTGCCGATCGTCAAAAGCAAAGGGCAGGGGAGATTGGCCAGCCGTTGCCACGCCGGTTGGGCGTCCTTGGCGGCGGGATTGTCCGTGCGACCGAAGCCTGGCTGATCATAGGCGATGGCGCGCACTCCGGCATCGGCCACTGGCCCTAGCTTTTTCTCGAACACATCGGCTGACGATCCAAGGGACACGCCGTGCCACAGGATTGCGGCCGGGCTGCCGGCTTCGATGTAGCGGGTCTTCAGTCCGTCGACGTCTAAAAACTGATCGGCATATTTCATGGCTGCTCCTCGTGACTAGCGGCGAAAAAACTCATCTAGCGCAAAATGACCGCTATGACAATCGATGTCCTCCGCGCTCAAGCGCCTGTTGCATTTGGACGCGCCATGGCTTCATTTCGCGAGCCCACTTGCGTCCGGGATGTTGCCTGATGTAATCCAGCGCCGCCGACATTTGTTTTAACTCCTGCCGTGAAAATCGCAACGGCCGCTTGGTGTTTTTGCGTTCCTGACTCTTTTTGCAAAACATCCGAATCGCTCGCCAGTGCGCGAGCGATGCGGAACCGAAGCGGCGCTTGATGATTGTGTTCCAACTCTTTTCCGCGTTGTAATTTCCGGGGCGTGCCGCATAGTCGAAACAGGTCGCAAGCGGAATGAAGCCGAGCTCCTCTTGGAGGAGTGGGTTGGTGAGATAACCGTAGCACGCTTGCGGCAAACGCGGATCGCGATGTTGCAACGGCGCGATGTGCAGCTCGTCGCGCATGGACAGATCGTTAACCGGATAATTGTCCCAGAGAATCAGCGGCCGTTTGACGGTCGCGGCGATTTTCCGGACGTGAGATAACGAGATCTTGCGCGAAACCACCAGAGGGCCGGTCCAGCAGCAGGCGACGGCTTGCGGAAGATATTGCGCCAAAGTTTCAAGAAAATCGGGCTCGAACTCACCGAACACCCGGGCGAGTAAAGGATCGGGTGTGTAGTAGGATGGACATATCCACCACTCGACATCGCGCCAGACGTCGGGTTGTCGAGAGAGGATGTCGGCCATCCACGTGCCTTCGGCTCGCGCCAAGCTGTTTTTGAAATGCCTTCGATCGGCGGTATGTTCGAGGCGCGACGGGATATCGTCGAACAGCACAGCGAATGTACGCACACCGGCGTCGTAGAACCGCTGCGCCTTGGACAGCAGCGTCCGCACGGGTTTGTCTGAGATAAAGGACAATCCTTTGCCGGGATGAAAACCGTACACGAAGTCCACTCCCACTCGGCGCGCCGCAGCGATTACCCGCAGCATCGCCTGCCACTGGGGTCCGGGATAGGGTTGCATCCAGCGGTCGCGGTGATACGGATCGTCCTTGGGCGCATAAAGGTAAGTGTTCATACCGCCGGCTGCGCCGGTTTTCATTAGCCGGCGGCGGTGCGCCATGCTCCATGGCGGTCCGAAAAATCCTTCGACAATGCCGCGCCGGTGAAACGCCAGGGGTTGTTTCATGAAAGTAGAATGTCGCACACGCTCGAAGCTCTGACAAGTTCATTGGCCTGGCGCGGTTTTATGGCGTTTTCAAAAGCGGTATGGTTACGGCATGCATCGCATTTCGGCTCACCGCATGTTTGTCGCAGGCGGCATGTTCTTTCTGACGCTTGTCCCGATTGCGCATGCCGCCGTGAATGCCCGCGGCATGCTGCGCATTGCCGCAGGCCCCTTTCTGATGGGCAGCAATGACGGCCCGGCCGACGAACGGCCGCAACACGAAGTCACTCTGGCGGAATTTTTTATCGATCGCTTGCCGGTAACCAATGCGCAGTTCGCCAAATTCATCGAAGCCAAGGGATTTCAAGGCGCCGCGGGACAACGCTGGTTCGATATCGATGACAATGATGCGCGCATTCACCGGCAGGGCGGCAAATGGCGAGCTCATGCTGGACATGAAGATCATCCGGTCGTCGAGGCGTCATGGTTCGGCGCCGTAGCGTACTGCGAGTGGTTGGGCAAGCGGTTGCCGACGGAAGCGGAATGGGAGAAATCGGCGCGCGGCACCGACGGCCGTAAGTTTCCCTGGGGCAATGAACCGCCGGATCGCACGCGCGCGCATTTCGGCGGCGGCTGGAACGATCTGCGGCCCGCCGGCGGTTTTCCCAAAGGCGCCAGTCCCTACGGCGTTCTCGACATGGCAGGCAACGGCTGGGAGTGGGTGAGCAGCGCGTATTCTCCCTATCCGTACGACGCCGCGGACGGCCGCGAAGATTTGACACGAGATCAGGTGCGCGGCACAAGGGGAGGCGGCCATGATTCGCCGCCGGGGCACTTAACCGTCACCCATCGAGGCCGCCATGTGTCGCGCAATCCTCGCTCGGGCCATCATAATATTAGTTTTCGCTGCGCCCGCTAGATATTTTGCTTTTGCGCCAGTAAGGAATGAAGATTAATCTTCTGCTGCAAGGGGTGCTCATGGGACTGGTGGTAGCGGTACCGGTTGGACCTCTGGGTTTGTTGTCCATCAGTCGGGCTTTGTCGATGGGCGCATGGTACGGTCTTTTTTCCGGCCTGGGCATCGCCACGGCCGACGCCTTTGTCGCCGGTGCGGCGGCACTCGGTATCTCTCTGATTTCGGATTTTTTAACCGACCACCAGTTCGCTCTGCGCTTTATCGGCGGGATATTTCTCTGCTATCTGGGTTTGAAAATCTATCGAACCCAAGCGATCCGAGAGCCGTCGGGCGCAAGCACGGCCAACGGACTGCTAGGCGCTTATGTGTCGACCTTTCTCCTGACCTGTTCCAATCCGGTGACGATATTAGCTTTTGTTGCAATCTATGCGGCCTGGAATATTCAAAGTTTAAGCGGCCACTACGCCGGTGCAGCGCTTCTCAGCATCGGGGTTTTTACCGGTTCGGCCGCTTGGTGGGTCGCCCTGTTTGTCGGTTTGACCGGTTTTCGAGACCGGTTCAATCTGCGAGTGCTGTGGTGGATTCATCGAATCTCCGGAGCAGGCATTGCCGCTTTCGGCGTGGTCATTTTAGTGAGTCTAACTCGGTTGGGCTCAATGTGGGGAATA
>CAYZXN010000050.1:0-4357 GCA_964482425.1 uncultured Syntrophobacteraceae bacterium | reverse complement strand
GCCGCCGAGCTTGCCATCGGTGCCGACTTCGCGCGCCACGCGCGTGACTTCGGCGGCAAAGCTGCGTAGCTGGTCGACCATGGTGTTGATGGTGTCTTTGAGCTGGAGGATCTCGCCCTTGACGTCAACGGTGATTTTCTTCGACAAGTCGCCGTTGGCGACGGCGATGGTGACGTCGGCGATGTTGCGCACCTGAGCCGTCAAGTTACCGGCCATCATGTTGACGCTTTCAGTCAGGTCCTTCCACACGCCGCTGACGTCGCGGACCTGCGCCTGGCCGCCGAGCTTGCCTTCGGTGCCGACCTCGCGCGCCACGCGCGTCACTTCGGCGGCAAAGCCGTCGAGTTGTTTGACCATGGCATTAACCATCTTTGCGGTGCGCAGAAATTCACCCCTGAGCGGCTGGCCTTCGGCGTCCAATGCCACGGTTTGATTAAGATCGCCCCTGGCGACCGCGCCGATGACCCGGGCCATCTCCGTGGTGGGACGGACCAGGTCATCGATCAGGTGGTTGACGGCGTTGATCCGGCTGCGCCATGCGCCGCTAGCAGGCGGCAGCGCGGCTCGCTGCGACAATCGTCCCTCTTTGCCGACGACACGGCTCACCCGCTCGATTTCTTTGGTGCTGTCCGACATCATCTCGATGATGTCATTGAGGGTATCGGCAATCTTTCCGTCGACGCCGGTCCAGTTGGCAGGCAGCCGCGCCGTAAAATCGCCTTTTTTTACCGAAGTCAGCACCTGCAAAACGAGACGTGAATCGAGCACGGGCCTGTCGTTTGCAACCATTCTCTTAGCCATTTTGTCTCCTACCGAAGCTATCTCTGGGAGAGCGATTTCCGTAACAGTTTACACAGGAAAGTTGATGACACAACAGAGAGGATCTTTAAACCATTCTCGTCTCAGGTAATCTTTTGCAGGCGTGTTTTGAAGTGCATCCGTCACAACCAATCGATTATGTTTGGTCAGGCTGAAAATCTCAACCGTCTCGGATTCCTGTCGTGGTGTGCTTGTGCGAACCCGATGGTTCGGCGAGTTGCACAAAAAATTGATTTACCCTACATTCTGGCGATAGTATTTTCCACTGCTTGAATTCAGGTCTATCGAAAAATCGATCGCTAGGCTGCGATAAGACCGGGTGGTGGAGTAGGGCGTTCGAATTCTTTATAACCAAAAAGATCATCATCACCGCGGGAGGTAGCTCGATGGCATCGCCGAAGCAAGTTGTAGGCAATCCGACCCCGAGAGTCGAAGGCAAGTTAAAGGTCAGCGGACAAGCCAAGTACGCCGCAGACGTGACTCTGCCCGGAATGCTCTGGGGCAAGCTTTTGAGAAGTCCAATTGCGTCCGGAAAAATAAAGAGAATCGATACAAGTAAAGCGGAGGCGCTTGCCGGCGTTCATGCCGTCGTGACCGGCGCGGATTGCACCGGCCTGCGCATTGGCCGCAGGCTCTACGACATGCCGATTCTGGCCGATGGCGAAGTCCGTTTTATCGGCGAAAAGGTTGTCGCGGTGGCGGCCGAGGATGAGTTGATCGCCGAAGAGGCGCTCAATCTCATTGAAGTCGAGTACGAGGAAACCGAGCCGTTGCTGGATCCCCTAGACGCAATGCGGCCCCACGCGAAGCTGCTGCATCCGGATGTTACGAGCTATAAGGGCTTGCCAAAGCCGCTGCAAAGCCCATCCAACGAGTTCGTCTATGTGACCTGGAAGAAAGGCGATATCGAGACCGGTTTTCGCCAGGCCGATATCGTCATCGAGAACACGTTTACCACGCCGGTGGTGCATCATGCTTATATAGAGCCCCATTCCTGCGTCGCCAAGACTGCGCCGGACGGCTCGGCGGAAATCTGGGCCTGCAGCAAGGTGCCCTACGCCATCCGCGAGCAGGTCGCCAATGCGCTGCGCATCGAGCCGGAAAAACTGGTGGTCAATCCGTGTTACATAGGCGGCGATTTTGGCGGCAAGGGTGATTTCATGGACGTCGCCGTGGTTTATCTGCTTTCGAAGAAGTCCGGACGGCCGGTGAAAATGGTCATGGATTACGACGAAGAGTTCGTCGCCGGCAATCCTCGCCATGCATCCATCATCAATGTGAAAACCGGCGTCAAAAAAGACGGCACCATCGTGGCGCACCACATGGATTTCGTTTTTGACAGCGGCGCCTACGGCGCGTTCAAACCCAACGCTTTTCTCAACGGCCCGCACGGATCGGCCGGTCCTTACAACATTCCCCACTGCCTGATCGAAGAGCACATGGTCTACACCAACAAAATTCCTTGCGGGCACATGCGCTCTCCGGGCGATCCCCAGGGATTTTTCGCCAACGAGAGCCAGATGGACCTGATCGCGAAGAAGCTGGGCATGGACCCGCTTAAGTTCAGGCAGAAAAATCTCATGCACGATGGCGACGTCGATCCCATCGGTGAGGAAGTCGCTTATATCAAGACCGAGGAAACACTTGCCAAGGCACTGGAAGATGCCGGCTACAACCGGCCCAAGCCCAAGAATGTCGGCCGCGGCGTGGCGTTCGTACAGTGGCTGGCCAATGGCGGTGTAGGCACGGTTGCGGTCGAGATCGATGAGCAGGGCCAGGCAATGATATCTTCGGCCATGCTCGATCAAGGCGCCGGCACGTATACGATATTGGCTGAGATCGTCGCCGAAGAGCTGAAAATCCCAATCAGCCAAGTCAAGGCTCAATCGCTGGATACCGCACGCGGCACCAAAGACACCGGCGTGGGCGGCAGCCGCGCGACGCGGGTTTACGGTAACGCGGGATACGAGGCGGCGCTCAAAGCAGTCGAAGCCATCAAGCGGGTGGCGGCAGAACAGTTGGGAACCTCGCCGGATGAAATCACTTTGGCCAAGGGGGCGGCCTTGCATCCGCGCATGGAACGGCGGCTGTCCTATGCCGAGCTGGTCAAGGCCAACGGCGGACCTATCCATGTCGAAGCCAGCTATGACAACAACAAAAAAGTTCACGAAGCTTCCATGTGCGTGCAGATCGCCGAAGTCGAGGTCGATCCGGAAACCGGCCAGGTGCAGCTCAAAAAATTAACTTCGACCCACAACACCGGCACCGTGCTCAACCCGCTCATGCATCAGGGCCAGATCGAAGGCGGCGCGATGACCGGGATCGGCTACGCCTTGATGGAGGATATGATCATCAACGACGGCAAAGTCGCCACTGTGAACTTCGGCGAGTACAAGATCCCGACCATCAAAGACGTGCCCGCGTTCAGAAGCTCGGTGACCGAGCGGCCCAAGGGGCCGGGGCCTTACAATAGTATGCCTATCGGTGAAACTTCGAATGTGCCGACGGCGGCGGCCATTGCCAACGCGGTAGAAGACGCCTGCGGCGTCCGTATCAAGAGCTTGCCGATAACGGCGGAAAAGATTTACGAAGCGCTGCACGGCGCCAAGTGACGCATGGCACTGCTTCCGGGAACCATCGATCTCGGAAAGTTTCGTGTCGTTTATGAAGAAGAGCGCCGGCGCTCGCCCGACACTGCGGATGGCTATTTTCTGCAACAGCGCGCGATCATCCGGCTCAATGAAGAGCTGGTAAAGATCGAGCAGTACGAAGACTATACGGTTTACTGCGACGACGCCAATTTCAGAAAAGAAGCCGGCAAGCGACCGTCGCCGTTGCAATATTTCATTGCCAGCGTCGGTTTTTGCATGTTCAGCCAGCTCAAGCGGCTGGCAATTCGCGCTAACGTGCCCATCCAGGATCTCGAGATGGATTTGCGCATCACCTACGATTTGACCGGCAAGTTTCCGGCCGCCGATTTCTCTAGCGCCGCGCAAGGGCTTAGTTATCTGTTTAGCATCCAGAGCACCGCATCGATCGAAAAAATCATCCAGGTCGCCCAATTGACCGACCGCAGCTGCCACACCGTCAACTCCATGCGCAAGCGCATGCCGGTGACTGGAAAAGTGATCGTCGACGGCCGCGAATACGAGATCGCGATTGAGTGTGGCCAAGTCATGGTGCATGTGTGACGGCATTGTTCATCGACTCCGAGCATGGCGGACTACTTTTCATGGAGATGTCAGTCGAGTATTAGAAAAAGTTATGGAACTCAGCGGTGCGCTCAGGAGTCAATGGGTGGCAAAATTAGCCGTCGGCGATAGTTTTCTATCGGCGCAGTTACAAGACATCGACGGCGTGAGTGGCGGCTTTCCCGCGGTATTTGCGAACGCTCCAGCACACGAGCATGCTCGTCCGTTCTTCGATTTCTGATTTGATCTTCCGCTTTCTTCCTCACGCCTCGATCCCTCTTGTCAGGAGTTTTTTTGTCGCATAAGATCGGCGTACTTTTGCGTGAGGAGCAGTGATGATCTTCGAA
>CAYZXN010000049.1:0-4255 GCA_964482425.1 uncultured Syntrophobacteraceae bacterium | reverse complement strand
TATGACACAAGCAAATGTCACGTCTCTCCGACGGCGGCTGCAAACGCCTTCCGCCGTGCAAGCTCTCACACTTGTCGGCATCATCGTCGTCTGGGAGTTCATCGGCAGGACTGGAATCTTGTTTCCGGATCTCTTTCCATCTTTCATGTCGATTCTGCAATCTCTCCGAGTCTACATCACCACGCCTATTCTGTTGCCCCATTTACAGGCCAGTCTCTCTGCAGTGGGCGGCGCGCTCGTCTTGGGGGCACTGGCAGGAATTCCGCTGGGCATCATCTTCGGCAGCCGGCGCAGCTGGTTGGAAATCTTCGAGCCGCTTATCCTCTACGCTGCCGTGGTGCCGAAGATAGTTATCTTTCCCATTTTTATTTTATTCCTGGGCATCGGCGTGGGTTCGAAGCTTGCCGTCGGCGCCATCGCGGCTTTTTTCCCCATCGTGCTACTGACTATCGCCGGAATGCGCGAAATTCGCCCGGTCTATCTCGACGTCGCCCGTTCCGTGGGCGCAAGCACTCTGCAGATCGCCAGCCGGGTGTATTTACCCGCCATCGCCGGACAGGTTTTTACCGGGATTAGAATCGGACTGGGGGCAGCCGTCACCGGAGCGCTGCTCGCAGAAACCAAGATTGCCAAGGCAGGTTTGGGTTTTATGATCGTCGAGTATTACAGCCAGTTTCGCATCGCCGAGATGTACGCTCTGCTGCTGTTGATTTTTATCCTGGCGGCCGTGACGAATTGGATCATGAAATTTCTCTTCTCCATAGTCTCGCCGCTGCCGCGCGCCCATCAGGACGCGGGGATGTATTTTTAGCAGGAAGAGGAAGCGCCGCAGGGTTGGTAGTTAGCAGCGAACCTCTGCATCGGGAAAAGTCTCGAATTTCAAAAACCAGCAACGCCACGAGCAGATATTCGACCCTGACAATTGAACCGTGAAACCTGAATGCTTCCAGTTTTTCAGGCGGTTCGCAACGAATCCATCAACCGTCCGTAGCCCGGCCGGCAATCGAAGATCCGCAAAGCTTTAAGCGCTCCCCACACCATTGCCGCCGGTGCCGCAACCACCGCCTTGCCGGTATCGGCCTCCAGGGCGGCAATAATATCGACGCTCGGCCAACGCGGGCAAGCGATATAAATAGCATCAGCTTCCGGATGGGCGCGGGCAGTCCTGCGCGCCAGATTAAACGAGGCCTCCGGTGACTGGCGCGCGAAGTCGATGTTTTTGACCAGCCCCAGCCCTTCGGCGGCAAGGCAGTCAAATCCCGACGCCTGGAGAAAAGTTTTCGTGATTGCGTGCGTCGATGAACGGGCTGACGGCAACCACGGAACGCGCTTTGAGCAAGCGCAACGCTTCAATCACGGCACCATTGGCCATCACCACCGGTAACGCGGTTTCACGGCGCAGGCTCTCCGCCAACTCGGCGTCGCCGCCCGGACCTCTGGATAGAGCCACCGGCGCACCGCCGCAAATGAGCACGTCTACTTCCTCGTTGGCCAGTCTCTTGCCGGCGTCAATCATACGGTTGAAAGCGGACACCGCCTGCTCCGCACCCAGCGTTTGAATCGGCTCGCTGATGGTCAACCCGACGTGAAGCACACCCTCGGGCAACAGCTTGCGCATTTCCTCCCCCGAGGTATCGAGAATTGCCGGTGCAATATGACCGATCCTGGCCCTCCATCCATAGCGCATGTTTACCTCTCTCTTTGTAAAAAGAATTAATGACGTGATTTCACCGAGTCACAACCTACGGCTGTTATCGTCCTGGGCAGCGGGGAAATTTACTTTGCGTCGCCAGGCCATTTTGTTCGGGCCTCGGCCTCGCCTGGAACGATAACAATTAAACTCTTTCTTCATGCCGTTCAGCCAGCAAGGTCAAAATTCCGCCTTGTTTATTATTATCAAAGCACTTGATCCGTTGAACCGTGAGACTCGGCCATCAATGGTCGAGAGCTTTTATAAAACCGCTCTTGTCCAACTGTCGCAGAATGCTGTCGTCGTAGAATTTTCTCGGATCCTGTCCCTTAATCTTGGGATTGACCTGTGCCAGTTCCTCTATGACCGAGCCAAACGCTTCGGGAGTAGGATAAGGAACGCGTTTAAGATACTTCGTCACCGAAATGTCGTAGGTACCTTCGAGGATTTCCTTGTCCGTGCTGCGCAGATACTTGCTCATCACCTCCATGGCAAAGGGTTTGTCTTTTTTCACTCGCGCGATGGACTCTAGAATCGCTTTGACGTAGTTGGTTACAACGTCGCGGCGCTTTTGCAGATAACTGCGCCGCACTGTGATGCCGGTGGACGCATAGGGCATGCCGAGGGAGGCGATGTCAAGCAACTCTCGATAGCCTTCACGGCGCGCCTGAATGATCGACGGATAGGTAAGAATGGCCGCCTGGATACGGCCGCCGCGCATCGCGCTGAGAATCGAAGATACTGCGCCGATCTGCACGATGGAGACGTCCTTGATCGGTTCGAGGCCATAGTGCTGAATCGCGATTCGCGCACCGGTGTCGATGGAGGTGCCGAAGCGGCTGATGCCCACCGACTTGCCCTTCAGATCCTCGGGCTTTTGGATCGATGGTGCCACCACCAAAAATGCCACCAAGCGTTCGACGGTTGTTCCAAGTGCCACGACATCGGCTCCGCCGATGGCCGCCCCTGCGGTGGTGCTCCCGGCAATTGCGAGGAACTCCAACTCGTTGGCGATCAATGCATTCATTCCTTCATTGCCACTGGGCATCGAGATCAGATCAAAATCGAGTCCGTGTTTTTTGAAGTAGCCACCCTCACGGGCGGCCCATAGTGGCAGCATATTGCCGGATATAGCGGTATAGCCGGCGCGGAGCCTGCGCCCGTCCTGGGCTGCGGCTGGTACTGCGGCCATGAGAGCGGCAAGCAACAAGACGCCTGTGAAAATTTGCCAGAGGCGATGCGATCGACAAGCATTCAGAAATTGAAGAGTCGCGCCGCGTAATCGGTAGCAGGACAACGAAAGGATCATGAAAAAAACCTCCTTGGTATGCCGTGATTTGCGTTCTCATTCACAATGATGTTCTCAACATGCTGCGGGATTCTACGCGAGCACCCGCTCCAAGAGCAAACGTACGCGCACGGACTCTCGAATAGCTCGTGAATTTTTGCCTTGACGGTCGGCGGCGGTTTCGAATAGCTTGGGCAAAATTTTGATCTTGATAGTTCTAGGAGGTTGCCATGAGATGGATTGTTGCTCCTTTTCTCTCTCTGCTGCTTTTGTGGAGCGTCGCGGCGCATGCCCAGGCGCCGTTCTACCAGGGAAAAACTATTCGCGTGCTGGTCGGTACGCCGCCGGGGAACCTGTACGATCTTTGGGCCCGCCTGATTGTCAACTACCTGGGCAAGCATATTCCCGGCAATCCCGAGTTCATCGTGCAAAACATGCCAGGCGCAGGCCATGTCGTTGCGGTTAACCATCTTTATACAGTTGCCAAACCTGACGGATTGACATTGATCGGTTCGGTCATTCCTTCCCTCTATCTGAATCAGTTGGTCGGACGAAAAGAAATCCAATTCGACTGGGCTAAATTCAGTTGGATCGGCTCGCCGGCGCGTGGGGCTTCGCAGATGTATATGCGCGCCGATACGCCTTACAAGACTATTGAAGACGTGCGCACTGCCAAAGAGCCGCCCAAGTGCGGCGCTACTGGAGTCACCGGGCCTGACTCTTACCTACCGAAGCTGATGGAGGAAACGGTCGGAGCCAAATTTAACATTGTTACCGGTTATCCCGGCGGGACTGACATTGACCTGGGAGTGGAGCGAGGCGAGATTCACTGTCGCGCTTTCACCATCGAAGCCTTCTTCGGCCGAGAGCCCTATCACACCTGGCGCAAAAACAACTTTGTCCGCCACCTCTTTCAGACGGGATCCAAAAGAGACGCGAGACTGCCGCAGACTCCCACGGTATTTGAGCTAATGGACCAATACAAAACGCCTGAATCGGGCCGGCGCTTGGCCACCGTGCTGCTCGGCGCCGATGGCATGGGGAGGCCGATGTTCGGTCCTCCCGGCCTTCCAGCCGATCGGCTGAAGATCCTTCGCGCAGCATACGCCAAGACTATGAACGACGAGCAGTTCATAGCGGAAGTGAAGAAGAGAAACTATGAGTTCGATCCGGTCAGCGGCGAGGAACTGCAGACGTTATCCAAGGAGCTTACCGGTCAACCACCGGAGGTTGTCGATCGCCTGAAAAAAGTTTTGGGAAATTAGTTCCAGCAACAG
>CAYZXN010000048.1:0-7936 GCA_964482425.1 uncultured Syntrophobacteraceae bacterium | reverse complement strand
ACCGAACCGATGGTCGGCTCCGATACCCCGGAAAACTTCCTAATGGAGCATCTGATAGTCGGGATGGCCGAGTTTTACAGCCGCAACTTATCCCGGGAAATCATGAAGGGTTTGAAGCAAAGGGCGGCTAATGGGCATCTCATCTTCCGCCCACCTTACGGATACAAACAAGAAATCATCGAAAAACAGCAAGGCCATAAGCGTACGCGAACCATCAGCAGAGCGGTCATTGATGAAAATACTGCCCCCATCGTTCAGAGGATCTTCGACCTCTATGATCACGGCTCCGGTTACAAATCCATTGCCATGAAGCTTAATAGCGAAGGATTCAGAACAAACAAGGGCCATCGTTTCGCCGTCATGTTTATCTCCCGTATACTACGGAACCGGGCTTATATTGGAATTTTAGACTACAACCGGTACCAAGGCGGAGGTTCTAGGGAGCCAATGGAGATTCCAGGATTCTATCCCCTAATCATCGATCAGGAACTCTTTGGCCGGGTCCAAGAGAAACTCAAAAGTGAAAGCGCAAATGTCCGAAACTCTTTCGCTCATCGTACCGAATATCTGCTGAGCCGCCTCGTGGTCTGCGATTTTTGCGGCCACCACTACGTGGGAACCGCCGCAAAATCTGGCAAACATCACTATTATTCTTGTGGCACGTATTTGAAACGCGGTCGTAAAACGTGCAGTGCGCCATTGCTCAACAAGGAGAAGTTTGAGCAGGCCGTACTGGACCAAATTCAGGCCCAGGTTCTGACCGAAGAGAATGTCCGAAAATACATCGATCTCATGATCAAGGCTCAGAAACCGAAACCCGAGGCAACTGCGGAGGAAAAAGCCGTAGAACTCGCGATACAGTCTGTTGAAGCGAAAATCCGTCGCTGGGAAGAGACCCTGGAGAACGGACTTCTATCGCTTGAGGAATGCGCCAGCCGTATTAAAGAGCTTCGCGGGCAACGCGAAGATCTTCTGAGGCGCAAGGCCGATTTGCAGAAAAGGTCTCAAGGACGAGCAAAAATCCTACCGATACCAACGCGCCTGATGGATGCCTATATCCGGGAGGTGCAGCTACGGCTCCGCCAAAAGAAGATTGGGTACAAGAAAGAATTTCTTAAAGAGATTCTGAAGGAAGTAAGAGTCCGTGGAAGTGAAGTGAAACTAACGTATAAGCTGCCGATGACAGTGAGAACTCCCCTATCTGAGGGCAAAACCTCTCAGAAAGAGGAGTTCTTTACACTGTATCAAATGGTGGAGCCGATGGGAGTCGAACCCACGACCTCTTGAATGCCATTCAAGCGCTCTCCCAACTGAGCTACGGCCCCACACACCGGCGGCGGAACTTCAAGGCATAAACAATGCAAGAAAGTTGAGCCGATATCGATTTCGCTCAATATCCTGAAACCCGCGACAAAAGTCAAATCGTCTTCGAGTAGGAGCAGTACGAAGTCCGCTCTATCGCAACTATTCATCGACTTTCATCTTCGCGCCAATCATTTCTTCGGCGTGGCGCAGGGTCCTTTCAGTAATTTTGATTCCTCCCAGCATGCGCGCTACTTCCAACTTCCTTTCCGGCTCGCCAAGCCGCTTGACCTGAGTAAAGGTTCGTCCTTTGTCTACTTCTTTGTAAACAACGTAATGGGCGTCCGCCATGGCGGCTATCTGTGGGAGATGCGTGACAGTTATGACCTGATGTCGAGCGGCAACTTGCTTGAGCTTTTTCCCAACGATCTCGGCGACTCTGCCACCGATGCCGGCATCGACCTCATCGAAAAGGAGGGTGGAAAGCACGCCGGGTGTCAGCACCAAGGCTTTGAGCGCCAGCATCAGACGCGATAGTTCACCGCCGGAAGCGATTTTGGCAAGCGGCTTTACGGGTTCCCCGGGATTCGGCGAAAATTGGAATTCCACTCGATCCATACCTCGCTCGGTCAGATTCTTTCCGGCAATATAATACGGCGGGTTGTCGGGTTTCTCCTCTTCGTGAATAAAGCGCACCTCGAAAATGGTCTCCGCCATGCCCAAAGCGCGGATCTCCTTCTCCATCTCGCGCTTTAGCCTTTTTGCCGCTAGCTGCCGGTCATGGGACAATTTTTCGGCACTATCCCAGGCGGACTGGCGTGCCTCTGCAAACTCTTTTTCCAGCGTCAGGATCTGTTCTTCGCAGTGCTGCAAATTCTGCAAACTTTCCTCGATACTGGAGTGCATCCTTAAAATGTCCTCGACCTCGCCGTTGTACTTGCGCTTGAGCCGTTGGATCTCAGCCAGTCGATCTTCTATCTGCTCCAGCGTTCGCGGATCAAAATGGATGCGGTCGGCGTAACGCCGTAGTTGTGATGCCGCTTCTTGTAATTGCGCCAGCGAAGAGTCGAGCAATTCAATAGTCGATTTCAACCCCCCGTCAACGGCGGCCAATTCGCGCGCCTTCCCTACATATTTTGCCAGACGACCCACCAGCGCGGCATCGCCCTCATAGAGAATTTCTTCGCCTTCACGACAGCCTTGATGAAGCTTTTCGGCGTGCGCCAGGATATTCCTGCTCGAGCGCAGTTCGTCCTCTTCCCCGGAGCGCAGAGCCGACCTCGCGATCTCCTCTTTCTGCGCTTCCAAAAGCGCCTTCTCCCTGCGCTGCGCTTCGAATGCATCACGGGTTTTCGCGAGCTGCTTCCAAGCGCGCGATAACGCGTGGAACCGCTCCTTCATAGACTTGGCCTTGGCGTCCAGGTCGGCGAAAGCATCAAGGAGATTGAGATGGGTTTCCGCCTGCAGCAAGGTATGATGCTCGTGCTGCCCGTAGATATGCACCAGAGAACTCCCGGCTTCTGTCAGCAAGCTCAATGGACAGAGACTACCGTTGAGATAGATGCGATTCTTGCCCGAGCGGTTAACAACCCGCTTGATGACCAATTCTTTGTCAACGTCGAATCCCGCCTCGCGCAACCTGCCGTTGAGCCCGGCTGGCAATGTCTCAAATAGAGCTTCGACGGTCGCCTCTTCTTCTTGGTGCCGGATGATGTCCGAGCTGCCACGCTCTCCAGAAATAAGAGCTAGCGCGCTAAGAATGATCGATTTCCCCGCGCCGGTTTCCCCCGTTATGATGTTTAACCCTTGCCCAAGCTCGAGCACCACCTCGTCGATAATCGCAAAATTCTTAATTCGCAGCTCGCGCAGCATAGGATCGCCGGTTTAGCGTTCTCCCCATTTGAGCTTTTCCCGCAGAATTTCATAGTAACTGCGGCTCGGCAGTTTAATCAACGACACTGGAAGACCAAAATCTCGCGCCTCGACCTTGTCGCCGTTGTTTAACCGAATCCCCTGTTGGCCATCCGGACTCAGTATTACGGTATCGCCGAAGGAGCGCAGCGTTACTTTTATGCTCGCGCGACCCGGCACGACAATCGGACGGTTCGTCAACGTATGCGGACACAGCGGGCTGAGAATAATAGCGCTGAGCGCCGGTTCTAAAATCGGCCCGCCAGCCGCCAAGGAATAAGCAGTGGATCCGGTGGGGGTTGAGATGATCAGCCCGTCAGCTCGGTAGTTACACAGGTAATCATCGTCCACGTAGGTCTCAAGATTGATGATACGGCTGCGCGCTCCTTTGGTGATCACCGCGTCGTTGAGGACTCTAAACCTATGCGGTTTGGTTCCTTTACTCTTCACGTGAATCTCAAGGGTCATCCGTTGCTCGGTTTGGAAGTCGCCTTCCAGCGTTGGGGTCAGCACGGACTCCAATTCGTCTGCCGCCACCTCGGTGATAAATCCCAACCCTCCCAGGTTCACCCCGAGAATCGGGACATCAGGCCTTTCTACCAGCGGAGCGATGTTGAGCAGCGTCCCGTCCCCACCCAACGAAATGATCAGATCCGCCTTCGCGGCCATTTCCTTTTTGGTGGAGGCGATGCCCCCGCTGCGGCTGATGCCATTTTCCACATAAACCTTTTTGCCCCGCTTCTTCAGCCAAGGCACGAGCCAACGCACCATCTCGGTTGCCTTCGGCTCCTGGTATTTAGCCACCAATCCTACGGTTTGAATCATCGAAAGTTACTTCTCCAGTAAAATATTACAGATCGGCAGATCACCGCGAGGCCTTCAAAAAACAGTGTTATGACAAATTGATGAGTGTATGCGGGAGACCAAACCATCTCAGAACGTAAAGAACTTTCCCTGAACACGTGCAGACACCCGCGGCAGCGGCTTTTTCCATTCAGTCTTCACCTGCGATCTTATTAAATGCGCTAAATTACCAGCGTTCGTAAACGCGAGCTGACGTAATCCACTAACATAACCAGCGCGATAAGAACAAGCACGATGGCTGCCGCTTCCTGATACTGGAACGTTCGAAAACTGGCATTCATCAGGTAACCAATGCCGCCGGCGCCGATCAAACCAAGCACCGACGCCGCACGTATGTTGGTTTCGAGACGATACAGCGTAAACGAGATCAAGTCCGGCAGTATCTGCGGTAAAACCGCGAATGAAACGATTTGGGTATAGCCCGCCCCGGTGGCGCGGATGGCCTCAACTACGCCTTCGTCGATATTTTCCACCGACTCCGATAACAATTTGCCGAGTACAGTGGCGGTGTGGATGGCCAGCGCAAGGGTTCCGGCAAACGCGCCCAAGCCCACTGCCGCTACAAACAAAAGACCAAGAGCAAGGTCGGGAATGGTTCGCAAGAGATTCAACACCGAACGTACACTATGGTACACGAACGGATGCGGCGTGGTGTTGCGCGCGGCCAGAAAACCCAAGGGGAACGCCACCACCAGAGCCATGAAAGTTCCCGCCAGAGCCATTTGCACCGTCTCCAACGTCGCCCCCAAAACCGTTTGCGGAAAAATATTGTTCCACCAGCGCTCTTTCGTGCGAGCTTGCGATTGCGGCAGCGGCAGCGGGAATAACAGCTCCGCCCAAGTTAGGTCTTGCGGAAAAAAGTAATATCTACGTTCGGTCAGCTTTGAAAAATCGGGAGGCAACATACGGGCGAGCGTTTGGCCGATCTGAGGTATTCCCTGAAATAACTCTGCCGGCTTGATCCTTACGCCTTGAAAGGCCCAGGCAAGAACGACTATGAAAATCGAGAGCGAAACAAGAAATCGTATTCCGCGCTTGGGCGCCGGCGGCGCTTCCCTTAAAATATCGGAACTTTGAAACGTTGGGGCGATCTCAGCCAAGTCTGCCTCCTTGTTCAGTGCTGATTAACCAGCATTCTGTCTGAAACCTAAAACTGCCATCGTCACAATACGGCATCCGGCTGCACGACGGCAAGGTTGAACCTTTGTAGGACAAGAGCAGAGTACGTTTATTTGTCACCGCATGGCTGATTGGGGTACAGTCAGCAACTTACTTGTTTTGCAAAGACAGGAGAAACGCGAACCGATAGGACAACGCGTACTTTACTAATGGACCAAAGCAGTTTCTCACTCAAATTCTGGGGTGTCCGGGGCAGCTATCCAGTAGCGCAAGCCGATTCCCTTAGATATGGCGGCAATACGTCGTGTGTCGAGCTAAACGCGGCAGGACAGCGGGTCATTTTTGATGCCGGCACCGGCATTATCCGGCTCGGCAAAGAAATCCTCGCGAAGAACAAAGCCCCATTAGTTTTGCATCTCATGCTGAGCCACACTCACCATGACCATCTGCTGGGTTTCTATTTTTTTGAACCGCTCTTCGACAAGCGCAACCTGATCTATATCTTCGGTCCAGGCTCAGGGCGACGATCCTTGAATCAGACTCTAAAGGCAGCCATGGACCCGACGCTTTTCCCGGTCGGTTTGGACGCTGCTCCCGCAAAGAAGCTCATTCGCTCACTCGCAGGTGACGAGTCCATCGAATTTCGCGAGGGCGCACGCGCTTCCACGGTTGTGCAGACGCTGCGGTCTAAACACACGGATCGACGCAAACTAACTATACGAACTCACATGAGTCACGCCCATCCCAACGGCGTGATGCTGTACAGGGCTTTCTATAACGGCAAGAGCGTGGTTTATGCCAGCGACGTCGAAGAACAACACGGCGGCTACCCGGAGATCATTGAGTTTGTCCGAGACGCCGACGTATTAATACACGACGCCCAGTATCTGACGGCCGAATATCCCCGACGCAAAGGCTGGGGGCACAGCACTGTGGAGCGAGCCGCCGAGGTGGCGCGCAAAGCCGCTGTGAAACGACTCGTGTTGTTTCATCATGAACCGACACATGATGATCGCTGTATCGACCGCATAGGAAAACTGGCGCGACGTCTTTTTCCCGCCTCTCTAGTTGCCGCCGAAGGAATGATTCTGCGCCTGTAAACACCGCCTTATCCGCGACGACTGCCAGGTGTCGGCGCCAGTGCCACTTTGCCAGCCGAAAGATCAGCTTTGCCGTTCGATGCGGACATAGATCCCAGGTGGAATGACGCGGTACAAACGCACCGGCTCCGCGACGTTTTTAGCGTCCGTTCACCCAAGTTTTCCAAAACAAATTAACCCAGGATACGGTCGGCGGTGCCCTGACTGACGAGTATCTCTCCTTCAGTTGCCTGTCCGGCGATGCGCGCCGCCAAGATGGGACAGGGCCGGATAGCAGTGAAGGTCCGGCGCGCATCGGCTCCCGAAGCCAGCTTGTTGGCGCCCACGAGAGCCAGGCCGCTATTGATCCCGATGTGCGGTAAAGCGGTTGAAAGGCGCCGCGGAACTCGTCATTGAGATCCTCGACTCGCCGCTGAATGGCAAAAGCGGCCCGGATGGCTGACAGCGCATGCTCGCTCGAAGAACGCTCGTTCTGGAAGATGACCATCAAACCATCGCCGGCGGTTTCATTCACGTCGCCTTGGTGATCGCGGATGATTTCAAGAAAGCTCGAGAAATAATTCTGCACTAGGCGGTTGAGGTGTCTGGCATCCATCTGCTCAGACAGGCGGGTATATCCGGCAATATCAAGAAACAGAACCGAGACGTCTTTTTCACGTTTCTCCAACTCCGTGGCATCGGGATTCTGCTCCAATAGTTTTTTCACAGATGCCGGAACGAATTTGGCCAGTTCACCCTTGAGCTGCTCGAGAAATTTAACGCGCCGCATAGAGTCTTTAAGGCTTCTGAGCGTCTCATCGAGGGTTTTGTTCTTGAATTCCAGCTCGTCGTGCGCCCGTTTTAGTCTTGCACTCATGTTCATTGATCGCGCTGCCAAGGCGGCCGATCTCATCCGGGCTCTCGACGGCGATATGCGCATCTAAATTGCCTTCACCGATCTGTTGGGCCACGGCCATGACTCGACCCAACGGCCGCAACAAAACGCGCCGCATGAAAACGATCCGGGCGGCGGAAACGCCGAGAATCGTCAACGGCGCCACTCCGGCTTCGCGGTTGCGCGCCTTGCGCAACTCGGCATCGAGATCGTCAAAACTGAGACTGATACGCATAACACCCCGGACCTTATGGTCGTCGCCATGACAGTCGTAACACTCCTGACGATTATGCAGCGGCTGAAAAAGGGGCAGGGTTCGGCTGCCAGCGAAGTCGAAGGTCTCCTGAGATTCCGCTGTCTCGACGGCGCGCGTAAAGGAAGGATCGGTAATACGGGCCCCCGGCTGGCGCTTCATCTCAGAGATCGTCTCGACCAGGCCCGGCGAGAGATAACCGGCCAAGTCCAGCTCTTTGACGGTTTCCAGATCGGAAAACGCCTCGATACCGTTACGTCGATAAATCTCCAGGTGACGCAGGTCTTTCAATTGTGTTTTCAGATCCTGAACCAGCCGACGGATCGTGTCGGGCCGGCCGTCAATCATGCCATTCTCGACGCTGGCGCTGATGGAATTTGCGAGCAAACGGGCGGTCGCTGCAATCAAGAGCGCGACATTCAGTGGGAGACTTTGACGCAATGGGTTCATGCAGGCCGCTCTGATTTTCGCTGAACGAGAAATTACGGCAGTCTGAGCCTTCCAAAGCGGTTT
>CAYZXN010000047.1:0-5645 GCA_964482425.1 uncultured Syntrophobacteraceae bacterium | reverse complement strand
AGGATCTCCATCGATCTTTGTACAACGATTTGAAAAACCCTTCTTTTTCCAACCCTCGAGGATCGTCAAATCGATGAAGCGTTGCGGGTCAGCCGTATTGGCGGCCGGCAGCTTATGCAGTCGCGCGAAGTCGTCTTCACGTCCTCTATCGGCGTGCGTGAAACACGCAGCATGTTTTGGCCTGCATTGCATAGGTTTCGGCGGCCATGCTGACGCTGCTCGGCATGGTCAAAAAGCCGGCCAGGAAAAACCAGCAAAATCGCGCGCCCATTGTTAGCTGTTCATAACGCCACCAATTCGCTGCAAATCAGACTGCGCAAAGAACGACACGCTGGCCAACCGCTAAGAAATCGGTTGCCAAGCGGCAGCGGGATGAGGGATAGTGCCGGTCAATGATATGGGTCGAGTGATAAGAATCGTTCAAACGTTCAATGGTTCAATCGTTCAACGATGAAGCCCAGTTTTTTTAAGGCGCACATTTGTTTTCGGGATTGTTATCGGGCGAATTGAACTTCGAATATGGAGCCTTTGAACAAGCTCCGCGCATGCGGCCATGGGAGGAACAGATGAATCTTACCAAATTTATAGCTGCCATCGGTGCCGTCATTTTTCTCGGGCTGTCTTTGACTCTGCCCACCGCGGCGCCTGCCCAGGAGCGGTTTCGTGTTTCGTACGGCGGCTATAATGAAACGGCCGCGCCCATGTGGGTCGGAATCGAGCGCGGCTTTTTCAAGAAGCACGGCATCGACGCTTCGATGATTCAGGTGCGCAGCGGCGCGCTCAGCATCGCCGCGCTGATAGCCGGCGAAGTTGAGGCGGTGTGGCCCGCGCAGTCGACAATACTCAGCACGGTCGCCGGCGGCGTGAAGCTCAGTTGCATCGCCAGCGCGATCAACAAGATTCCGCGCCAGCTGATCGTGCGAAAAGAGATCAAGAGCATAGAGGAACTGCGCGGGCGCGTCGTCGGCGTGCAGAGCATCGGCGGCGGCTTCTGGCTGCAGACGATGATAATTCTCGATCATCTGGGTGTCGATCCGGACAGGTACGGCCTCAAAATGCGCGTCATCGGCGATGGTCCGGTCATTGCGCAAGCGCTCATGAGCGGCAACATCGATGCGGCCGCGATGACGTACAGCCTAAGCGAGGCTCCTCTCAAAGCCGGCTTTCGATCCCTGGTGGACGCCGCGGAACTCAAGGCGCCGTACCAAGGACCAAGCGTTTGCGCGCTCAAAGAGATGATCGCCAAACGTCCGGACTTCTTTTTGCGCCTGACGAAAGGACTCGTGGAAGCCACCGCTTTTATTCTCGAGCCCGGTAATAAGGCGGAGGTCATGAGAGTCTTGGGGAAGAATCTTCGCCTGCAAAAAGCCGACGAAGTTGAAGCCTCCTATCGAGTGCTGCGGCTGATGGCGACTCTCGACCTGGCGCCGAATCCCGCGGCTTACAAGTCGGTGCAGCGGATTGTCGCTACTGTGAACCCGAAGATCGCCCAGGTCGACATAGAACAGATCATGGACGCCAGCTTCGTTCGCAACCTCGAAGCCAACGGTTTCATCGCCGAGCAGCGCAAGAAAACGCGCTGATGTTTCTTTTACATAATTTAAGCCGGCAGGGAGGAAACATGAAAACAATTTTTCTCGTTGCGCTTTTCTCCTTCGGACTGAGCGCCGAGACGGTATTCGGTCAGGCGCCTTTTTATCAGAACAAAACGATCTCTGTTGTGCTGGGCGGCCCCTCCGGAGGCTCGGCGGACATGAGAACTCGGGCGGTCACTTCGATCCTACGCAAGCACATTCCGGGAAATCCCGTGATCATCACTCAATATATGGGAGCGGGAGGAGGCCGGCAGGCGGCCAACCACGTTTTTCGCGCAGCGCGCCCGGATGGTCTCACGATTGGCAGCATGGGCGCGGCGCTCGTCGCCAACGCGGTGCTCGGCGCTTCGGGTGTTCAATACGATATCGACAAGTTTATCTACCTCGGCACGCCGGACAGCGCCCAACATTATATTTTCATGACCAACAGGAGCACAGGACTGACCAATCTGGAGAAGCTACGCGCTGCCAGCGGCGTGCGCATCGGCGCGTAATCGGTCGGGCACCCGGTTTATATTGTAGGCCGACTGTTCGCCTATTACCTCGGTCTCAAGGAGCCAAGATTCGTCACCGGTTACAAAGGCCCGGAGATCGACATTGCCCTTATGAGCGGTGAGTTAGACGCCAGAGCCGGCACCGGAGAGACCATCATCCTGCGCTCCCCTGAGTGGCTGGATAAAGGATTGGTGGACATCCACGCCGCCATCGAAATTCCCATAGGGGAAAGACATCCGCGCTTCGCGCAACTACCGGAACTTGAAACTTTCGCCGCATCGGCAAAAGAAAAAAGGCTGCTGGAAATGTTCCGTTCGTTTCGCCTTTCGGGGCAAAGCTTTTTCCTGCCGCCGGAGACACCGAAAGAACAGGTGCAGGTACTGCGCAACGCCATGCGCAAGACGCTCAGCGATCCGGAGTTCATCAAAGAATTTCACAAGCTCACCGGCGACAATCCGACTCCGCTGCCGGCGGAAGCCCTGGAGAAAGCGATCAAAGCAATGCCGCGCGACCCCGAGGTCGTCCAGTTGTTCAACAAGCTGGCAGGCTCCGATCCTCTGCCGCCGCGGTAACGGAGGCAGCGAGGTCTGCCCTCGGAGAGTTTTTGCGCGGGGTAAGGATGCTCTCAGACACGGGTAGGTCCGTTCAGCAGCAGTTCAGATCCAATAGCGTCTTGACACAATCTCTTGCCGCGCTATAAAGCGCCTATCACTCAGGAGGTGACCCTATGAAAATCGCAGCTTTCTTGATGTTCTTGACTCTATGCTTCATCTCCGGCAAGACCGGCTTCGCGCAGGAATTCTACACCGGCAAGACCGTTCGTATCATCGTCGGCGGGTCCGCCGGAGGCGGCTTCGATACCTACTCGCGCATCATCGCCCGGCACATGGGAAACCATATTCCCGGCAAACCCAACTTCATCGTGGAAAATATGACCGGGGCGGCCACGCGCATCGCCGCCAAGTATCTGTTCAGCGCGGCACAACCCGACGGACTGACGTTCGGAATTTTCAATGGCTATCTGCTGCTCGGCCGGGTGCTCGGATTACCGGGCTTGGACTTCGACGTGAGAAAGTATGAATGGGTCGGAGTGCCGGTGCAGGATCACGTTGCCTGCGCGCTGCACAAGTCCAGCGGCGTGACCAACCTGCAGGAATGGCAGTCGGCCAAAACGCCGGTCAAGATCGGCGCGCTCGGCCCGGGAAACAGCACGGGCGACGTGCCGCGGCTTCTCAAAGCCACGCTTAATCTGCCCATACAGATGGTCGAAGGCTACAAGGGAACAGCCGACGTTCGCGTCGCCGCCGACGGCGGCGAGGTGGCGGGCGGCTGCTGGGCGTGGCAGTCAATCCAACCGACCTGGGCCGCCGGACTGAAGAGCGGCGATGTCAACGTCGTTATTCAGGCAACGCAAAAGCCTCATGCCGACCTGCCGAAGGTGCCATTGGCTTTCGATTTGGTGAAGACGGAGGAGGACAAACGTCTGCTCAGAACCGGGGCATTGCTGCCGTCCACTGTAACGCGAGTCTATGCGACCACCCCGGGCACGCCGAAGGACCGCGTCAAGACGCTGCAAAAAGCTTTCGCCGATACTCTCAAAGACAAGGCCTTCGTAGCCGAGGCCGAAAAATCCAAGTTGGAAATCGATCCGCTCACCGGCGACGAAGTGCACAAAACAGTGGGCGAAATGTTCGACGTCGATGAGGGTTTGAAAACAAAGCTCAAAGCCATCCTCACGTCTAAATAACCGCTTATTGCAAACGAACGCCGGTGCGGCGCCGGATCTTTTCGGCGCCGCACCGGCTCGTATTAGCCGTTGCGAATTTCCTGACCCTGTTTCTGTCTCGGCACCGCCGCCCACGCTTCGATCTCGATCAGCATGTCCGGAAGATCGATGCCCACCCCTCTCAATAACGTCGCCGGTCGCGGATGCGCCCGCAAATCCGGCTCATTGGCCTCGAAGAACGCGTACATCTCGTCGCGCATATCGAAGACGTCTTCCCTGCGCTTCAGGTAATAGCGGAACATGACGATGTGCTTGAGCGAGGCGCCCATCATTTCCAGATTATGTTTGATGTCGTCCAGGCACTGGCGGGTTTGTTCCTTGATGCCGCCGACGACTCTTCCTCTGCCGGCGCGCTCCTGATCGGGAGTCCGGCACGGCGCATCCTCGAATGGGTCCCTTCCGGTAGAGCCGGAGAGAAATAGAATATCGACGTCCCCTTTGGTGCGAAAGCCGGTCGCCCAGTTCATTTTTTCCTTATGATGATGCGGCCACAGCGTACCCCAGTCATACTCGACCTTCTCTGCGTTCTGCTTAGCCAGCGCTTCAGGATTTTGTGCCATTGATTCAGATCCTCCTTCATACTGCGTGAAATAATCGTGTGATGCTCGGCAAAACGTGAACAGCCGCAGGGTCCCTTCGCGGCTTGAATGCGGATCGGTCTAAACGGCGAACAGCGAAGCCACCGGGGCCTTGCGCGGGATCCAGCCGACTTCGACCATCATATCCATTTCGGCATCGACGAGCTTCTGCTCGGCCTCGGTGAATGTGAACTCGATATTTGGATAACGTGCCGAAGCAAGCAGCGCCTTTTTATCGCCGGGATAGCGTTTGACGAATTCGTCGGCGATTTCCGGCAAGTGCTGCTCGCTCCAGGCGAACGACGCTCGGAAAGCCTTCAGTAATTTCTCTTTCAGCCCGGGATGATCGCGCAGCAAATCCTCCCGCGCCGCTACCATGTGTTTGATCATCTCGGGAAAACCATGCAGCGCCTTCCAGATTTCGCCATCGGTATAGAGACAGCGTATTTGCGGGTCTTCTTCGCCCTGGAAAAAGAACTGATCGAGCAAGACCACCGCATCGACTTTGCCTTCCTTGAGCGCTTCGAGCAATCGCTCCTGAGGATGAGACACCCAGGTAAGCGTTGAATCGTCGACTTTGAAACGGTGGCGCAGTAAGTAGCGGTGGATGGCATGCGGCCCTTGATGCGAGCCGATGACCCGGCCGGCGAGATCCGTCGGATTTTGCACCGCACCGTCCTTGCGCACGAACATGCCGTTGCCCTTCATTGTCGATTTCCATTCGGTGCAAAGACCGACAATAGGGGCGCCCTGCAACTTGCGGCGCAGGAAGTTTGGCAGATATAAGTTGGCCACCTGAACATCGCCGCGGATAAGCGCCTCTTCCTGCTCATGACTCGGCGGATCCGGCAACTCGATGACTTTCAGGTTAAAACCGTCCGGCTTCACCTCGCCCGCCGCCAAGGCGTAATACGTGCGAAACATGCAAAAGCGGTTTCGATAATGAGCAAAGGTTAAATCCATGACAGCTCCGTATTAGGTTTGTTACAGCTGATTGCCAACAATCGCGTGCGCCGGATCGTAGATTCCGCGCTCGCGAGAAGCACAATCTTTACCCGACTCCGGCCATCGTAATCAAGGGTGCAAGCATTGCGTTCAAGTGAATCGAACCTGCGTTCATCCCGTCCGCAGTAAAATTGAGCGCGGGCGAACCTGAAGGAGCGAAGACACCGAGTGTTCAGTTTCAAAGTC
>CAYZXN010000046.1:0-4757 GCA_964482425.1 uncultured Syntrophobacteraceae bacterium | reverse complement strand
CCGAGCGAGGCGACGAAGAATTGCGCGATGACGATGACGGCGCAGCCGATGGTGCACAGCAGGCGCGAGCCCACTCGGTCCGACAGCGTGCCGGCGATAGGTGCCATGAACATGATGATCACCGAGTCGGCGACGATGATCCAGCCGAACTGGGAGGGCGAGTAACCTAACAAATTCTGCAGGTAAAACGGCAACAGGAAATTAATGGCCGAAAGGGTGGCGGTGATCAGGAACAGACTCAGAATTCCTGCGGTGAAAAGGCGGCTGCGAAACATCGAGAGAATCAAGATCGGCGTTTTGGCTTTGCTCTCGGCAATCAACAAAAACGTCATGGCGACCAGCGAGAGCGCCAAGGTCAAAACAAAAAGCGGGTGGCGCCAGCCCAGCCGCGGCAACAGGTCGATGGCATAGATAAACAGCCCGTTGGTGACCAGCAGCAGCAAAGCGCCCGCGATATCCACCGATACTTTGCCTTCGGTTTTGCTTTCCGGAATGATTTTCCAGGCAAGATAGGCGCCCCAGAGAGCGATCGGTAGATTGATGTAAAATATCCAACGCCAGCCGATCGTATCGATGAGAAAACCGCCAAGCGCTGGTCCGGTCAGAAATCCGATATGAAAAGCCGTGGAGGTAAGACCCAGGGCGCGGCCGCGTTCCTCGCGCGGCAGAGCGACTGAAACAATCGCCCTGCCGTTGGCCGCGATCATGGCCCCGCCGACCGCTTGAATCGCTCTGAAGAAGATCATCTGGCCCACGGTTTGGGACATGCCGCAGAGCGCCGAACCGGCGACAAAGACCAGAAAACCGGCGCTGTAAAAGCGCCGTCGGCCGAACAGGTCGCCCAGCCGCCCCATTGTGATAATCAGGCCGATCAGAACCAGATCATAGACCAGCACCGTCCACTGGATGGTGGTGAAGGCGGTTTGGAAAGTTTCCGTCAACGTCGGCAGAGCCACGGTAATCGCGCGTTGATCGAGACCGACAACGGTCTGCCCTATGCACACGTTCAAAAGGATGAGCCGCAAGGTCCATCGTGTCTTTTTTGGTTCGTCGGGTTGCATGTTTCAGTGTGTCCGATCACTGGTGCCGCGGCTCGTTGGCGCCTCGCGGCGACATGCAGCATCAAATTCTTGCCGAACGTATCAGCCTTTGTCGCCGCCGCGAATAGCCGAGAAGATCACGGCCAGGACGGCAAAAATATTGATCACATGAACCGTGTGGCTGAAGGCGTCGAGAAATATCTCCGGCGATGCGCTCCAGCTTCGCGGCGATTCGATCTGGGCTGCGGGCATGCCGCCGGTGTAAAGCGCATGCGTGAGCAAAACCCCCGACAAGGCGACGCCTATGACCGCGCCGATGCGCGCCGTGGTGACGGTCATGCCGGAGGCAGCGCCGACTTTATCTCTGGGCACCGTGCTCAAAATGGCGCTCTGATTGGGCGAGTTGAAGATCGCCCAACCCAACCCGGTAAGCGCTTGAGGAAAAACCATTTCGAAGATGCTCGACTGGCGGTCGAGAGAAGCGATCATAAACTGGCCGATCACAATAATCGCCGAACCGATGCTGCAAAGCAGCCGGGACCCGAAACGATCGGACAAGCCGCCGGCAATAGGGGCCACCAGGATGATCACGGCTGAATTAGCGATGATGATCCAGCCCATTTTGGTCGGTGTAAAGCCCATCAGATTTTGCAAATAGAAGGGCAGCAATACGCCGATGGCGGACTGCGTGCCGGTAATGAAAAGCAGGCTCAGATTGGCCGCGCTGAACAGCCGGTTGCGAAAAAGCTCGAGGCTGAGGATCGGCATCTTCACCCGCAGTTCCGTTCGTATGAAAAACAATAGCGCCACGATTGCCGCGGCGGCCAAAGATAGAACCAGCGGATGAAATGCGCCGAGATGTGGAAACTGGTTCAGCGCATAGACAAAAAAGGTATTGCCGATCAACAGGAGGACGGCGCCGAGATAGTCTACTTGCACCGGTTCTGCGCGGGGCGCGCGTTCACGCAAGATCCTCCAGGCAAGATAGGCGCTGGCCAGACCGGTCGGAACATTGACGTAGAAAATCCAGCGCCAGCCTATCGTATCGATGATAAAGCCGCCGAGCGTCGGGCCGATCATGTAGCCGACGTGGTAGGCCATCGAAGTGAACCCCAGCGCTTTGCCTCGCTGGGCTGCCGGAACGACGATGGACGCGATGGCTCGGCCATGAGCCATGATCATCGCGCCGCCGATTCCCTGAATAATTCGACACGCGATCAACTGCCCCGGGCTTCGTACCAAACCGCAAAGGGCGGAGCCGAAGGTAAAAAGCAGAAGGCCGATGACGTACATCCATTTGCGGCCGAAGAGATCTCCCAACCGGCTCAACGTGAGGACCAGGCCGATAACTGCCAAATCGTAAACCAGCAACGCCCACTGGATCGTCGATAGATCGGTGTGGAAGACCTCGGTCAGGGTGGGCAGGGACACGATCATGGCGCGCGCATTGATCGCGACCATGAAGAGTCCGGTGCAGACTAAAAATAAGACTGGCCGCGGGTCCCGCCGCGTCTCGCTCCGATCGACTGAATCAGCCATACTTTAAAAAACAAAAAAGGGAGGCAGCCGATTCGACCGCCTCCCTGGAGAAAGATTTGCAGAGTGGTTTTAAGAAGACTGGCGCAGCGACACTTCCATTAGTTGCCGGCGAAGTTCGGCTTTGCCCCGCTTGCCCTGCTTGCTCTTTTTGCTCTCGAAAATCTTGCCCGGAGGAGGAATCTCTTTTCGAACCCGCGCCAGACCAGAAGGGATTTTCTTTCCAGGCAGCCTTTTCAACGCGTTCTTCAATGTAGGGTCCTTTCAGCCATGCCCTCTGCCGCGGGCGACGGCGCGCCATGGTTGAAGAGCAACGCGTCGCCGTCGGCATCGATCCGGACTTTGTCGCCTTCCTGAAATTCTCCTTCCAGGATCTTAACCGCCAGCGGATCCTGAATCAAACGCTGGATGGTCCGCTTCAATGGCCGGGCACCGTAACTCGGATCGTAACCCTTCTCGGCGAGCAGATCCTTGGCATCGTCCGTGATCTCCATGGCCATTTTTCTGTTGGCGAGGTTTTGTCGCAGACGTTTGAGCTGAATCTCGACGATGGATTTGATCTCCTCGCGACCGAGATTGTTGAAAATAATGATCTCGTCGATGCGGTTGAGAAATTCCGGTTTGAACGCATCGCGCAGGGCCGCTGTCACTCGTCGTTCCAATTCTTTTCGGTCGCCATCGGCGAGTTCCTGGATGTATTGGCTACCCAGGTTCGACGTCATGATGATGACGGTGTTCTTGAAGTCAACGGTTCTTCCCTGGCCATCGGTCATGCGGCCGTCTTCGAGAATCTGCAGCAGCGCGTTGAAGACGTCGGGATGAGCTTTTTCGATCTCGTCGAACAGCACCACCGAATAGGGGCGGCGCCGTACTGCCTCTGTGAGATAACCGCCCTCTTCGTAACCGACGTAGCCCGGAGGCGCGCCGATGAGCCGGGATACCGAATGCTTTTCCATGAATTCGGACATGTCCAAACGAACCATGGCTTGCTCATCGTCAAACAGAAACTCCGCCAGGGCGCGGCAGAGCTCGGTCTTGCCCACCCCGGTGGGGCCGAGGAAGATGAACGAACCGATTGGACGGTTCTCGTCCTGGAGACCGGCGCGCGCGCGGCGCACGGCATTGGCCACGGCATGAATGGCGCCCGGTTGCCCCACGACTCTGGCCTTCAGCCGGTCCTCCATCTTGAGGAGCTTCTGAATGTCACCCTCGAGCATTTTCGAAACCGGGATGCCGGTCCATTGGGCCACCACCTCGGCGACGTCTTCGGCGTCGACCTCCTCTTTGAGCATCTTTTGGTTCTTCTGCAGTTCGGCGAGCTTCAGATTAGCTTCTTCCAACTCTTTCTGCAGTTGGGTGAGCGTGCCGTAACGCAATTCGGCGGCGCGATTGAGATCGCCCTCACGCTGCGCCTTCTGCTCCTCGACTTTCGTCGCTTCGATCTTTTCCTTGAGCGATCGAATGCGCTGGATCGATTCCTTCTCGTTGTTCCAATGCGCCTTGAGGCCGTGGGAGGTCTCCTTGAGATTTTGGATCTCCCGATCGAGCTGTGCCAACCGTTCCTTGGAGGCTTTATCTTCTTCACGTTTGAGCGCCTGCTTCTCGATTTCCAGCTGCAAGATCTTGCGCTCTACCTCGTCAATCTCGATGGGCAAACTGTCGATTTCAATCCTCAACCGTGACGCCGCCTCATCGATCAAATCGATGGCTTTGTCGGGCAAAAAGCGGTCGCTGATGTAACGATGCGATAGAGTCGCGGCGCCGATAATCGCGCTGTCGGTGATACGCACGCCGTGGTGGACTTCATACCTTTCCTTGAGGCCGCGCAGAATCGCGATCGTGTCTTCGACCGACGGCTCGCCGACGAACACGGGCTGAAAACGCCGTTCCAGTGCCGGGTCCTTTTCGATGCGCTTGCGGTATTCATCCAGCGTTGTCGCGCCGACGCAACGCAGCTCGCCGCGAGCCAGCGCAGGTTTGAGCATATTCGAGGCGTCCATGGCGCCTTCCGCCGCTCCCGCTCCAACCAGCGTATGGAGTTCGTCTATGAAGAGAATGATTTGCCCGCTCGCTTCGGTCACTTCCTTGAGCACGGCCTTCAAACGGTCCTCGAATTCACCGCGGAATTTAGCCCCGGCAACCAGCGCACTCAAATCCAACGCCACCAAGCGCTTCTCCTTG
>CAYZXN010000045.1:0-10122 GCA_964482425.1 uncultured Syntrophobacteraceae bacterium | reverse complement strand
TTACCAGCGAAAATTTTTAGATCCGCATTCTGTTGGCTCATGTTGTTCACGAAAATCGGTTCTCTATGATCCTGCAGCCAAATGCGAAAAGCGACGGCCACAGAGCCCATAGATGATATCCGTTACGATGCTGCAAAATAGAGCTCGTTAAAACGAATTGCGCCGTTCAATAGTTGAACGGCGCAACCTAAGCTATGACACTTTTTCAGCGATTACAAGGTGAAGACTGGCTGGGCGGGAAGGATTCGAACCTTCGATACCGGATCCAAAGTCCGGGGCCTTACCGCTTGGCGACCGCCCATCCCCAAGCTTCTGCAAAGAAGCTCATCCGGCCCGGGCAGAAGATCAATATCAATTAACCGCTTCCGAGAGCCCTTTGGCTCCCACCTTCCGCAATAACTTTCTCGTACTCCGCGATGACTTTCTCTTCTAACATTCTCCGTGTTTCGTTATTGATGGGATGCGCTATATCTTTGTACGTTCCGTCTTTTCTCTTTTTGCTTGGCATCGATACGAAGTAGCCTGTGGTTCCTTTGATAATTTTCAGGTCCCGGATCACGAAACAGTGATCGAGAGTGATAGTTACGTAAGCCCTAAGCTTATCTTCGTCGACAGGAAAGACTCTTACTTCCGTAACCTGCATCGAGACCTCCTCTTTGGACAGGTTAACCGACTTCCTGACTTCCTCCAATGGGCTTTGGCTATATCGATCGTTTTAAGAACTTAATAGACGCACGAGAAACGTTTCGACCCCCTCCTCCTTCTGCAACCGGGAAAAAGCCCGGGCAGCTTTTCCTCTCGAATCAAATAGGCCAAAAACCGCAGAACCACTACCCGACATTAGAGCTCCAGCAGCGCCCTCTTCAACCAATTTTTGCTTTAATAAACCTATTCGAGGGTAGCGAACCAGCGTTACAGTCTCCAAGTCGTTAACGAGTAATCTCATTTGACCGAACGGCTTCTTGAGTAGTGAACTAATGCTAGTATTTGCAATAGGTTTTGTCAACGTAGCCTGGAAATTTCGATACACCCAAGCTGTGGTTACAGGAAAGCCCGGATACACGATCACTGCCCAAATCCGGGGCAAGGCTCCTAGAGGCGAAAGCCGTTCGCCGATGCCTCTGGCACGTGCAGGAGTTCCGCCGACAAAGAACGGCACGTCCGCGCCGAGGGCTTTTCCGAATTCTTTTAGCTGTTCGACTGAATAGCCAAGCTCAAGAAAGCGGTTGACCCCGATGAGCGTGGCCGCAGCATCCGAACTGCCGCCACCGAGCCCGGCGCCCACGGGAATATTCTTTTCGACATGGATGTCAATCGCTGCGCGGACTTGACTCCTACTCATGATGAGCTCGGCGGCACGATAGACGAGATTTCCGCGGCCGCTCGGCACCAAAGAATCGCTGCAAACGACGGATAAGCATTGCCGGCCGTCCCTTCCCTCTTTTATCTGTTTTGCCTTTGCCCTTGTGATGTGAATCTCGTCGTATAGCGATACTGGAACCATGATCGTGTCGAGCAGATGGTAGCCATCCTGTCGCTTGCCGACGATGCGCAATCCGAGATTAATTTTGGCCGGAGCTCGAATCCTCACGCGTCATTAGCTAGCATAGCAGCCGACTAATTGCGAAAGTGTCTTATGAGCGATAAGCTTTCAATATACTTGTCCGCGGCATGGGAGGCGGCCAGGCTCGCCGGAACATTAATTCGCGAGACTTGGGAGCAACCAAAGAGTATCGACTACAAAGGCGCCGTCGATTTGGTGACCTCCGTTGATCGCGAGGCCGAACGTCGCATTGTCGAAGTGCTGCAGGCTAATTTTCCGTCACATTCTATCCTTGCCGAGGAAGAGAGTTCGATTACCGGCACAAACAACGGTTATCGATGGATCATTGATCCGCTTGATGGCACGACGAATTTCGCTCATGGCTATCCTCATTTTTGCATCTCAATTGCCATGGAAATCGAATCGGTTGTCGTTCTTGGTTTGGTGTACGATCCTCTGCGCCGTGAATGTTTCAGAGCCGTACTAGGACAAGGCGCGTCCGTCGATGGGAACCGGATACAAACCTCTGCCACGCGCGAACTCGACAAAGCACTTCTGGGAACCGGTTTTCCTTACGACCGTCGAATCAACGCCGATGAGTACTTGACGTATTTCAAAGCTTTTATGCTTCACACCCAGGGAATTCGGCGCAGCGGCTCTGCTGCGCTTGATCTCTGCTATGTCGCCTGCGGCAGGCTTGATGGCTTCTGGGAACTCAAGCTGCGCCCATGGGACATCGCCGCGGGCAGTTTGATTGTCAGTGAGGCCGGCGGAAGAATGAGCGACTTCCACGGTCGGGAATTTCGTATTTCGGGAATCGAAACGCTTGCCTCAAACGGCACAATCCACGCCGAGATGGTGGACGTGACCCAGGCTTGCGCAACGAGGATCGCGCGTTGACTCAACAGGAGGCGGATGGTAGAAAACCGGAACGCGCCCGTAGTGAAAAGGATATCACGAGGGTCTCCGGAACCCTAAGTACAGGTTCGATTCCTGTCGGGCGCACCAGCACGCTTCTTCTAAAACCTTCAGCAACCAACATAATGATAATAATAAGGTGCCGGCATTGAGCACGCGTGACGACTAAGCGCCGCAGAAGTTTAGACGAGGTTCAAGAATATGAAGTCACTTCGTTGGTGACATCAGATTCTGGTAAAGTTCCTGAAGCCCGTCGAGCTGAAGCTTTAGCTTGTCGCGCAGTGAGGTTTGAAAGCTCGAGAGCTGTGAAGTCAGGCGGCCGTTTTGATCGCTCAAATCCGCAATCCTCGCTTCCAGTTGCGAATAATTCGCTGCGACATCTTGCAAAGCAAGAATTTTTTTCGCGCTGGTTTCGTTCTCACGTTGAAGAATCTCAAGTCGCTCGAGCAAAGCCGAGTTTTCTTTTTCAAGACTCGCCGAATGCTTCTCGATGCCCGTGAAATTTGCCAGCTGTTGCTGGTAGCCGCTTCTTTCGGTATCGAACTCCACGAGTTGAGCGCGCAAGGTGAAATTTTCGGTTTCCAGTGCAGCCATCCTTCGAGAGTACTCCGTAAGTATCGCCTCGTGATCGGTGGCCGGCTCAGGGGCCGCCTCCCGCTGCTTGTAACGTTCGATGGCCGCCGTCAATTCAGAGCGCTCTCGAGTGAGCGACTCGACATGTTGTTCCAGAATAGCGATACGTTTCGATTCAACTACGGACGTGGTTACGGACTGTTGGGAAAGCTGCTGGGTTGAAGTTGATTTTGATCCGCTCTTATCTGGTGTACTCTTCTTAGGATCCTTGTCCGCGTTCCACAGATACACAATGAGTGCCAGAAACGCGATACCACTGGAAATGGCGATAAAGATTTCCATATTCAAACCTGCCGAACGCGCGAGGTTAATGGATTTTTAATCTCAGCGCTGCCGACTCAGCCTGATTGTGCTTCGCTGTGAGTCCAGGCTGCGGACGGATTTCAACCTGTGCTTACATCCTGTCGGCACCTGTGGGTATCCCTCGCCGCAAATTTCCCTTCTCAGAATTTACAGGAAGCCTCAATATCAGAAATTAGAGGCGCAACTGAAGGTTAGTTTACGCGCATGAGCCATTGCTGTGACTTAACCGCGTGGCTTACGCACCGCCAAATGATGCGTCTCACTTCGCCGCAACCATTCTCGTCCCTTCGCCATCGCTTTCGCTTTCCGAGAGGTTCATTGGCTTACTCGAGACTAACTCCAGCACGTCGCTCCGGCTAAATCGCCAGCTACGCCCGATGCGATTTCCAGGGATGACTCCTTTTTCAGCCAGCTTATAAACGGTCTTGAGATGGATCTTTAGTAAATTAGCCACCTCCGACGGGGTCATGATCTCTTCCATCCGCAGTTCTCCTTCCAGACTAAACCTGAACGTATCTTGAGCATAAGGTGTGCCAGACAGGTTTCAGTACCAGACTTGTGTATGTAAGGCCTCATAATTCCAAATAATTCCTTGACGAGGCGGAGAACGCTAGTCAAAGCCACTAAAGCGCTGGGAATCTGCAAGATGGACGAAATTGGCCAAATGTTACAATTTTCGTCTACTGATCTCTGCTGGAAGATAAACCCACTTCATGCGCCTGCCGAACGCTTTTGCGCGTAGCGGGCTTGTAGCGAGGCAAGTTCCTTTGACCATTTGGCAGAGTATTCTTTTCGTGTTTCCTCGCTGATCGCGCTGGTTGCCGGAAACCGATCACGCCACTCATAGGGGCGAACCGCCTCGATGATCATGCGTGAGTTATGTCCCTTTTGACCCGGCTGAATGATCGGATCAAGAGGTCCGCTCCAGGTACGGCGCAGAATATCTATCGAAGTTGCAGGGTCCGATCGTGTGGCAATAGCCCAGACAACTTCATTGAGATCAGTGATGTCGATATCCTCGTCGACTACGATAACGTATCGGCCCAGGTAAGCGCCGGCATGGCACTGGGATGCAACGAGCGCCGCTTGTTTAGCATGGCCTGGATAACGCTGCTTGATCGATACGACGATCATGAAGCGCTGCGCTGGCGGCGGCAAATATACGCCCCGGATGTCGGGAACTCCGGCTTGTTCCATGCCGTTCCACACGGTCGCCGCGCGCAAACAGGAGCGGTACATACCGTGGATTGTGGGCTTGAACGGCGCGGCGCCGCAAATAATCGGTTCATTACGATAGTATAATGCCTTTACCCGCATGAATGGCTCCGCGCGCTGAGCGCTGGCATAATAACCAGGCCACTCGCCGAAGGGTCCCTCAGGAAGAGTCTCGCCGGGAACAATCTCGCCTTCGATGGCGATTTCTGCCGACGCGGGAAAATGAAGCCCTGTTAAAGGTCCTTTGATGACATCAATGGGCTGCCCCAGAATGCCGCCTGCCCAGTCGTACTCGTTAACGCCGAATGGAACAGCTTGGGAAGCCGCGATAAACAGCAGTGGATGCTGGCCGAAGGCCATCGCCACCGGAAATGGTTTACCGGCTTTCATGGCTTTGTCGTAATGCATTTTCCCGTGTTTGCCGGGAGAGATATAGAGACCCACCTTATCTTTGTCCTGGAGCATGACACGATAACATCCGACATTTTCTACGCCGGTTTCGGGGTCCCGGGTAATCACCAGGTGCGCCGTTCCCAAGTAGCGGCCGCCATCCCCCTCATGCCACCGAGGCACGGGAAATTTGAGAAGGTTCACGTCGGCACCGCGCTCTACGTTCTCCATCACCGGTCCGGTAGCCACGATGTTGGGCCTAACCGGCTGAAGCGCCCTTAGGCGTCCCCGTAAAGCGTCGATCAAGGGAATCGTCTTGAGGTCTACCGGCAGATTCAAAGTCAGTGCAGTGCGTTCCAGGGTCTCGAGCATATTGGTGAGAACCCGCCGGCGCGGATCGAAGCCCGGCACCGCATCGAATATCACAGCCGGCGGGTCTGACATTCTCTCCAGGATGATTTCCGTCAGCGCGCCAAGCTCCAAATCCCAATGGGCGCCGGAAATCTTCTCCAGTTGTCCCGCGGCTTCCACGTCTCTGAGCCAATCGCGCAAATCGCACGCGCCGGTCATTTGAGCTTTACTCGCCAGTGCAGTAGCCATCGGGACTCCTTTATTTCGTGACATCATTATCGGTGAGGTTCAAAGTACTGGGATGAAACAGCTCTTCAGGCGAGACAGGGGTCGCGCTGACACCCTGGTTTTTACAATATGAAAGAAACCTCTCGAGCACATGGCGGTTCGCTTCCAATCCATAAACCCATGGATCGGTTTGGAAAATTTCATTTTCTTTATCGAGATGATGACTTGGCCAGGCTTCGATAAGGCTCGGCATCGAGCGGCGCCAGTGCTGCGCCCAGCGCTTGGCATCGGCGTAGAGGCGAAAGAGTTTCGCCGGCAGCTCCGGATGTTGATCGACCAGATTCTTCTGCATTGCCAGGACGTGCATGATCGGCAGGATTTTCGTTTTCCGAAAATAGCTCGCCTCCACTTCCTGCGGCTTTTCGAATAATCGTTTCACCGCATCACTGGCAAGTAACACCGGCAGCTGCGATTCCGTCACGCCTAATGCATCGATCTCTCCGTCAAGCAAGGCGCGGCACGCACGCTCCGATGCGTTCCGGCCGTCACTTTGGACCCAGCGAATGACCGAGCCGTCGCGCGTCTCAACCTTTGCACCGGGATCGACGTCATCCCAATGATGCATTGCCGCAATGTACCATTGGGTATCTTGCGCCGAGATTTTGTATTCGTCGACGAGCATGCCGCGCATCCATATGGCGGCGGTTTGAACCCATCGCAGAAAGCCAACTTTTCTTCCGTTCAGAGCGTCGGGATGATCGATGCCGGAGGATCTCCGGCAAAAAATAAATCCATGGCGGAACATCCGTGATGGGAAAACCGGCACTCCCACAAAGTCGGCTTTGCCTCTGGAGGTGTAGTAAATGAGTTCCCCTAAAGACATCTCGGCGACATCGTACTGTCCCTTGAACATCCCCGTGAACATTCCGGCAACGTCGGCGGTTTCGGTAATCTGAAGATCGACGCCGGGCACTTGCATCTGGCCACGCAGAATCGGCAAAGCACCGTCATAAGGACGGCTGGCGAATCGAATTCTAATCTTGGAAGCCATCGGTCATTACAACCACGACAAGATTTTAAATATTCGCGCGGAGCATCTTGATCCTGCGCTGGCGCCGCAGGCTCACTACGCGGCGGACTCTTCGCGGTACAGTTGCAACGTCTCCATTACCGGGCGATCGTTGATCGAGAACAGAATCGCTTCCTCATCAAACGGGTTTTGGTGCGAGTGCCACTGCCACAGAGGAATGACGAAAGAATCGCCCTTGCTCCATTCCAAATAACGCTCGCCAACCGCAGTCCGGCCCCGACCTTTGAAAACGTGGTAAATCGACGTGCTTGTATGCCGATGCAGTTTAGTTATTTCCTTCGGCCTGAAAAGTTGGATTTCACAGGACATGGTCGGGTAGGTATAACCGCCAGTTGCCGGATTGATGTAGCGCAACAGCGTGCCGTCGTGTGGATCGCGGTCGGTCTCGCTCATAATTTTCAGCGCATTGTAGGTATCCGGCCAGGCGTAACGGAACGGCATTCCACGAAATTGAGCTTCGTCGCGTTTGGGCGCGCGGGCAAACCCCAAGCGGCTGAGTGATTCGCCGGTTACTCGTGTAATCGGCTGTTCCGGCATTGCGGAATCTTCGAAGAAAAGAACGTTCAGCGATTGAATCAGTGGGCCATCCAAACCGTCGAGCCAAATAATCGGATCTTCAGACTCATTGTGATGCTCATGCCAGGTCCAATTCGGCGTTAGAATAAGATCGCCCTCAGCCATTGGAAACTTCTCACCGTCGACGACGGTATACGCGCCCCTGCCTTGAACCACGAACCGAATCGCCGCCATGTTATGGCGATGCGCTTTTGCAATCTCACCGGGGTTTACAATCGAGAAGGTGAACTGCAGCGTGTGTGAAGTCGATTTGATCGGCAGATGGGGACTTACGAGTCGGATAGCGCGGCGTTCGGCCTGTTCGATACCGATAGTTTCGCTTGCCTTGTAGAGCCCGTCGAGAAGCGGCTCCCATTTCCACAGATAGGTTGCTTCCGGAGAATGGGATGGAACCCGAGTTCGCCAGAAGCCGGATAATTGTTGTTTCTCTAGTTCGCTGTCCAGCTCGGCAAGCTTCATCGGCGGCCTCCTTATTATTATTGTGTAAGGCTATGATGCTTTCGACATCGACTGCGCCATGCCGCCAAAATAGGCCCGATGAATTTCCATGGATTCCTTAGCGGTATCCAGCACATCTTGTTCCCGACCCGCTGCCACATATTTTTCCAGGACGTCGATAAACATATCCGAATGTTTAACATCGGCCTTACTGTGCGCGGTAAAGTTCGGCATTTGCGCGTCATCGAAGTTCAAATCCTGCTTCCAAATCTTGTACAAACGGCTGCAATTGCCGCCGCCAATGTCACCCAGAAGCCGGTCATCGTTGGTCCATTCCGCAATCGTCGACGCCGCTATAGCTTCTTGCCAGGGGCGGTTTCGAGCAATCCAGAACCACGCATAGATTGCCGCGGTAGTGGTTGGTAGCGGCTCCGCACGTATTATCTCCTCGATACTCAGACCGACTTCCTTTCCTTGACGGAATATAAGATCAAGATGGCCGTGTTTGGAGTGCTCGTCCTCGATCAGCTCTTCATATTCGTGCGACATGATCCTTTGTTTAACGTCGAATTCGGGACAGTTGGCCGCGACTTGCGGCCAGTAGTTGCGCCGCTGCCGGACGTACAGACTCAACTGGAGCAAGTAAATGCGGGCACGTTCAGCAGTCATCTTAATGGAGTAAAAATGCTCCATCTCTGGCGAACGAAACAGATCCCGAACACATTCACCGAGCTGCTGCCGCCATTCTTGTGGTTTCATGATAGTTCCTCCTCGCAGGGCCTCATAGAGCCGCGACATTACCGCTCTGCAGTACGGATAAAGCGGATAGCTTCGATCATTTTAAAGCACTAGCCGATCCCGCGAACGATTGTCAAGGATCGGACCAAAGGCTGGAACGTTTATACAAGTTCCGCTTTCCAATGGCGCCGGAACGCTTCGCAAGCGCAGGCTGCGTGCCGCCGCTGGTTGACCCGTACTGGGCAAAGTGCCTAGATAAGCAAAGTCACTCTAAGCGGGGAAGACATATGCCGTCTGTCAGTCGTCCGAGTAATTTATTCCCACGTTTCTCCGAAGAAGAATACCGTCGCCGTCATCAGACGGTGCGCGCCGCTATGCAAGCACAGGATTTGGATGCCATCTTGATTTCGGGCGCTCGAGGTTCTTCAGAAATATATTACCTTTCGAACTACCTCGCCCAATCGCCGTGCTGGTTGCTTTTCCCGCGGCATGGAGAGGCGAGCTGCTTTCTACATTTTTTCAACCATCAGCCTTGTGCCAAGGCCCAGTCAATATTTCCAGACGTCCGGTGGTATGGCCCGTCACCCACAACCACGCTTGTCGACGAAATCTGCCGCAGAAGCCTCGCCAAACGCAGGATCGGTCTGGTGAGTATGCGCGGCATGGCCTATGGCCATGTGACAGAACTGAAGCGCCTGCTTCCGGAAGCGGAGTTCGTCGAGTTCGGTCCGACTTTCAACGAAATCAGGAGAGTGCGCAGCGAGGAGGAGCTCGTTTATCTGAGGCGCAGTGGATTCCTGACCGATCTAGCGTGCGTCGCTCTGGAGCAAGGTCTTCGACCCGGGATAAACGAGCAGGAAATATTATCGATTGTGTATAACGCCTACCTAAAATACGGTGGCGATCCGGGCATCCACTTCATCGCCGCCACACACATGGACGAGCCAGACCGCTATGTGCCTTGGCAACGCGCGACTGAAAGAGTAATCGAGAACGGCAGCGTCGTTATCACCGAGCTGACCGTCAGCTACTGGAGTTATTCGACCCAGATACACAGACCTTTTGCCGTGGGCCGGGAACCTACGCCACTGTACCGCAAGCTCTTCGACGTCGCTCTGGAGTGTTACGAGAACGTTAGAAAGGTCTGCCAGCCTGGCGTTACCAGCGTTGAGTTGGTTGCGGCAACCGAAATCATCGAGAAAAGTGGTTTCACGACCTACGACAGCGTGTTCCACGGCGAAGCCGGCAAAGCGCCGGAACTCGGCACACGCAGCGCAGCGCATCCGCTTGAACCATGGACATTGGTAGAGAACATGGTGCACGTCTTCAGCCCAATCCCGTTACCCAAGATTTCACGGCAGGACTGCAACTTGGAGCCGCAGTTATCGTAAAGCCCGGCGGTGGTGAACCGCTGCACAATTTCCCATTCAAATTTCCAGTTTGCGGCCTCGGCCAGCAATCCAATCGGACAAGTTAAGCCGGTAGGGCCGCAGCCGGTGCTGACGAACCGGCCTCCCCCGTCCCCTAATATTCTCCGCTGTGTAAATTGGCGAAGCTAGCAAATAAAATCGCTTCATTTTTTCGCTTAGAGCACGACTATGCTTCGGTTGACAGACCTGTTTCCGAGCCTTAAATTGTAAAATGGTTGAGTCCCATCTCGTTCGATCCACGCCAGTTCACAGGTTGACCAGCTACCAAT
>CAYZXN010000044.1:0-8248 GCA_964482425.1 uncultured Syntrophobacteraceae bacterium | reverse complement strand
ATTGCAATGACACCCGGCAAGTTACTCGTGCCGTACCGCAGTCAACAGCAGTATCTCACCGGTGGAGCAGCGCTTTTTTTCTGTCAGTAAACCAGGCTGAGTATGCGAACCTCGTTGCCCATTGTCTCACCGGAGTTACCAGCTTTTTATAAGCGCAAGGAGAATGCCACGGTAAAGCACGGCGCCTATTGTCGGTTATTTGATTTTTTCGGATAAACTATGAAACCGATCTCATGCGACATGAGTACAAATAGGTGCGCTTCATGGGTGCATTCGCTGGCGCATGGCAGCGATTGTTCGAAATCCGGCAAACGGCGACGGCACAAGATGCCGCCGGATCTTGCACACGAGTTTCGCACTTGCCGTGCCGTTCGAATCTGCCAGAGGCATCGCGACAAACGATCGCTGTGCGCAACCTTCTCGGAGGGCGTGGAATTTTTTCGTCTCAATATTGGCTATGGTTTTTCGTAACCCTGCGCCTGAAAGCGGAGTTGAAATTTTCGCGGGTCATTCGTAAAGAACAAACCACCGCGCCGTTCTGACCGAGACGGCACATAGTCGAAACTGGCTTCACTGGTTTCGACAACCTGGCCGTCTCTGCTCAGCAGTCCTGCAACCTTCAGTTTCGCCGCAGTCTGGCTGCCGGAGTTGCGGAGCGCGACTTCGACCAGATAGCCGCCCGAGACCGAATGAACGGCGACAGTGTGAAAGCCGATACTTGGCGGCGCATCTTCTTCGGTCAGCGCAGTGTAGATCAGGAAAGCGACCGATCCACATAGTGTCAGCACTCCCAGAGCGGCGACAACCCATTCAATGATATGACTGGCGCGTGTTTTTTGTCCGTTGCGGCTTTGTCGTCTTGCGGCCATAGCTGCTAAAGAATCAATCGAGCGGCGGCGGCGCCGATCGACGCGGGCAAACCAAGTACGGCCGCCGCCGTAACCTGTTGAACCAACGGCGCGCCATCCAGGCGCCCAAAGGTCCACAGTACGTACCAGCTAATGCCGAAAGAAACCGCGTAACCGACGACGGTAAAAAAAAAGAACTTCACAGCACGCGTTCCTTCGGCCGGATCGGCCTGTCCCCGGAATCCCAGGGTATAGGTAAATGCGTGCATGATGGTGAGCGAAGCAGCCATGATGGCAAGCACGCGCGTTTCGCCTATCTTGTACGTGATCAACATGACTTCTTCGGTAGGCGCGACGTTGAAGGAAAAGAAAGAGCTCCCGCGCCCATGAGAAAAATCTCGCCGGCGGATCTCGCGTTTCTGCCTTTTTCACGTTCTTCGGCTTTTTCGATGCCCAGTTGAGAACGAGCCAAAATAGCTCCCATGCTGGCCGGCACCGCCTGTAACGAAATCTTACCGAGCAGCTCCCCGGGAGAGTCGTCGCCGGTGAGCACGCCGAATGCAAACAAGGCCAGCCCCGAAGCAACGAAGCCGACGGCGTAGGCCACGAAAGCGTCCGTAACATCATCCCGGAGCCGAAACGTTTTCTCGAATCCCGCGTGATACGACAAACCGACAAGCAGGGGAAACGCCAGCACCAGGAACAAACAGAGCCGCAATCGATCCATGTAGAGCCCTAGCCACCACATCTCCATCGTCATCAGCATTGGCATAGCGAACAGGATCGCTCCGCCGAAGGCGCGGGCAAGAGGCTGCATGGCCTGAATCGAAGCGCTTGGATATTCCATCACCTAAAAACGAGCCGCGTGAAGTGCAGGCAGACAGATCTTGAATGTGGTTCCACGGCCGAGCTCGCTCGTGTATTCAATTGTGCCGTTGTGCGCTGAGACGATCTGCTGCGCAATCGATAGCCCCAGTCCCCAACCGTTGACTTTCGATGTGACGAAAGGCGTAAAAACATCCAGATCCTTGGCAATACCGCATCCTGAATCGGCAATTTCCAGACAAATGTCTTTTTGATGCGCGTAGCAGCGTAGAATCAGCCGGCCTCCTTCAGGCATCGCATCGAGGGCGTTCCTATACAGATTCAACAACACACGTTCGAACTTCTCGCTGTCCAGCAGCACCGGCGGCAAATCAGCGGCTATTTGCTGCTGGATTTCGACGAGCGGCGCCTTTTTCGTCGCGAAACGCGCGTCTTCAGTGATCAAGTCGGCAACCCATCTGCCGAGATTCACAGGCTTGCATTGGAGCTGGAACGGCCGCGAAAATTCTCGAAGCTCATCAATGAAGATTTTTATGCGGTTAGCCTGGTTGTGTAAATAGCGAGTGGTCTCCATGATTTGTTCACGAAGCTGGCTCGAGCTTTCCGCCAGATAACTGTCTTGAAGATGGAGAGAGGTAAAAATGCCGTTGAGCGGGTTTGCCAGGTCGTGGACGATTTTAGCGGTAGCGGTTCCGACCGCCGCCAGGATATGCGCCTGCCGCAGTCGCTCCTCAGCTTCGTCCCGCTCCAGCGTCCGGCTATAAACGTTGCGCGCAAGCTCCTGGCTCAATTGTTGAAGCGTCTGCTTCGCCAGCTCGCTTTTTACCACCTGGATTTTCAACGCTTCGTTTGAAGCGACTAGTCCTTTGCTCTGCTGCTCGGCCATGACAGCGGCGCTCTCGGCGGAGGTTCGCGCCTTCCACATGTGCCATCCCGCCGAAGCGACTACCGCGAGACTTTTTACGATTCGCTCATCCTCTTGATTGAACTTGCGATTCTCATTGTGAGTTACGATCCATATGGTGCCGATGGGGTTACTTTCGACATTAAAAGGAATGATCAGTGCCTCCACCACTGGCGGATCGACCTGTAGTGCGGGAAACAGGCGTTCCGGTCTATACATGAGCTGTGTGGCATTGCGATCGATGGCGATGCCGGAAGGGCTGGCATTTCTCGGCAGGACGTTGTTAAGACGGTCGGCGTAGGCTCCCGCCAATGCTTCCCATCTGAACACATCCTCGCCTCTATGCGTTTCCAGCAGGCTTATGCCGGCAGTGTCGGCGCGACAAAGACGAGCCGCGGTTTCGACAAGTTTTTGCAAAATCAGCTCGGGAGAATCCGCCATGACCTGCGCCAGCGCGATCAAGGCTTCGTTTTCAGTTTCGTGATCGGGAGAGCCGGCGTGTCGAAGCGCCAGCTCCGAGTTTAGAACCACGTCATCGAGAGTAACCGGTGGCTGTCTCGTATTCATACGGTTCTCCAGCTTGGCAATTGTGCGCCGACTGATAACCGATCTGACGTGCACTATAGGGTCGAGGATATTTGACTGGCTCCGATACTACGTCGTTGGTCTCACCCCTACAAGCAAAAAACACGAGAGCCGGGCAACACTAGGCAACTTCTACGAACTAAAAGTCCGTTGGCCTGTGCTTCAGGCTTGCGCGCTCGTGAATTAAAACTTCACCGGCAAAGCACCAGCACGCTTTCACCCTGAAATTTCGGGATCGCGTGTTCGTCCCATTGCAGCAACAGGATACCTTCATGTCGTGTCGTTTACGCGATAGACGAAACCTATTCGAGTTGCTTCAGTAGCTTCAACTCTGTTTTAGATCTATGAAATGTTCGCGCGCCGCAGATTCGCGCAATTTTGCGGCGCTGGCATAACGATTGCTGTGGCTTCTTCTGCAAAGCTGCAACGGAACACCACGTCGAACGCATCCCGCACAAAAGGCAGCCCTAAGTATCAACGCTTGTCGAGTTCGAGTAAATAGGATGAGGATCGCCCAGGTTTCTCCTCTATACGAAAGCGTGCCGCCTAAGGCTTACGGCGGTACCGAGCGCGTCGTTTCTTACCTGACCGAAGAGTTGGTCAAGCTCGGCCATGATGTTACGCTGTTCGCCAGTGGTGACTCGGTGACCGCAGCCCGGCTGGTCGCGCCCTGCAAACGCGCTCTGCGTATGGATCCCAGAGTGACCGACCCTCTGGCGCACCACTACGTCATGCTCGAAGAAGTTTTCGAGATGGCGGGGTTTTTCGATATTATTCATTTCCACATCGATTACCTGCACTTTCCCCTGTCGCGCAGGCATGCAACGCCGCAGCTCACAACGTTACACGGCCGTCTCGACATTGCCGATCTGACTCCGCTCTATCAAACATTCGCGGAAATGCCGGTGGTGTCGATATCAAACCACCAGCGCACGCCTTTACCGGACGCCAACTGGCAGGCAACTATCTACCACGGCCTGCCGACCGATCTTTATGCTTGCGGCGGAAACGAAACGCGAGATTATCTCGCCTTCCTTGGCCGGATCTCGCCCGAGAAGCGACCCGACAGGGCCATCGAGATAGCCGGTCGCGCAGGCATGAAGCTCAAAATCGCCGCCAAGACCGATGCCGTCGACGGGCTCTATATGGAGCAGGTGATTGAACCGCTGCTACGCCGAGCACCTGTGGATTTCATCGGCGAGATCGATCAAAACGCCAAAAACAATTTCCTCGCGAACGCCTATGCGTTGCTGTGTCCCATTGACTGGCCCGAACCTTTCGGTTTGGTCATGATCGAGGCAATGGCATGCGGCACGCCGGTGATCGCGTTCCGTTGCGGTTCGGTTCCGGAGCTGCTCGAGGAGGGGATCACCGGCTTTATCGTCGATGACATCGAGGGCGCGTTGGCCGCCATCGAAAAGATTCAAGGCTTTGACCGAAAGCGCTGCCGAGAGGTCTTCGAAAAGCGCTTTAGCGCCGCGCGCATGGTTGAAGGGTACTTGAGGATCTACCGCCGTCTCATAAAATCTTCAGCTGATAACGATGCTCGCGTCGCCTTGTCGCCGCTCCACGCCGATGCCTTGAAAAGCACGATCCACTACGAGATCGAGAAATGATTCCCGTACCGTGAGATTCTCGATGCGAACCCTTTCGACGAACTCCGGCAGCAACGGAGAATCGAAGTAAACCTTCGAGTCAGTGGCGTTGGCCGACAGTCCCAGACAAGCCTGCAGCATCAAGAAGACTGAGCCCGCGGCCCAGGCTTGGGGGGCGCAGGCGACGGGATAGAGAGTTGGCCCCTCGCCCTGCCGCCGCCTGAATCCGCAAAACAGCTCAGGCAAACGATAAGAAGCGAGAAACACGCTGGCTTCGAAAAAGCCCGTCATCACCTTGCAGGCCAGTTGCTTGAAACCGTAGCGGGCAAACCCGGCAGAGATGATGGCATTGTCATGAGGCCACACGGAGCCGTTATGATAGGACATGGGATTGTAACGCGCTGCCGATGTTGCCAACGTGCGGATGCCCCAGCCGGAGAAACACTCCTCACTCATCAGCGTGTGCGCCGTTCGCTGCGCTTTCTCGCGAGTGGCAATGCCCGTGAATAAACAATGGCCGGCATTCGATGCTTTGATCTTGCAGGGGCGCTTCTCTCCATCGAGCGCGAGAGCATAGGTGGAGAGATCTTCACACCAGAACGCCTCGTTGAAGTGAACCGCAAGCTGCTCGGCCTGATCGAAAAGCCGCCGGCTTTCGTCGACGCGACCGAGCACTGCCGCCAGGCGCGCCGCCGCATGCTTGGCCGCGTAGACGTAGCCCTGTACCTCGCAGAGCGCAGTCGGCCCCTCCGCGAGGCTGCCGTCCTGATGGGAAACCGAATCCCACGAGTCCTTCCAACCTTGCTGCGCCAGACCGTGCGAGGAATGGCGCACGCTCTCGACAAAGCCGTCGCCGTCGACGTCGCCGTAGTTTTCGATCCACTGCAGCGCCAGCTCGATGTTGGGCCAGATCGAGCGTACGAACTCGAGGTCGTTGGTGCGGTCAAAGTAGGCGCCGGCGAGCATGACAAACAGCGGCGTGCTGTCCGTGCTGCCGTAGTAGCGATCAAAGGGTATTTCCCCGAGCGCCGCCATCTCGCCGCGTCTGGCCTCGTGCAGGATTTTTCCCGGCTCGGCATCCCTTTCGGCCAGAACCTCGATCGCCTGCGTCACCGCCAGGTGTGTCAATACGCCGCGGGCAATGCGCGGAAAAACCCATAACAGCTCCCAGGCAGTAATGATGCCGTCACGGCCAAATACGGTGCTGAACCAGGGCACCCCTGCATACGGGTAGAGATTCTGACCGTCAGTGATCATCATGTGAATGTCGGCGTAGGAACGACTCAGCCAGCTATTGAATTCGTGATTCGATGTATCGATTTTGCACTCTTCCCTTTTATACGACTCCAGCGCTTGCTCCGCGTCCTTGAGCGCGCGGTCGAAAGCGCGCGGCACCGAAAACGGCTCATGGCTCGATTTGAAAGAATAGCTGACGGAAAAAACCTCGAGCTTTTGCGGCGTGAGAATTCGCTGGTAGGATGCTTCCGCGCCTGTCAGCTTCTCGGGTACCGGCGCGAATTCGATTCGCGTTTGCCGAATGACCTTGTCCAAACCGCGATAACTAAATGTGACGCCGTCGGTGTCGATTTCGTCTGTAAGGCGAAAACCCCGGCGTTTTCTCTTCACTCCGCGCACTTCAAAGATATCGGCAAAATCAGCATCGAATCGGAGCGAGAACGAGAGCTCGATGGGAGAAAGGCTGTAGTTGACGATTTGCAGCCGCTCGTGGCAGGTCCCCTGCCAGATAAATTTTGAGCGCCAGATATGCAAATCGCCGCGGCGCAGCGCTATTCTGCCATCGACGTAGACATCAGGGTTTGTCAAGTCCACGGTGAAAAGCACGTTGTTTTCTTTGATCATCGAGCTCAGCAGGAAAGGCCGGACATTGCCGATGCGAAACTCTAGGAGCGATAGAAAGCGCGTACCCTCATAGTAAATCCCCTGCTCGCATAAGCCGTATTGACGAATATCGCCGTAGTGATCGAAAATCCCGAAGCTTTCACCCTCTTTGAGGACTCGCGCCTCCTCCGCGGCCGAAGCGGTAGCGAGGATGTAGAATTCATCGGGCAAGCGAATAATCTCGTTCATAAAAATCTCTTTAGGTCATTTAGGAATTAGGCCGCGCAGTTCACAGAGTAAAACACGTCATCCTAGAAGTAAAACCACGAATTGAATTAGCGTCCCGCATCCCCTATTTTATAGAAATGAACCTCAGGTGACGACGCGGAGGAAACGGACACATGCGGTATCTCGCTCTGGCTTGCGACTACGATGGTACATTGGCTAGCGGAGGTAAAGTGTCGGGCGATACTTTAGCGGCGCTAGAACGCTTGACAGCATCCGGCAGGAAGCTGATCATGGTAACCGGCCGAGAAGTGGACGATCTATCCTCGGTATTTACCCGCTGCGATCTTTTTGGTCGGATTGTCGCTGAAAACGGTGCTTTGCTCTATGATCCCTGGAGTGGAGAAAAAAGGCGCTTGGCTGATCCACCGCCGGCGCAATTTATCGCCAGGCTCCGGGAACGGCAAGTCCCCCTTTCGGTCGGCGCAACTATTGTCTCAACCTCGGATCCGCACGAAAAAGTTGTGCGAGAAACGATCCACGAGCTTGGACTCGATCTCGAGATCATTTTCAATAAAGGGGCGGTCATGGTACTGCCCAACGGCACGAATAAGGCAAGCGGGCTCACCGCAGCGCTACGCGAATTGAATCTTTCAGCCCACAGTGTCGTCGGGATCGGCGATGCGGAAAACGATCACGCGTTTCTCGACATGTGCGGTTGTTCGGTCGCGGTAGCCAACGCCCTTCCACTGCTGCAGGAGATAGCTGACTTTGTCACTGCCGGCGCCGACGGAGCAGGCTGTATAGAGCTGATCGAAGAGATTCTAGCGACCGACCTGAGCGCGAGGGAGATCAAGTGGACGCAACCCTTGCCCTCTGAGACCAGACCTTTTCGGCGGTCGAGCGGTAACCGCTAGTACCGGGGACGCGCCATATTCTTGTGTCGATGCGTCCGTCTTTCTTAATAGCCAAAGGACGCGACGCCCACATCGTTCCCACCTCCCATAGAACCTGCCGCGCTTCACGCGCAGCGTCGGCTCCGCACGAGGCGGTCGGCGACCAACAAGAATAGTTTTGATGTGCCACATTTAAGAAACAGCAAGCGCCTTCCTGCGTCGAAGTTAGGATAGCCGCGGGCCGGTTGTCGTGAAAAGAGCGCATCCATTGCTCGACAACCTGACACACGATTCAATGGTATACGTTTTGCTCCCTTGATTTGAGCGGCAGTTGCCAACAATCTCACAGCCTTGACACCCCGCTGCTCGTTCACTGTGTAGGACGGCACTTTAACCGAAATATTCTGAAACGCAAAATACAAGGAGGAAACGTAGATGGACAATTACGAAGGAGCATTTGGGACCAGTCAAGCAAACCGGCCCAGCAAAACCGAGGACGCTTTCACTAAGACGGTCGAAGATTACACTTCG
>CAYZXN010000043.1:0-5893 GCA_964482425.1 uncultured Syntrophobacteraceae bacterium | reverse complement strand
AGCTCGTAATTGATGTGCTGGATGTCCTCCGAGGGACCGGAACGGTTGCCCATGAGAATCATCGGTCCGTCGCCGGTGTTTTCCAACTGATAGAAGGATCCGCCCGTGATCAGCGCCGCCATGCCGGGTTTCATCACGGCTTTGCCGCCGTCGGGAAAATGCATCGAGCACTCGCCCTCGATCACATAAAACGTCTGATCGGCGTTGTGGCAGTGCATGTCGTCTTTGTCGCCCGGATTAGGATAGTAATGAACCCACGCGTGAAAGCGCTTGGTATTGAGCAGCACTTTTCTCTTCTTAAGCTCATGAGCCTTTTTGACCATGTCGACAATCTCTACCGGCATATGCCCTCCTTCAATTCAGAACTAGCCTGTATGGCGTCGAATACTATCTATGTTGCCACTCGTCAAGACCGAATCGTGCCGGTCCGGTGATCGGACCTTCAAAACGGCAGATCGCTATCGGTACCCCCATTGTTCCTGCTCGCGTACGAGTTAAACTCATAAGGATGCTTGCAGCAGATGAAAACGACTTGTTGATTAACCGTGACTTGTCATGGCTGGATTTCAACCGGCGGGTCCTGGAGGAAGCTAAAGATCCGCGTGTCCCCCTGCTCGAAAGACTCAAGTTTTTAGCCATCTTCAGTTCAAATCTCGATGAGTTTTTCATGGTCCGTGTGGCCGGCCTCAAACGGCAGGCGGAGCGTGACACCCAGCGATTCGATTCCGATACCAGCGATCCGGCTGCGGTTCTAACGGCGATTTCCCAAAGAGTTCACCAGCTCACCGAAGAGCAACACGCTTGTTTCCTCGATCAAATTCTGCCGCAGCTAACCGCCGAGGGAATCCACCTGATGCGCGCCGAAGATCTGAACGGCGCCCAGGAACAGTTTTTGGAAGACTTCTTTCAACGAACGCTTTATCCTATTGTCACTCCCTTGGCGGTTGATCCGAGTCATCCATTTCCCTACCTCGCCAACCGTTCGCTCTCCCTGGTGGTATCGCTGAAATCGAAAGTTCGCTCGCCCTTGCCTCATACGGAGCTGTCGATTGTCCATATCCCCACCCACGTGGTTCCCCGCTTTATTCAGTTGCCGGCGCGCGATGGGCAACACGCGTTTGTTTTGATGGAATTTGTCTTGCAGCGTTATCTGCCCCGCCTTTATCAGGGCTTTGAAATCCTCTCCGCGCATGCCGTTCGCGTCACGCGCGATGCCGAGTTCGGCCTGGTACGAAGGCGTAACGAAGACCTGCTGATGGTTGTCGAGCAAGGCATTCGAGAACGACGGATGGGAGATGCCGTGCGGCTGCAGTACGATCCGGATCTTCCCGAAGAGCTACTTACCCAGCTCGTGGAGGAACTCGAGCTCGGCAACGCTGATTTGTACACGGGCAGAGGGTTCACGGCGTTCACCGATTTGTTTCAACTCTACCAGAGCCTGAACATTCCGCGCTTGAAGGACCGCGTCCAGGTGCCGTTGTCGTTCGCCTGTTTTGCGCGAGGACCTGACATCTGGAACGCTATTCGCAGCGGCGATGCGATGATCTTCCATCCGTATCAGTCATTCGACGCGGTTACCCGCTTCGTCGAAGAAGCGGCCAAGGACCCCAAGGTCCTTGCAATTAAAATGACTCTTTATCGGGTCAGCTCCAACTCGCCGATCGCCCAGGCGTTGGCGCGGGCGGCCGAAGCCGGTAAAGAAGTGTCGGTGCTGGTCGAGCTTCAGGCCCGCTTTGATGAAGAGGCGAATATTACATGGGCGCGCGCGTTGGAAGAGGTCGGCGCTCACGTGGTCTATGGCTTGATCGGTTTCAAAACACACTGCAAGTTATGCCTGGTAGTGCGCCAGGAGGCCGACGGTATCCGCCGCTATTGCCATCTCTCAACCGGCAACTACAACGTCCGTACCAGCGCGATCTACAGCGATCTTGGATTGTTTACCTGCCGCGAAGATTTTGCGGCGGATCTCACCGAAGTTTTCAACCTGCTCACCGGCTATACCCGTCCTCAAGACTTTAATCGCATCGTGATGGCGCCAATGAAATTGCGCGAGCACTTCATCCGCATGATTGAACGCGAGAGGCAGCAGGCGCTTGCCGAGCGTCCGGCGCGCATCATTGCCAAGCTCAATAGCCTTATCGATTCCGCGATTATCGAGAAACTCTACGAAGCCAGCCGGGCGGGCGTGGAAATCGATCTGATCATTCGCGGGATGTGCAGCCTGCGTCCCGGCGTGGAGGGCTTATCCGAGCGCATCCGGGTTGTCTCGATTGTCGACCGCTATCTCGAGCACGCGCGAATATTTTATTTCCAGAATGGCGAGCCCGATTCTTTTTGGCTGGCCTCAGCGGACTGGATGCCGCGCAATTTCGATCGCCGCATAGAAATCGCCTTTCCGGTCATTGAACCGCGCTTGCAAACCAAGTTGAAGGAGATTCTCGAGCTGCAACTGGCGGACAATACCAAAGCCTGGCTGATGCGCCCGGACGGCAGTTACGTTCGGAACCAGCGCAACGAGAAGCCGGCTTTTCGATTTCAAGAACGCTTCTATGAAATGCTGAAGGCCGAGGAAAATTCATTTTCCAAAGGAATTGGCGCGCCCGCATGGCACAATTGCCAAACAGACGAGGACCCCTATATGCTCAATGTAGGGGATTTTGATTAGGGAGAGAGCCATCAAGATTACACTGATACATAACCCCGAGTCCGGAAAAGGAAAAGGGCCGTCGCGGCAGAAACTTGTTAAACTGATTCGCGCCGCCGGGCACAAAGTAGATTATCAATCGTCAAAGGAAAAGAAATGGCATCGGGTTTTAAAGAATCCGGGTGACATCATCGCAGTGGCCGGCGGCGACGGCACGGTCGGCAAAGTTGCCCGCCGCGTGATCGACGGTCCGACGCCTGTCGCGATCCTGCCCTTGGGGACCGCGAACAACATCGCCACAAGCCTCGGCATGTCCGATCTACCGTTAAAAGATCTGATCGCCGGCTGGACCAGAGGGCGTTGCGTGCATTTTGATGCGGCCGTTGCCAAGGGCCCGTGGGGCTCCAAGGACTTTATCGAGGGCTTTGGGTTGGGGCTGTTTGCGGAAACGATGTACCGGATTGACAACTCCAACGGAAAAGAGCTGGGTCCGGTCGAGGATCCTGAAGACGAGATAGACTCGGTCCTGAAAACACTGGCGGGGCAAGTGCCAAAGTTTAGGCCCCATCAGTTGACGGTACGGCTCGACGGCGAGAACCTCTCCGGTAGCTACGTTCTGCTCGAAGCGTTGAATATCGGATTTGTCGGTCCGAATTTAAACCTGGCGCCGGAGGCGGACACCAAAGACGGCTTGCTCGACATTGTCACCGTTCCCTACAGCCAGCGAGCCAAGCTGAGAAAATATCTGGCCGGGAAGTTGAACGGCGCGGAACTGTGGCCCGAGCTGCCCCGTCACAGAGGCCGCCATCTACAAATTGAGTGGGAAGTCTCTCCGGTTCACATTGACGACAGGCGCTGGCCCGATGATGATAAGAGTCCGCGCATACGATCTCATGGGATTTCCGTAGAGGTGGATCCGGGTGCGCTGATGTTTCTGGTGCCCGACGCGGTAAGTAGACAGGCGCAACGCCGAAAATAAGCCCGGCAAGCTCCGCCTCGGTCATGGAAAACTCGTCACAACCTCAGCCCTTCGGGTTCTAATTAAATAAATCGCACTCCTCTTTCCATCTCCCGGGTCAATCTCAAAGGACAGGTCTGGGTTTGAGTTCCTCGTACAACGCCTCTGCCGGCACGAGCACCTGTTCGTCGAGAATTTTCACCAGGTGTCTCTCATCCAGGTATTTCACCACGGGCTTCACCAGCGATGCGCGCCGCAATATGTTGTCGGCGACCGGATACTCGCGCTGCGACGCTTCAATGATAGGAACGACCGGCAGTGATGGAAACTGTGGCACGATGGCCTGGAGCTCGGCGGGCACGCTCTTGGGATCCGAGAGATCGGCAATCACGAATCGCGACACCGCAGCGAAGCGAACAATGGATTCGATCAAGTCGCGATCTGCCGGTTTATCGAAATCGAAAAGAATCGGCACGTAGCGGCGCGGTGGAGTCGAGAGCGCCTTTCGAATGGCGTCGAGCACGGGCTTTCGGTTCCGTGAAAAGCGGCCCAGTATCAGCACGCTGCGGTCGGCGATATCGGACAGCATCCGGCTGACGCCGGGGCCGTCGAGCTTTGCCACCAGTTGCTGGACGTCGTTGATCGTCTGTTCGCGCGACCGGCGCACCTGATTTTGCTGGCGCAGGATCGGCTTGCCCTGCGGACGCGGAAAAAGCACCGCCGATTCGGCCGGCATGTAAGCCATAAAACGACCCCAGTCGCATTCGTAGTAAGACCGTCCCGGCTCGAGAATATAGAGGCGCGCATAAGTGAGAGCTTCGTCGAGCGACAGCCCGACTGCCAGCGACTCGTAGAGCTTGGCGGCGAAATTCAACGCCGCGAGATTGCTCACCAATCCCTGGACACCAATCAAGGCCGGAATTCCGGCGGCGACAAACGGCCGAACAAACGGCCAGAAGCCGCTGTTGCATGCGTTGAACACCGCCAGACGCGTGCCGCCGTGAAACAGTTTCGCCGCCAGATGATCGCTCCACGCCCAGGCGGCGCGCTGGTCGGTGGCCTCGATGTAGACCGGTGGACGGCTGCGCGCCAGTTGCACAAGCGTGCCCCGACCGTTTTCGATCTCGGTATGACCGGCATAATGGAAGAGATCGCATCCGGCAGAAAGACTCCGCTCGACGCCGACGCTATCGTCCGCGCGCACAAATTCAAGGGCAAGAAGATCTTTCACGGGGCGCATCGCGGTCGTGAGATTGTCGTGTTCGATTTTAACCGCCCAGGTATCGGAGCCATCGTCGAACAGGGTACCGACAAACAAACCGCGCTGCGTGCGACTGCTGGGCGCCCTCGTCGAAACCAACGTGGGCGGCTCCCGAACCAGCGAGATGCGTCCGTCGGTCAGGAGAAAGCCGCTATGGGCGGCAGAGGCGCCGACATCGGGACGATAGAGAAACTCCCACGGCAAATCGATGAGATCTTCGTCCAGGCAAAGCCGCAACCGCAGCCCGAGCTCGTGCTTGGGAACGATCAGACGCAGGGTTTCGCCGAACAAACGCCAGACAGCATCGGGAAAGAGCAATCGCGCGAGCTCACGTCCCACCTCTGCGCCGCGAGCCAGAGGTGCGTCGTCTTTGATGCGGAAATCCTCGGGGTCGAACGAGCCCAGCTTCACCGCCACCGGTTGGCGCATGCCGCCCGCCGGGGTCGAGTGGGCAAATACCTGCAGATAAGCGCCCTCGCGCCAGGCGCGGATGGCGAAATCGACGAAGCGCATCGCCGTTGCCGTGAGTTTAGAGTCGGTAGCCGGGGGTTTGATGGGTGACATCGTCGGCAGAACCTCGTTCCTTCTTGATTTCGATGCAAAGGGTGCAAGAGGCGGTTTAGGTCGTGGGCTTGCACCGGCCCTGGTACACTATCCCTCCGTTAAACCTTTTCGGTCAACCTCAACAGCGGGATTTCGCGGCTCGTGCGTTGTTGATAGGTCTCGAACTGCGGATACAACTGCACAAGGCGCGGCCAGATCCGTTTTTTCTCCTCGATGGATATCTTATGCGCGGTGATATGCCGCGGCTCACCTCGAATCGTGACCTGCGCTTCCGGGCACTCTTCAAGATTGAGATACCACGCCGGATGCATGTCATTGCCCCCAAAGGAAGCCACCACAATGAGATCGCCGCTATCGTCGAGGTAAAGCACAGGAGTCGTTCGAGACCAACCGGTTTTCCGGCCCTTGGTGGTAAGCAAAATAAACGGCACCGTTCCGATGCCAGAGACGAACCTGCCGCGCATTA
>CAYZXN010000042.1:0-11205 GCA_964482425.1 uncultured Syntrophobacteraceae bacterium | reverse complement strand
AAAATTGAGCGCGGGCGAACCTGAAGGAGCGAAGACACCGAGTGTTCAGTTTCAAAGTCTTTTCGGCGCTTGGCTCGCCGCCTCCATTTGCTTAACGCCGTTACGCAATGCAGCTGACAGCTGCCGCCTTCTCAGAGGCAGAAACGCATTGTCTTCGCTGCGGAAGGTTTGCCCCTTGCTCATGACTTCTCGTTCAACTCGGAGCGGGTTGATAAAACACCCCAGGCTTTCAGGATCACTTGAGCAATGTTGCGGCCGCGGATCGATACCAGACGTTCGCCGGTCTCGGCGCTGGCGGCCTGGGGTGAACCGAAATAGCCGCGGCCGCCGGAGAGGCTCCGGTAGTCCTGGGTTTCGTTACGAAACGCTTCGACATCGTAATCGAAATTCGCATCGAGCCGGCCGATGAGGTCCTGCTTCACCAGCTCAGGAAAACAATGAAGCGCCACGGACGTCTCCGACTCGCCGCCGTGGCCTTCGCGATCGGGTCTCGGGCTGCGGTAAAATTGTCTGACGCCGTCGCGGTAACAAGCCGCCGTTATCGCCGGGTCGCTAGCGAAACCGACGCAGAGAACCTGGGCGGTTTTTTGCTCGACGAGAATACGGCGCGCCTCCTCCAGAGTCTTCATATGGCCGAGGTCGCGATGACCGTTGAGAATGACCAGACGTCGAAGTCCATGCCTTGCCAGGGATCGGCCGACATCGACAACGAGGGCCCTGAGTGTTTGCGCCTGCAGCGTCAGTGTTCCCGGGAAATCCAAGGCTTGCTGAGCCACGCCATAATTGATCGTCGGCGCTACGATGACCTGATAACCGTTCTCTTCGAGATGCGGCGCCGCTGAGGCGGCGTAGGCTTCGGCGGCAAAGGAGTCCATGCCCAGGGGCAGATGGGCGCCATGCTCCTCGACCACGCCCACGGGCAGGATGACCAGTGCTTTGCCGGATTGGGCGAACCTTTCGACTTCAGGAAACGGTATCTTTGCCAGATGCTGCATGGTTGTTGGCCCTTCCATTCCGATTGAATGACGCACATTTCCGATCAGGCCTACCGTGTATAACCCGGGATCTTTAGGCGTTCAACCAACCGCCGGCGCGCCGCTTTCATAATTCTCGCCAAATTAAAAATTTTGCGCTACAGTGCGGCCACTTCCATGTCGTTTGTATTATGAGTAAAAGGGTTCGTTCCGCAATCTAAGAAGAATAGCCGTCGCGGAGGATTCTTCCGGTGCAACGCGGCTGCTCCCGCGAAGCAAATTTCGAAGGCCCAACTATCATGTCCGATCGAAGTTCAGCGAGCGATTCCATGCGGGATAATCGAGCGGCGCATTCGCCTCGTCGCCGTTCGCTGCGCAGCTATTTATTTCTGCTGGCGCTCGCGCCCTTGCTGCTGCTCATCGTGGTCACGATGGCATTCATCTGGACTCAATTCAAACACCAACGCGAGACCGTGATCGATGGCCTGCGCGATACGGCTCGCGCATTCGCGCTGGCCGTCGATCGGGAGCTCGATACCGACCGTGCCGTACTCGAAACATTGAGTCTTTCGCCGCTGATCGACGCGGCCGATTGGCGCGAGTTTCATGCCGTCTGCGTCAAGATCATCGACAAGCGTCAGGACGGCGCTATTATTCTGATGGACGCTTCAGGACAGATGGTGTTGAACACCGGGGTCCAGTTCGGCGCGCCGCTGCCGCGCCTGTCGCGAGACCTGGTGCACCAGACAGTCGAATGGCAGGGCCGTCAACTGCCGGTGTCGAACAGTCAAATGCTATTCCTTTCGCTGGCGAGCGGGCGTCCCGAGTACGGCGATCTTTACTACGGTCGCGTCGGCAAACGGCCGGCGATCGCGATTGCGGTACCCGTGATACGCGATGGCAAAGCAATGTACACGATCGCGATTTCTTCGACCCCGAAAGCATTCGCTACACTATTGCAGCAGGAACCAAATTCGCCGGATCTCGACATGTTGATTATCGACCGCGCCGGCAGAATCATCAGCAGCGACGCCGCAACGGACAAGCTCATCGGCCAACTGGCGCCTGGTCCCTTGAACACAACGCCGGCCACAGTGCTGGAAGGCGCGGGCGAGACGATAATGCTCAACGACCGGCCGTTCCTCTATGCCTTTAGCCGCTCGTCTTTGTCCGGCTGGAGAGTCGTGGTCGCCACCCCCCAGGATCGCGCCATCGCGTCCATACGCCAGTCTCTCGCGCCGTGGCTGGCCGTGGTTTTCATAACGGCCGCGGCTGGAATTATACTCGCGCAAAGCATCTGGAGGCGCGTCGCGACGCCGCTCAACGTCCTGACCGAGGGCGCCGAAGCGATCCAGCGGGGCGAGCAGCGCGACATTCCGGAATCGGGAATCCGAGAAGTGGACACCCTGAGCGATATGCTCCGTCATGCATCGCGGATCGAACATGCCCGGCATGAGGAAGTCACACGGCGGCAGCTCGCAGAGGAACGGGAACGGGTGAGCGCTGAAAACGCCGAAGTGATACGGCGCAGCGAGCAACGTTATCGCTCGCTATTCGACAACAATCTCGACCCGCTCTTTTCGCTCAACCTCGACGGCCGTTTCACTGCAGCCAATATGGCCGCGGAGCATCTCTGCGGTTATACGCTGACGGAGTTGCAGAACATGCATTTTCTCCAGCTCTGCGCTGCCGGGCAGTCGGATAACGCTGCTCAGGCTTTTCGCGAGGCGCTCCGTGGCCGCCGGCCGTATTTCGAAACGGCGATCGTATCCAAAAACGGTAGGGCAATCGATCTTTTTGTCACAGGCACGCCGGTGATCATCGATGATGCCGTCGTCGGCCTTTCCTGCATAGGCCGGGATATCACCGAACGCAAACGGCTGACGGCCGAATTACAGCGGCGTGTTGAAGAATTGAATGAGGCCGACCGGCGCAAAGACGAATTTATCGCCATTCTGGCGCATGAGTTGCGTAATCCGCTGGCACCGATTCGTAATGCCGTCGAGTTACTGCGCATCAAAGGCCCGCAAGACTCCGAGATCGAATGGTGCCGGAATGTGATCGAGCACCAAGTCGCACAGATGGCCCGCTTGATGGACGATCTGCTCGATGTCAGTCGTATCACTCGTAACAAGCTCGACCTGCGCCAAGAGCGCCTCGCACTCGACAAGGTCATCGGCAATGCAGTCGAAACCAGCCGGCCGCTGTTCCACGGACGGCTGAATCTTACCGTCGAGCTGCCGGCGGAACCGCTCTGGCTTGAAGCCGATCCGACGAGATTGTCCCAAGTGTTCTCCAACCTGCTGAACAACGCCGCCAAGTACACCGATGCCGGTGGAAGCATCCGGCTCCATGCGGAACGCGACCATGATCAAGTCGTCATCACCGTGCAGGACAGCGGCATCGGCATATCGGCGGACTTGCTGCCCAACCTCTTCGATATGTTCGTTCAGGGCGAGGGCGCCGGCCGCTCTCAGGGCGGCCTCGGCGTCGGACTCACATTGGCGCGCGACATCGTGCGGATGCATGGCGGAAGTATCGAGGCTCAAAGCCCAGGCCGTCACCAGGGCAGTAAATTCATCGTCCGTTTACCGCTGGCTGAGCCACCCGCGGATAACGCCCGCATGGCGGTCACATACGGCAAAGAAACGCCGGCGGCAACTCGCGGCAAACGCGTGCTCATCGTCGAGGACAATAACGATCAGGCTCAGAGCCTGGCGCGGCTGCTGCAATTGATGGGTCACGAAACGCGCATCGCCGGCGACGGTCCGAGCGCGCTCGAAATACTTGGACAGTTCGCCGCCGATCTTGCTTTGATCGACGTGGGGTTACCGGGCATGAGTGGCTACGATGTGGCGCGCAGCATTCGCAGCCGGCTGGAATACCGTCACACCATGCTGGTCGCTCAGACAGGCTGGGGACGGGATGAAGATCGGCAACGGGCGCGCGAGGCGGGATTCGACCATCACCTGGTCAAGCCCATCGATCACCAGATATTGCGAAAGATACTCGATGGCTCGGAGGAGCTGCCGCAGGCCGGAAGCCGCGCAGCCGATCAGCAGCAACTTTAAGTGCAGAACTCCGAGCGGCAGGCTCTTTGAACAGGGCTGGCGCGCGGCACGGACATTGACAGCGCCGAATCGCCGCATTGGCGCCCCCGTCCGGCGCTGCCGCATCAGCGAAACATCTCGCGAAATTTTTTACTCCAGCTTTCCATCTCCTCCTTGCTTGGCAGTCTCATGACGACGATCTGATCGTCTTTCACGTCTTTCTTGAATTTATGATCGGCTTCGGGATGAAAGACGTATTCACCGTAGTTGCCAAAAATTCGCTGCGCTTCGGGACCGACGAAGAAATCAGTGAACAGGCGCGCCGCATTTGGGCGCGGTGCCTGTCTGTTGATCGCCACGAAGCTTACCGACGCGAGATATTTATTCATGCGCACGTATTCGATGGGTCCGGGATATTGGAATTTGTCTTTAATATAGCCGATCGCGACCTGGACTTCGCCCGCGGTTAACGGTTGGATATTGTCGGCCAAGCTGCGGCCGATGCGCGGCTCCTGTTCCACCCAACCTTCGACGACTTTGAGCCAGTTCGGTCCCAAAAGCTTGTCCAGATTCAAGACAAACTGCAGCGTCGTTACATGGATTCCCGGATTGGCCATGCCGAACTTGCCTTTCCATTTCGGCAGCAACAGGTCTTCCCAGCTCTTGGGCGCTTCATCGGCTTTGACGAGCTGGTGGTTGTAGTTGATGCCGTAAGGCAACACGCGCCAGGGCGTCATCTTCTTTTCCGGATCGAGAAACTGCTTGGGGTAATTATTCGCCGCCGGTGGATCGAAAACCGCAAATAGATTTTTCTCGTTGAGGCTGGCCATTACCACTTCGTTGCCCAACGTGACATCAAAAGCCGGCTTCCCCGCCCGCGCTTCCGCCAGGCTCCGGTTGATCAGCTCGGTGGCATCGCCGCGCCAGTGGCGCAGCTTGATGCCGTATTTTTTCTCAAAGGCGTCGCCGATAGCCTTGGACGAATTGATGGTGATGGCGCCGTAGAACATCACCTCGCCCTCTTTCTTGGCGGCCTCGATGAGCTCCGGGGTGATCTGTCCCATGGCCATCCCCGGCGCAATTACAAGTAGCGCAAGCAGGAAGAAAGGTTGCAGTTTAAATTTTCCGATCATAGTCTCCTCCGATGTAACCCTAGTTGTAACGCCGCCGGCACAAACAGTCAAAAAGCTCGGTTTGCTTGACTATCGGCGCCAACTCGTTCAACCATTCAGGGATAGTTGCCTCGACTAAACTCTAACTCCCACCAATTTTGACACGGTGAGTCTGTTAAAAACATCTTTTCAGGGCGTCGGTTCGAAGCGAAACCTGGCGGTGACCGGCGTGATGTTGGTGATTTTCCTGTTTGCCATCGATGCCACCATTGTCGCCACATCGATGCCGACCATTGTCGCCAAACTCGGCGGTCTCGAGCTATATAGCTGGGTATTCTCGATCTATATGCTGGCTTCGGCCCTGGCGACTCCCATTTTTGGCAAGCTTGCCGATCTTTTCAGCCGCCGCCGGCTCATGCTCATCGGCATCGGCATCTTTCTCGCTGGCTCGCTTTTGTGCGGCGCGGCACAGAGCATGGAAGCGATGGTGTTGTTCCGTGCCGTTCAGGGCATCGGCGGCGGCGCCATCTATGCCTTGTCGTTCATTGTCGTCGGCATTCTTTACGCGCCGGAGAAACGCGCACGAATGCAGGGGATCATCAGCGGCATCTGGGGATTGGCCTCAATTCTCGGGCCGCTGGCCGGAGCCATCATTGTGGAAGCATGGAACTGGCGCTGGATCTTTTTCGTTAACCTGCCGCTGGTTGCCATCGCTTCGGCTCTCATTATCTCCGGGCTTAAAGAAGAACAGCGCCAGACGCGCACCATTAAACTGGATTTATGGGGAGCGACAACACTGCTGGCAGGCTTGTTGTTACTCTTCTACGCGCTGGCGCAGAGCGCCCACACCTACGACCCTGTGAACGCCGAGATGCTGACTATGATTGTCATGGGCCTTGTGATCCTGGCGGTCTTCGTGGTCATCGAGCGGCGCGCCGAAGAGCCGATCATGCCCATCGATCTGTTTCACGTCCGTTTATTTAGAACTTCCACCGCGGTCGCCACGCTTTGCTCGATGGGTGTATTCGGCGCCATCAGTTACATTCCTCTTTATCTGCAAGGCGTTCACGGCACGGCGGCTTCCGGCGCAGGAATGGTGCTGCTGTTTCTCAGTCTCGGCTGGACTGCGGGTAGCTTGCTCGCCGGCCGCTGGGTGAACAGCATGGGGTATCGCGTTGTCGCAGTTGCGGGAATGGCGCTGCTGGCCGTCGGCTACGCCCTACTCATGGCGCCGCACATCAGTGCTGGAATCGTCGGCGTCATCGCCAGCGCCATCGCCATCGGTGTCGGCATGGGACTGGCCAATTTAACTACCCTGGTCGCGGCGCAGACCGGCGTTTCTGCCCATCGCATCGGAGTCGCCACTTCCACCATCATGTTGTTTCGCACCTTCGGCGGCGCTTTTGCCGTGAGCCTGATGGGTACCGTAATGCTCAACCGGATGCAGGGCGGTCTCGGAAGGCTTCAATCCGGCAACACCGCAATTGCGGACGACCTGTGGCAGAAACTTGCCAATCCGCAGAATCTTCTCGAACCGGCGACGCGCTCTCAGGTTCCTGCAGACCTTTTGCCGCACCTGATAGCTTTACTGGGAGACGCGATCTGGTACGGCTTTGTCACCGCTTTCATTCTCATGATTTTGGGTTTGATCGTCAGCTTCTTCATCCCACCGTACACGCCTGCCAATACGCCGAAGCCAGCGCGCTGAATGCGCGGCGGCATCATAAATCAGTCATCATGCAGAGACTCCGCCGCAATGCGCGGTCGCTCAACCCTGTGCCGTCAATACGTCTCCTGCTCTGCCGGTCTCACCGTCTCCCGATTACTTGCCGCATTTGACAGCAGATACCCGCCGCTTGTACACAGGGAGGCGGTCCTCGGTTATTCTACAAAGGCGGTAATCCGGCATGAGTGAACCATCCGGTTCTGTCACGGGCACAGCGGCACTCGGCGCGCAGGAGTTGGAAGTCAGCGATCACCAAAAACGATTGGCATTGGCGCTCATCAGCAGTTGCCATACGCTCAATCATTTGCAGTACAGCATCACGTCGGTCCTTTTCCCGGTGATGATGAAGGAGCTTGGTTTTGGACTCCTTCAGCTCGGCTTCCTCTCCGCTTTATCAAGCTTCGTCGGCCAAGGTCTGCAAGGCGTCTACGGCTTTTTTGCCGGTTTTTTCCGCCGCACCACGCTGCTTGGCGCAGGCAATGTCATGGTCGGGTTCGTGGCCATGCTACAGTATTTCGTCACCAGTTATACCCAGCTCATCACTGCGCGCGTCGCCATCGACGTCGGCTCGAGCCCGCAGCATCCGCTGGGCGCCAGCGTGCTCTCGCGCTATTTTCCCAAGGCGCGCGGCTGGGCGCTGACCTTTCATCATTCAGCGGGCAATTTGGGCTCCTTCCTGGGCCCTGCCCTCGCCTCGCTGGCGCTTCTGTACATGGGCTGGCAGACCGCTTTCGTCGTCTTCGGCATTCCCAGCCTGTTGATGGGGCTGACGCTTTTCTTTATCGGCGATCGCACCGGCGATACCGAAAAGCTAGCCGGCGGCAAAAAGAAAATGAAATCGAACATCGACGCTTACCTGCAATGCTTGAAGAACCGTAACATCGTTTTCACCTCGCTGGTGTTGATGGTCGGCGCGGCCGGACGCGGCACCGGCGTCAACGTGACTTTTCTTGTGCCCTACTTCATGGACCGGTTCGACGTGAGCGCATCAGGCGGCGGGTTTCTCTTGACTTTGATGCAGGGCGCCGGGCTGGTGGGTCCGCTGGCGATTGCCTGGTTCTCGGACCGCATCGGCAAACGGGCTCTGATCACTCAAGGAACGTTGTTGCTCTCGGCGGTCATGACGGTTTGGCTGGTCCAACATGCCACGGTGGGCCCGTTGCTTTATCTGAACCTGATTCTTTACGGCGCCTTTGTTCAGGCGCGCGGTTCTCTGACGCAAAGCATGATCGGCGATTTCGCCAGCGCCGAAACCACCGATGCTGCCTTCTCGATTTTCTACTTCGTCGGTTTTATTTCCGGTCCGATCTGGACCCTGATCATCGGCTATTTGATGGAAAGCTACGGCTTCGAGCCGGCATTTTATGTCGCCGCCGGCACTTACATTGCCGGTATGCTGCTGCTCCTGTTAGTCAAAGACGAAAAAGTTTCTTGACATGTGCCGCCCGGCTAAATACAAAACAGCCATCCTGGCGCGCACAGCCTGATCCTTCGGGGCAAGCCACTCATAATGAGAGAAAAGGAGCCTCTATGGCACGAATCTCTTTAAACGTGAACGGCAAGCGGCGCTCGCTCGACGCAGATCCGGACACGCCGCTTCTTTACATCCTGAGAAACAATCTGAGTTTGAATGGACCAAAATTCGGCTGCGGCCTGGCACAATGCGGCGCATGCACCGTGATCATGGACGGCAACGCCGTGCGATCCTGCGTCACGCCGGTCGGTAGCGCCGCAAATCGCGCCGTCACGACTCTCGAGGGCCTCGGCTCGAGCAAGAAAATGCACAGGATCCAGCAAGCCTTTGTCGACGAGCAGGCCGTCCAGTGCGGTTACTGCATCAACGGCATGATCATGACCGCGAAAGCTTTACTCGACAAGAATCCGAAACCAACCGACCGCCAGATCAAGGAAGCGTTGGCCGGCAATCTCTGCCGCTGCGGCACCCACACCCGTATCCTACGCGCGGTAAAACGGGCATCGGGACAGCTAGCGTGAGGAAGGAGCCAAGCAAATGAAAACGATGGCACTATCCCGCAGGCAATTTCTAAAAACCACGGGCGCTCTGATCGTCAGCTTCAACCTTCTTCCGCCGGCAGCGAAAGTATTTGCGCAATTCGCGACTTTGCCTTCCGGCGACATCGACCCGACTTCTCTCGACTCGTGGCTCGCCATCACTCCGGATGGAAACGTTACGTTTTACACGAGCAAGGTTGAATTGGGCACCGGCACCATTACCGCGCTGGCCCAGATCGTTGCCGAAGAACTGGACGTCCCCTTCGCCAAAATAAAGATGGTGCAGGGCGACACCTCTACTTCGATCGAGCAAGGCTCCACCGTCGGCAGCCGCACCATCGAGCGCGCCGGGCCGCAGATCCGCCAGGCCGCCGCCGCCGCGCGCCAGGAGTTGCTCAAGCTTGCGGCGTCGCGCCTCAATGCGCCGGCGGAAAAATTGACAGTCGCCGACGGCGTGGTCAGCGTTGCCGGCGAATCCGCGAAGAGAGTGTCCTACGGCCAGTTGATCGGCGGTAAAAAATTCAACACCAAAATCAGCGCCAGCGGTACCGGTTGGGACATGAAAGTCGCGCCGGAGGTGAAGGCCAAGGACCCGAAACAATACAAAGTGGTCGGCCAGTCGGTCAAACGTGTCGAGCTGCCGGCCAAAGTAACCGGCGAGCATGACTACATTCATGACGTGCGCATACCAAACATGCTGCACGGCAGGGTGGTACGCCCGCCAGTGATCAATACCGAGCCGGTGAGTATCGATCCTGACTCCGTCAAGGGAATTCCAGGCGTGGTCATGATTGCGCGGGAAGGAAAGTTCGTCGGCGTGATCGCCAATAACGAATGGGCCGCGATCAAAGCCGCGCAAGCTCTAAAAGTCACCTGGTCCAAGCCGACGAGCAAAGTGCCGGCAAGCCCGGACGAAGTTTTTGCCTATTTGAAAAACACCAAGCCGGCGCGCACGCTCAAGGCAGCCGATAAAGGCAACCTAAGCACCGCGCTGGCTCAGGCCAAGAAAACTTACGAGGGAACCTTCCGCTGGCCTTTTCAGATGCACGGCATGATCGGCCCGTCCTGTGCCATCGCCGACGTCAAAGGCGACAAGGCCACCATCTGGTCCGGCCCGCAGGGGCCGTTCAGGACGCGCGGCACCGTGGCGAAGCTCCTCGGTATCCCAGAGCAGAACGTGCGCATCATCTATCACGAAGCGTCGGGATCGTACGGCCGCATGAGCACCGACGATGGCGCCGAGGATGCGGCGTTACTGTCGCGCGCAGTTGGAGCACCCGTGCGTGTTCAGTGGTCGCGCCGCGACGAACATGGCTGGGAGCCCAAGGGACCGGCGCAACTCGACGAAGCTAAAGCCGCGCTCGACTCAGACGGCAGGCTGCTAGCGTGGGAATTCACAGATTACGGGCAACCCTGGACGGCTTCCGGATCGACACCCCTGCTCGCATCGTTGCAGGTCGGAATGCAACCGACGAATCCAGGCGGACCCAACGGTACTCAAAGCAGCGGCGAAATTTACTCCGTACCGAACCAGCGCATCCTTGCTCATCTGATCAATTGGCATTTTCCCGAGCCAATTCCTTTGCGCACAAGCAATCTGCGCGCGCCCGGCGACGTCGCGCGTTGCTTCGCCAGCGAGTCGCTCATCGACGAAATCGCCGCCGATTTGAAAATCGACGCGGTCGAATTCAGGCTCAAGAATTTAGCGGGCAACAAACGCGCCGTTGAATGCCTGCAGGCGGCCGTCGATAAAGCAGGTTGGCAGAAGCGGCCTTCACCCGCGCCTGCCGCCGCCGGCACTATCGCCAGAGGCCGCGGTGTGGCGCTGACCCAGCGCGCCAACACCTACGTCGCCACCGTCGCGGAAGTGGAGGTTAATAAATCCAGCGGCCAGGCAAGCGTTAAACGGATCGTCTGTTCGCACGACTGCGGTCTCATGATCAATCCGGACGGAGTCAAAAATCAGGTCGAAGGAAATGTTATCCAAGGAGTCAGCCGTGCGCTGTTCGAAGAGGTCCTGTTCGATGCCAACGGTGTCACCAGTCTCGACTGGGCGACCTACCCCATCCTGCGCTTCCCGGACCTGCCGGAGCTCGAAGTAGTATTGATCAACCGGCCGGAGATGCAGCCGCTCGGCGCCGGCGAAGGCGCAACAATTCCGCCGGCGGCGGCGATCGCCAATGCAATCTTCGACGCAGTCGGCGTGAGGCTCAGAGAAGGACCGTTCACGCCCAAGCGCGTGCTCGCGGCGATGCAAAAGAAAGCCTGATTGTTTTCCGGCGAGCGGCTGTTTTTGCGTCCGTTGAACAAGCAGCCGCTCGCGCCTGTCC
>CAYZXN010000041.1:0-6097 GCA_964482425.1 uncultured Syntrophobacteraceae bacterium | reverse complement strand
GAAGGTTATTGAAGCGTATCTTGGCGCATAATGTCGGGTGCTGCGCGGCATTCCTTTAATCAAACAGAAGGAGGCCCAACTTTTATAGATATGGTCGGAGTTGCCGATCCTCTTACAGGCGATTATAGGAGAGCATTGGACTGCGCCCCTACAACTTGCGAGTTTTCACCGAGATTGGAGTGGCAGTGCGCTCCCGGGAGAGCGGCGACATTGCTATGCACTTAGTTAGGACTTCATTATGCGACGGCGAGTCAGAGACTAAAGCAGATAAAGCGAGAAAAGTAGAATGTGGGTGGGGAGCCCTAACCCAACCCAATTGACCATCACTTAGCCGTGTTGGGCTAATGGAGGAACGGTGGCAGCGCGGAGCCTATCATTGTATCGCGCGTCATGAGCGTACGGATCGCCCGGCATCGGACCGCGAGGCCGTATGATCGCACAGTTCGCAGTTGCCGCGACATTCCAGGGTCGAACCAAGGCAATACAAGATAGCATAAACGCATTAAGAGCTTAGCGGTGGCTTTTTGAAGCCGAAAACAAGGGAAAAGCGATGCTGCGCGCTAACCGCCATTTTTCTGCTTCGCCATGTCTGGCACATCACCCATCATGCGCAGCCAGTTCCAATTGTTCCACCGCTACGCTCCGTTCAGTCGTTACAGTAGTTCCAGATAATACGACGTTCATCATGGGGAACCGGAGCAATAAAAGGCAAAAACGGGAGAGACTCAGCCTATACCCATTTTTTTGCCGCGTTGGGTGAACTGAAGAAGGAAGACTTCGTTGTCGGTTTACGCCTACCGTCTGATGCCTGTTACCTATATTCGTTTCGCAATATACCCATACGCCAAATTGCTTCTATCCGTGCCCGCCGTCTCGTATTGCTTTTTTAGCTGAGCAAAGGAATCCTTTTCGAATTCGCTCATCGCCGCTCGGATATCAAGATTGTAAAGGCGCGCGCTGTTATAGCCGAGGATCGCGCTTTTCACCAAGCCGTCGGCAGGGCCGAGTGGCTTGAAGCCATGTTGCTTCTGCATGTCTTGCGGGACTTCAAGCCGGCGCAAGGCTTCAATTTGCCACTGCGGCGATCCGTACCACAGGGAGTCTGTTCCCCATACGACGTGGTCGGCACCCATGCCGCGGATCAAGATGCCAAGCATCGCAGCGGCGAGCCGAGGATGCGAGATGCATGTGCTCGCGAAGACCGCGCCGAGGTCGGCATAGACGTTACTAACGCCGAACTTCGCCGGAATCTCCGCTAGGTCGCTGACCCACGCCAGTCGCCCGGTCTTGGCAAACTCAGTTTCGGCGCTTACCGGATCGCCCTGGTGGCGGTAACTGGAGTGATAAATCGCAAAGGTGAGCTGCGGCCAGTCCTTGGCCGCCTTGCCGACGTCAGAGACGCCCGCGTGATTCAACATACGCGGGAATTTCTTTGCAGCGCTCTCGGTGAAAAGTCCTTTGTGCACGCAGACGATCGGCGCCCCAGACTTGGCTATTTTTTCATAAACCGGATAGGCAATTTTTTCATCGTCCATGCGCCAAGGATGCTGGCTGGTCTGCAGGTTATTGATGTCGCCGATGGTATAACCCTTCCAAGAATCGGGACCCAGCTCGGCCACCACCTGGTCCATTTCCTCCTGCCCACCGGGCGCGCCTGGGGTGAACACCGCTTGGTACATCTGGCGCTTTGCCCCGGCCATTTTGTTGATTCGCTGGCGCGCCTCGAACTTCATACGGTTGGTGAGAAACCAGTTTTCCGGCACGTCCGAAGGCGCCCCGCTCAGCATGACCACTTTGGTGTCGCTATCCAGAAACATTTCCTTGACGTAGTTATTGAACTGGAGATGCTCGAAGGTCTGCGGCTCCTTGGCGAGATCGGGATTCCAGCCCGCCTTGGCCGTATTGTTTCTGAGGTTGACGAACCGGCGCAGCGGCGAATCCACTGGAGCGTCGGGGCGTAGGAAGTGCGTATGATCATCGAAGATGAACTGATGGGATAATTTCTTTGCCCGGTCGGCGGCCATCTCCGGGATCGCTGCCTCGGCTGCATCGACTTCAAAAAAGTGACCATAGACTTCGTTCATAGCGACAAACGCCGCGGCCATGCCTGAGACGCTCTTGAGAAATTGCCGGCGGCTTACGCCGTGCCGCTTGCCCAAGCGCTCGCCCATGTCTTTGATGCGGGCTTCGAACTCGCGTTGTTTTCGACTCTGCCGGTTCGGCATGAACTCGCCGTTGGAAACCTCCTGTGTCGGAATCGGCGAAGGAAAAGACGTGTTCTCCGCGGCCGAAAGTTTTTGATAATCCTCTTTGGATAACTGCTCGGACATAGGACACCTCCATTAAACTAACGTGGTTACGCAATCATTGACGCGAGGGTATTACCGCCAGCCGACGCTGTCAATTCGCGCGTGAACTCGGCGTGACCGATTAGCCGGCCGGTCCTGCTCGGGCCGGTAAAAAGTGCCTCCATTGCGCGTCAGCACCCGCAGAGATAAAGTCAGTATCATCGCTGTCAGAGGTGTGTTTCCTGGACGGAGGGGTGTCTTGAGTTCATCATCTAAACAAATTGCAATTTGGCTAGGCTTGGCGCTCCTTGGTCTTATGATTTTCAGCGTTTTTAGCAAATCATACCGGGTCGAGCCGGAAATTATTTTCAGCGAATTTATGGTGGCCGTGGAGCGCGGCGAGGTTCGAGAGGTCATGCTTCAAGGAAATAATATTCAGGGCAAATACAAGAACGGTGAACAGTTCAGAACTTTTGCGCCTGATGATCCGGAGCTGATGAAGTCATTGCGGGATAAGCAGGTGAAAATAGCCGCGAAACCCGGTGACGAGTCGCCGTGGTACATGGTGCTACTGCTTAGCTGGGTTCCCATGCTGCTGCTGATTGGGGTGTGGATATTTTTTATGCGCCAGATGCAAATGGGCAGCGGTAAGGCGATGTCCTTTGGCAAGAGCCGCGCTAAGCTGCTTACGGAGAATCAAGACCGTGTAACCTTTAGCGACGTCGCCGGCGTGGATGAGGCCAAAGATGATCTGCAAGAGATCATCGCGTTCCTCAAAGATCCAAAAAAATTCACGAAACTTGGCGGTAGGATCCCCAAAGGCTGTTTGCTCGTGGGGGCGCCGGGAACCGGCAAGACACTGTTGGCTCGTGCTATCGCGGGCGAAGCCGGAGTCCCGTTCTTCAGCATCAGCGGTTCCGATTTCGTAGAAATGTTCGTCGGGGTCGGCGCATCTCGTGTTCGCGATTTGTTCGTTCAGGGCAAAAAGAAGGCGCCTTGCATCATCTTTATCGACGAAATCGACGCCGTTGGGCGTCGCCGCGGAGCTGGATTCGGTGGCGGCAATGACGAGCGGGAACAGACGTTGAACCAGCTGCTGGTGGAAATGGATGGATTCGAGTCCAACGAGGGAGTTATTCTCATCGCCGCAACCAACCGGGCTGACGTATTGGATCCCGCGTTACTCCGTCCGGGGCGATTCGATCGGCATGTTGTAGTACCGCGACCGGACATCAAGGGGCGAGAGGGTATCTTGCAGGTGCACTCCCGCAAGGTTCCGTTGGCAGCGGACGTGGATGTGAGCATACTGGCGCGAGCCACGCCCGGGCTTACCGGCGCGGACTTGGAGAATCTTGTAAACGAAGCGGCTTTATTGGCGGCTCGGAACGACCAGGAAAACGTCAACATGCTCGACCTCGAGTTAGCCAAGGACAAGGTCATGATGGGCGCCGAGCGGCGCAGCATGATCATCAGTGGCGAAGAAAAGCGCACTACGGCCTATCATGAAGCCGGGCATGCCTTGGTGGCGAAGCTACTGCCGGGCGCCGATCCGGTCTACAAAGTGACGATCATTCCGCGCGGCGTGGCTTTGGGTCTGACGCAGCAACTGCCCGAAGACGAAAAGCATACTTATCCCAGGGAATATCTGCTCAATAGGTTGGTCATCCTGTTCGGCGGCCGTGTGGCCGAAGAGCTCGTGCTCGAGCAGATAACGACGGGCGCGGGGAACGATATCGAGAAAGCCACGGAACTGGCGCATCGGATGGTCTGCGAGTGGGGAATGAGCGAAAAGCTCGGGCCAATGACTTTCGGCAAAAAAGAAGAAGAGATTTTCCTGGGACGAGATTTTACCCAGAAAGCGGACTATTCCAAGAGCACGGGCATCGAGATCGACGCTGAGATCAGGCGCATTATCCAGGACAGCTACCATCGAGCCAAGGACCTATTAACGACGAATCTCGGTCTCCTCCATAAAGTTGCGGAGAAGTTGCTCGAAAAAGAGGTTCTGGACGGTGCAGAGATTGACGCCATAGTCAGAGCTTTCGCCGGTAACCCTCGAGATCCGTTCACATCGTCGAGTGCGGCGGTCATTGCTTAAGTAGGCCAGAAGTTTTTCGTCAGAACCGAGGGATGTGTGTTGCGGGTCTCGCCTGCGACTACCGCTAAGGAATACCGAGGTCCGGTCCAGACGTTTCAGATCTTCAACCGCTCCGTTCCGTTCAAAACGTTCACTAATAACCGGCCGTTCGAATACTAAGAAAGAAGTAACCTGAAGAAAACTTCGACGCTCGAGATTTCCCGAAACGTATAATATGCACCGGCAGTATTATGCTTTCCGCGTCTCGGAAAAAAACCTTAAGGAAGTCCGGCGGACACAATCAAGAGCCGCGAAGGTGGATAAGCCGAATTCACAGAATGTCGTGATTGTTGGCTTGAGCCGAAATCTTCTATCGGAGCTCGCCGGTGGACGGGTGCTGGGGCGCGGCGAAACTGACGGCATTGACATCGGTCACAACATGGTTACGTTGAGACCTCCCCGAGAGTCACGACAACCTTTCTCCGTAGTTCGGCCGTAATTTAACATTCAAGGCGAGCAGGGAACCAGCGACGAGCATCGGTGTAGGCTCACGATAGATCTTCCAGTCAGGGACTACGTTACGAAGTCTGGCATAGGGTTTCCCCGCGGTGGTTACGTGAAATTCTTCAAGTAAGCCTCCCCATCCTCGACCCTCTAAGCAGTCCAACCAAGGAGGTTGAAATGTATACTCGCAATGTCAGCATACAGCTAAAGGCCAATTGTGCGCCCGAGTTTACCCGCACTCTCGAGAACGAGGTGATTCCCATGCTCCGTAAACAAAAGGGATTCAGGGATGAGATCACCCTGGTCGCTCCAGAACGGGATGAGGTAGTGGCCATTAGCTTCTGGGATCGGAAAGAAGACGCGGAGGCATATAACCGCGAGAAGTATCCTGAGATCTTGAAAACTTTGTCGAAGGTGGTCGAAGGCACTCCGAGAGTCGAGTTGTTTGAGGTTGCGAACTCGACTTCTCACGAGATTGCCGCCAAAGCGGCCTAGCAGAGTGAACCCTTCCGGCGCGGAGAGGGGCATAGCCCCCTCTCCGGGTCTTGGCATTACGATTAACCGTCCATGCGGCAGTCGATCATCTTTTCCCGCGTACCAGCTCATCACTTCTTATCCGGCTGTTCTCCTGCAATAAAGCCGGAATCGTTTCGGTTAGTCATTCGACCTGATTCTATTCTATAGTTCGTGGAATAATCGACCTAGTTAGAGGACAGCTTGTCAGTTGTCTTCGATCTCGTTGAGCTTCATGGTTGAATCCGGCGTGTGATTGTCATCACTGGTTTTCAGTGTCAGTAAATTATCGGCGGCTATCACCACAAAGATCACGAAGAGCACGAAGGAAGAGAATACCTGTGGTCTTCGGCGGCTTTCTCATTTGGCTGTCCATCTTGGTACCTTCGTGCATGGTGAATTGAAAAACCTCTTTCGCCTATTACATCGCGAAAATTTTATATTTATCTCTCGAAGAATAACCGGCGTCGGGTAAGAGACGTTATCCCGGTGAGCCTTTAACTTCCGGGCGTGATATGCGTTGGTTGGATGTGGGGTTGCCCAGCAGCCGGACGGCATCTCGTTCAACACGCTTTCTCAACGAACAATCCTTAGAAGGGCTGTCTCAACAGAGACATGATGTACTGCCGTTAGAAATACCCGTACCCGCATTTGGAGCCCAGCTTGACCCATACCGACAACTCTGAGAAATTACCGAAAAGGCGGCCGCCGATTT
>CAYZXN010000040.1:0-9217 GCA_964482425.1 uncultured Syntrophobacteraceae bacterium | reverse complement strand
TTTTGTCGAAGAAGTGAAAGATGAGTTACGCAAAGGCGTTTGCAACGAAGATATCTTCGCGCTATCAGAAAAGATTGATACCTCGAGTATGCAGATCATAGTGATGGTGATCGGCGCGGTTTTGAAAATGCCTGTCGAGTTCGAAAACGTTTCGGCAACGTTGGCAGCGATTCTCTGCAAGTCGGGGTTGAGGGAGTTTTGCAGGTAATCCCATACAATGCTCGGGAGCATTCTTCCGACACTTGCGGACAAGCACCGGCGCATGGTAAATAGCGGCGTGCCGTTGTTGATACACTTCAGCCCGGCGGGTGTCATTTGTGCGACAAGCCGGATTAAAATCGGAGGTTTATCAATCGCAACTGGCCAGATCGCTTGGTGGCATATTACTTGCGCATTATTATGAGGATGAGACACATGAGTCCGAACTGCGAGCACTGCGGCGAGTTGTACGCTGGCAACGCTTACCGCGTTACCAGCGCAGAAGACGGCGTCGTATTGCTCGATATGATTGTCTGCCATTCATGCTGGTTGGAGGCAAGGCGTCTGGGGCTTGAAACCCAAGAAGTCGAATCACGCTACGCAGCCTTTAATTAGCAACTCAGTTAAAACCGTCATTCGTGAGCCGACGGGGAATGGAGGATGCGGAGATCCTTCTTAGCTTATGACGGCGAGCAACGTAAGAAATTTCCACGGCGGCAGACAGAAGCAAAATTCACCTGGCCGAGCAGGTCCAGCGCTCCCCGAGAGTGAGCGTGGGGTTCGTTTCGGCTCTTTAATTCCCGATCGCATTCCGGCCGCGGCGGTCATTGAACTTTCACAGTGCGCAGCGGCGCTCTGGAGCATGGATCGGCGGTCTTGTTTTTTCAACGACGCCGCGCGTTCGCTACTGGGCTTTTGCGAGCACGACTTCGGTCAGGACCCGTCAGTCTGGCTCGACCGCATCCCTGTGGAGGACCGTGCTGGCTTCCTCAGCGCTTCTCAAAAACTGCAAACCGGAGAATCGAGAGTCAGTTGCCGATACCGCTTCGTGCCCAAAGGCCAAGCGCAGCCTTTGTGGATCCGAGAGGTTTCGATACGCTACTCGCAAGGCGAAGGGGAAGAATTCGGCATCTGGACGGTGTATTTTTCTGAGGCCGTGTCCGTCAACAGGATGAGACGCGGCGGACGGATTCGCAACCTGGTGAGCGGCTTAACTCATGAGATCGGTAACAACCTTCAGGCGATCCGGGGCGAGGTGGATATCCTAAGGCTTTCCGGAGTTGTTCCCGCCGATAGCGCCGATGCCATCTATAAAGGTATAAGCCAGGTGCGTAGGCTGGCGCACGAAATCGAAGACTATTTATTTCCTGCCTCCGCTGAGCTTCGAACCGAGGATCCCGCGTCGGTACTCGCACGGGTAATCAAGAGCCGTGAAAAGCAGATGGAAGCGGATGGCATTCGTACTGGAGTGAAGCTGCAGGAAAACCTACCGAAGGTACCGCTGGACCTGCAGTTCGGTAAGGCTCTAACCAATGTGATTGATTTTTCGCGCGTTTTGTTGTCTAAAGGTGGAGAACTCAACATCGAGGCCGGCGTGTGCCGGCAGGGCGGTGAAAAGTATATCGAGCTCAATATTGTCAGCTCTTCCTCGACTTCCCTGCCCGTTGAAGAGAGAGATGTGTTCCGTCCGTTTTGCAAAGTCAATGGGCACAGGGTCGGGTTGAGCATGGCCGTGGCGCAACAGATTTTGCGGCGCCATTTCGGTAAAGTCGTTTTCCGCAAAGAACAATCGAACCGCGGCGTGTTTTCACTGTTGATCCGTGTGCCCACCGATACGAATCCTTCATAAATCTCTCGACTGGCGAAATCATGGCTTTAGCTGAGATCGATAAATACCGAACCGCATTGTGGGCAGGGAGTCCGGCAAAGACTCTGCCCGGCGGTAGCTCACCTCCGCGCGCCAACAATCCGGTGACTTCTCTGGTTCCCAATGTGCTGGTCGTCGACGACGATTCGACCATCCGTAGTCAGCTGGTTCGGTTGTACAGCCACAGCGGTTATACGGTGGTGGCGGTTTCCTCGGTGGAGGAGGCGCTGAGCCATCTCGCGGAAGGCGTCATTGACTTTGTCATTACGGACATCATGCTGCCGGGTCTGAGCGGTATCGAGCTGATCAAAGAAATGCACGAGAAGTATCCCGATGTTCCCGTGATCGCTATTACCGGATTCAAGGATATCGATACGGCCATCAACGTGCTCAAATACGGCGCGGCCGATTTCGTGATGAAACCTTTCGATCTCGGCGCGGTGCAAGAGTCCACGCGGGTCGCTCTGGAGAAGGCGCGGGTGTACATGGAGATCCGCCATCTCCGCCGCGGTCTAAAAAACGGCTCGGAGTTCGGCGGCATGCTGAGCAAGACCGACGAAATGCACCGCATGTTTGAAATCATTCGGATGGTCGCTCCGACGGACATGACCGTTTCCATCGAAGGAGAGACGGGAACCGGAAAAGAACTTGTGGCCAGCGCGGTGCACTATCACAGTAGCCGTCGCGATAAGCCATTCATCACCATCAATTGCGCGGGTTTTCCGGAAACCCTCCTCGAAAGCGAACTGTTCGGCTATGAACGGGGGGCATTTACCGGCGCCGTTCAATCGAAAGCGGGCAAAATCGAGCTAGCCCACGGCGGCACGCTTTTTCTCGACGAAATTGAGAGTATTTCAATCGTCATGCAGGGTAAATTGCTGCGCGTCCTGGAGGACCAGAACGTGCAGCGACTGGGCGGCAGCGCCAATATTCACGTCGACATGCGCGTGATCACCGCCACCAACGTGCCGTTGAAACAGCTGGTTGCCGAAGGCAAAATGCGCTCAGACTTTTACTATAGGGTTAATGTTATTCCAATTCATTTAATTCCTTTGCATCAGCGAAAGGTCGATATTCCACTTCTGGTGCAGGACTTCTTGCACAGGCACCCGGTTGCCGCGCGCAAAGGCATAACCTCAATCTCAAAGCAGGCAATGCGCCGTTTGCTGGATTATCCCTGGCCGGGCAACATACGCGAGCTGCAGAACGTCCTCGAGCGCGCCATCGTTCTCAATACCGGGCGAACCATCGAGCATGTGGATCTGCCGGATGTCAGCTATGACTTGCCTGGCAAAAACGGCGACTCATTCTGCGCGCCGCTGAATCAATGGTTGCAGGAAATGGAAAAGCAATATCTCGCGCAGAAACTGGATGATTTCGGCGGCAATGTCGGCTTGACTGCAAAGAGCTGCCGGATTGGAGTGAGAACACTCTCGCGTAAGATGCGCACTTACGGGCTCGACAAGAGACGTTTCAAACAGAAAAGCGAAATCGCTCCGAAGAAAAGCGACGCCTGACGGTTTTCCGCCAGCTTCCATCCCGCCAAATTCTCCTCCTCGGCTTTCACCGAATTTCGTCCAACTCACCTTTCCGACCGAATCTTTCAGGAACTGAGTAAGCGCTTGGCCGGAGGTGCGTCAAGGACTTTGAGCGCTATTGAAACTGCGCGCTTCTGCTGCCACAGTTCTGTATTCCAAAACGGCAGGGGCGACTTGCTTTAAAAAGGGTTGCAGTTCAAACCGACCAGCTCGACCGAGCTACAGAGGTGGTATTGCCGGGCCTTTGGCATCTTCGACTTTGTCATACGATTCCAAGTCATAGCCGTGCCGAAAGGTATCTGGCATCACTGGTTAACAGACGGACTGAAGTGTTGCGGCACGGTCCTTTTCTGCGATCGATCGGAGTTGCCGCGCATAATTTTACCATTTACATCTATCGGCGTTTTGATAGATCAGGATAGCAGCTGTTGATTATCGATTACCGGCCGGGCAACCAAGAAGGGATTGAAGGCGATGGCGGAACCAGCACCGAGAGTGGCGCAACTCTTGAGAAAACACGAAGCCGATATATTGCAGCAATGGATGGCCTATCAGATGTCAGCCGCGACATGGCGCGCGGACTTGATGACCGAGAGCGACCTGCGTGAACAATCGCGCGGCTTCCTGCGCCTCTTTATAGAAACGGCGCAACAGAGCGAACCTGACGCGGATGCAGCGGCGTGGAAGTTGGTGAAGGAGCTGCTCGCCGCGGTATCGAAGAGCCGGGCGACCCAGGGTTTCAGTCCCTCGGAAACCGCCACATTCGTTTTCTCGCTCAAAAAACCCGTGTTCGACCTTTTGCGAAGAGAGTTGAGCGATCTTGACGAGCTCAGCCGGGAAATCTGGCTGGTGACGACGCTGCTCGATAAGCTTGGTCTGTATACTACTGAGGTTCATCTGCAGAGCCGGCAATCGATCATCAACCGACAGCAACAGGAGCTCATGGAGTTATCGACGCCGGTCGTCCAACTCTGGGACAATATCGTCGCTCTGCCTTTAATCGGCACGCTCGACAGCGAGCGCACGCAAGTGGTCATGGAAAGCCTGTTGCACAAAGTCGTGGAAACCGGCGCATCCATCGCAATCATCGATATCACGGGCGTGCCCACAGTCGACACATTGGTGGCGCAGCACCTGTTGAAGACCGTTGCCGCCGCCCGGCTCATGGGAGCCGATTGCATTATCAGCGGCATTCGCCCGCAGATCGCCCAGACCATCGTTCACCTCGGCATCAACCTGTCGGATATCGTCACCAAGGCCACCTTGGCTGATGCCTTCACCGTGGCGCTTCAGCGCACCGGCGCCAGGTTAACGCGGCTGGCGGCTAAAGAGTAGTGGGAGAATCCAGATGGATAGGATTCCAATCCTTAAACTCAACCGGTTTCTCCTGGTCACCATACAGGTAGACATGCACGACCGTCTGGCGCTGGCGCTGCAAGACGATCTGACGGCGCGCATTGTCAAAGATCGCGCGCGCGGTGTCTTGATCGATATCTCATCGCTGGAAGTCGTCGATTCGTTCATGGGGCGTATGATTGCTCACATTGCCGCCATGGCGCGGGTGCTCGACGCCGATACTGTAGTTGTGGGCATGAGGCCGGCGGTGGCGATTACGCTGGTGGAATTAGGCATGACTCTCGAGGGAGTGCGCACGGCACTCAACGTAGACAGCGGTATGGCGCTCTTGGCCGCCACACTCACGGAGGGGGAGCAGTTCAGTGGTGGTTCTAAAGGATGAGACTGCTCCGATCCGGTCGGCGGACGACATCGTCAAAGTGCGCCAGATCGTGCGGCAGTGGGCGGTCGACCAGGGCTTCGGTCTGGTCGATCAGACTAAAGTTGTGACCGCCGCCAGCGAGCTGGCCCGCAACGCTCTCGATTACGCCGGCGGCGGGGAGTTTCGTATCGAAGCGCTCAATAATGACGCGCGACGCGGTCTTCGTCTGACCTTCTCTGACAGTGGGCCCGGTATCGTCGATATAGAACAAGCCATGAAAGACGGTTTTACCACTGGGGGAGGGCTGGGTCTGGGATTGGGTGGCGCCAAGCGGCTGGTTAACGAATTTGCTCTCCATTCACAGCCGGGACAAGGCACAAGGATAACAATCGTGCGCTGGAAAAACGTATGACCCCGGATTGGGAGCAGCAACGGGTCTTTTCAGTAAGCGATCCCAGCCACACGGCCGAGGTGCGGCGGTTTGCCACTCAGCTTGCCGAAGCGGCGGGTTTTGATGAATCAGAAACCGGTAAAGTCGCCATCGTCAGCACCGAGCTGGCGACAAACCTCATAAAGCACGCGGCGCGCAGCCAGATTCTGATCCGGCCTCTCAATACAAAGCGCGGGCGCGGTATAGAACTATTGTCGCTCGATCAGGGCTCGGGGATTGCCAACCTCGCCGAGTGCCTGCGAGACGGTTACTCGACCGCCGGCACACAGGGCGCGGGTTTGGGTGCGATCAGGCGGCTGTCCGGAGAATTCGATATCCAATCGTTACCGGGAAGAGGTACCGCGGTATTCGCCCGGTTCTGGAGCGCGGACAGCGCCGCCACGCCATTGGAGCAGATCGCAGTGGGCGCTGTCTGTACAGCCATGCCCGGCGAAGAGCGCTGCGGCGATGGTTGGGCGTATGAACCGCTAGCCGGGCGAGCGGTGTTTGTTGTCGTCGATGGGCTCGGCCACGGTCCCGCTGCGGCTGTGGCGGCTCAACGAGCCATCGCCAGCGTGCGCGAGCACAGAGCCGGAGCTCCTGCCACTATCGTGCAGCGCGCGCATGAAGCCCTGTCCGCTACGCGCGGCGCTGCGCTTGCCGTAGCGGTAGTCGATTTCGCAGAGCAGGTCGTCCGATATTGCGGCATCGGCAATATCTCGGCCGCCATCGTGACCGGCGAGAGGCTGCGGCGTCTGGTTAATCACAACGGCATCGCCGGCCACGAGGCTCGTAAAATTGTCGAGTTCAGCTATCCGTGGACAGCGGACTGTGTGTTGATCATGCATTCCGACGGTCTGGCGACGCGCTGGGACTTGCAGGATTATCCAGGTTTGATCCAGCGCCATCCGAGTCTCATCGCCGGCATACTCTATCGCGACTTTCTCCGCGGCCGCGACGATGTCACCGCATTGGTGGCCAAGCAGAAACAGGATAAGAGCTGAGTAGAGAGCACTTAGGACTCTCTATGAGTTATTCCATCACCACAGTTACAATCCAGTACGAGCATGACGTTGTCCTGGCCCGGCAGCGGGCGCGGGAAATTGCCGGACTGCTCGGATTCGACAACCAGGACCAGACCCGCATCGCCACTGCGGTCTCGGAGCTGGCGCGCAATGCCTTCAGCTACGCGGGCGGAGGCAAGGTGGAGTTTTACATCGAAGGTCAGACCGCGCCGCAACTTTTTATAATGCGTATCAGCGACCGTGGACCGGGTATTGCCGATCTCAAAAACATTCTCGATGGCCGTTATTCTTCGCGCACCGGTATGGGACTGGGCATCGTCGGCGCCAGGCGTTTGATGGACCAGTGCGATATAGACAGCGAGCCGAGTCAGGGAACTCAGATCGCTCTCAAGAAAATCTTGCCGCGCCAGGCGCCGCTGGTCACGACGGCATCATTGCGCAGTATCGTCGACCGGCTGGCGCAACAACGCCAGCGCGGACCGCTGGAGGAGATCCAGCAGCAAAATCGCGAGCTGGTGAGCGCACTGGCGGAGTTGCGCGAGCGTCAGGAGGAGCTGGCGCGCATCAACATGGAGCTTGAGGATACCAATCGCGGGGTCGTGGCGCTTTACGCGGAGCTGGACGAGAGGGCGAGTCATTTGCGCCGCGCTGACGAAATGAAGTCACGCTTTCTATCGAACATGAGCCATGAGTTCCGCACACCGCTCAACTCCATTCTGGCGTTATCGGGATTGTTACTGGAGCGCGCCGACGGTGATCTCACCGGTGAGCAGGAGAAACAAGTCGGCTTTATCCGTAAAGGGGCGGAGTCTCTACTCGAGCTGGTGAACGATCTACTCGATTTGGCCAAGATTGAGGCGGGTAAAATAGAAGTTCAGCCGATCGAGTTCGAAGTCGCCAATCTCTTCAGCGTGCTGCGCGGCATGCTGCGACCGCTGCTGGTGAGCCACAGTGTCAATTTGGTATTCTTGGAACCCGGAGCAATTTCACCGTTGTACACAGATGAGGGTAAAGTTTCCCAGATCCTGCGTAATTTTATTTCCAATGCGTTGAAGTTCACCGAGCGTGGTGTGATTAAAGTTGAAGCCTCGGTCAATGAAGCGGCTGGCAGCGTGACCTTCACTGTGGCGGATACCGGCAGCGGCATCGCCGCTGAGGATCAGGACAAGATCTTTGAGGAGTTCGTCCAGCTTGATAATCCGGCGCAGCGTAGGATCAAGGGCACCGGACTCGGACTGCCCTTGTGCCGCAAGCTGGCCGCATTGTTGAACGGAAAGATCGACCTGACAAGCGAGGTCGGCTTGGGCTCGACGTTTTCCCTCACGATCCCGTCGCACTACGAGGCGGTCTCCGACAGATCGACGGATGCGGCGAACCTGGAATTGGCACCGGAGCTCGACACGTCGCGCATCCCGGTGCTCGTGCTCGAAGATGTGCCGGAGACGCGTTTGGTGTACGAAAGATTTCTCCGAAAATCGCCGTTCCAGATGATTCCGGCCGGCAATCTTCGTGAAGCTCGCAAAGCGCTGCAGCAGTTCCGCCCGCGCGCCATTGTTCTCGACATTCTCTTACGCGGCGAGGAAGCATGGGGTTGGCTGAGCGAACTCAAATCCGGCAGCGCGACGCGGGATATCCCGGTGCTGGTTCTTACCAGCGTGGAAGACGAGCGCAAAGGATTGTCTCTCGGTGCCGATGCTTACTGCGTAAAGCCGATCGGGCGCGAAAGATTGTTGGATCAACTCGCACGTCTCACCGGCGAGAACGGGGCGAGCGCCGGAGAGCCAACGAACGGGCATGGAGAGTCGGGGCAAATGCACGTTCTGATCGTCGATGATGAGCCGGCGGACCGCTATCTTCTGGCACGGCTTCTGGAGCGCCGGTCCTGCATTGTCTCTGAAGCGGCAAGCGGCTCAGAGGGGCTGGCGAGTCTGCGCGAGGTCAAGCCGGATCTGATTTTTTTGGATTTGAACATGCCCGGTCTTTCCGGCTACGGCGTTTTGGATCGAATCAAAGCAGACCCGGTAATGAGCGATATTCCGGTTGCGGTGGTAACGGCAGCAGACGTTACTACACAACAACGGCTCCAGCTCGAGGGCGGCGCCTGCATCGTTATAAATAAGAGCGATCTGTCCGACGAGACCATCGATCGTTTGCTCCGGACGGTCGCCGGCGCGGCGCGCGAGCCGGCGGCCGCGACGTAATTTGTTAAGGTGATCCAAGGTTCTCCCACCGTGAATTCTTTACTGTGCCGGCGGCCTGGGCCGCATCAGGTGCTTTCATGAACCAAACATTGCCGTACACGATTCTCAATGTGGATGACGACGAGGCCGGGCGTTACGTGAAAAGCCGGATGCTGCGGCGAGCCGGATTTGAAGTCGTCGAAGCCGGCACCGGTGCCGATGCGCTGCGGCTCGTCGCGGAGGAGAACCCTCAGCTCGTCCTTCTGGACGTCAAATTGCCGGATATGAGCGGCTTTGAGGTCTGCCGCGTCATCAAAGCGAATCCCTCTAGTGGAGACACCATGGTCCTGCAGGTCTCCGCGTCGCGGATCACCACAGAGGACCGCGTGTACGGCCTGGAAGGCGGTGCGGATGCGTATTTGACTGAGCCCGTCGACAGTAGTGAGTTGGTGGCAACTGCACGCGCGCTGCTGCGCCTCTA
>CAYZXN010000039.1:0-6032 GCA_964482425.1 uncultured Syntrophobacteraceae bacterium | reverse complement strand
ATTGGCAAATGCCGGCAGAAACAGATTATGAATCAAATCCGCGGTGAGCTTGCCGCCGCTGCCGTGGCCCAGGACGATCTGCTTATGATCGAAGATCGGCACAGGACACTGCGCGCTCAGGAGATCGCCATTCTGGTTATTGTTTTCACCCATCAAACGACATCCTCCTCCCCCATGGCGATGTGAACCGCATCCCACAGGATATGCAGCAGCGCCACCTGGCATTCCTGAATCCGGTGAATGCTGAAGCTCGGGACGGTGAAGCAATAGTCGGCCGCTTCCGCAATACGCCCGCCGTCCTTGCCGGCAAAAGCAATGGCCAGGATCTCTTTCTTGCGCGCCGCCTGCAGCGCATAAATCAGGTTGGGCGACTGGCCGCTGGTGGAAATCGCCAGCGCCATGTCCCCCGATTTGCCCAACAGCTCGAGTTGATCGACGAATACCCTGGCGAAATCCTTATCGTTGGAAATCGCCGTAAGCAGCGGCACCTGACTGACCAGGTCCAATACCGGCAGCGCGCGGCGCTTTTCGATAATCGGATGAACGAACTCCACCGCGACGTGCTGGGCGTCGCAGGCGCTGCCGCCATTGCCCATCACCCACAGGCGGTGACCGTCCTGAAAGCGCGCCGCCATTTTTACGGCAAGCTCGCCGATTCGATCGGCATAGCGGTCGAAAAACGTTTCCTTGACCTCGACGGATTCCCGGCACTTGCGCATGATCGCCTCGCGCATCATCCACCTATTCGATTCAGCGAGATTTCACTGCCTCGACGTCTGATTACTCACTCGGCGAAAGCACAATCAGCAAACGCCAGATCAATTCGTTCCCGCTCGTTTTCCGCATTTGCATTGAACTAAGCAACTTCGTGTTGTTCGCACTTCGCCGTGTGAAACCTTTGGTCCAATTGAGTGTGTTTTTTGTCCGGCTCTTCCGCCCCAGCAAGGCAACTCGAGCTATTACGCTATGCCGTCGAACTCGCCGCTTCGCCGCTCAAATGCCGGCCGTAGGCGTAGTACGCGGCGCAGGCGCCTTCGGCCGAGACCATGGTCGCGCCCAAGGGGCGCTGCGGCGTGCAGGCGCTCCCAAAGGCCGGACAATCGTGCGGCTTCTTGATTCCTTTGAGGATTTTGCCGCTGATACAGATATCGGGCTCCTTGGTATCGATTTCCTTGACTTCGAAGAGCCGCTCGGCATCGTAGTCGCGAAATTCGTAACGCAGCTTGTAACCGCTCTTGGCGATCGAACCGACGCCGCGCCACTTGCGGTCGCAAATCTCAAAAACCTCGCCGACCAGCTGTTGCGCAGCGCCGTTGCCGTCGCGCTGCACGGCGCGAGCATACTGATTTTCAATCCCGGCGCGCCCTGATTCGAGCTGGCGCACCACGAACAGTGTTCCTTCGAGAATATCCAGGGGCTCGAAGCCGGTGATGACAATGGGAACCTTGTAGCGCGCGCTGAGCGGCTCATATTCACAATAACCCATGATCGCGCAAACATGTCCTGGACCGAGAAACCCCTGCACGCGATTTTGCGGCGATTGCAGAATCGCCGCGATGGCCGGCGGCACCAGCACATGCGATACCAGAATGGAGAAGTTGTTTACCCTCTGGCGCTTGGCCTGCCACACCGCCATGGCGTTGGCCGGTGCCGTCGTTTCAAAACCTACGGCGAAGAACACCACTTTTTTATCGGGATGGGCACGGGCGATCTTCAAACAGTCCAGCGGCGTGTAAACAATCCGCACGTCGGCGCCGCGCGACCGCAGGCTGAATAAATCGGTCTCCGAACCCGGCACCCGCAGCATGTCGCCGAAAGAGGTAAAGATGACGTCGGACCGCATGGCAATGGCGTGCGCCTTGTCGATCATCTCCAGCGACGTGACGCATACGGGACAGCCCGGTCCATGTACCAGCTCTATGCCCTCGGGCAAAAGGCGATCGAGACCGTGCTTCACAATCGAATGGGTCTGGCCGCCGCAAACCTCCATGATCACCCAGGGACGGGTCTGCACGCGGCGTATTTCCCGCACCACGTTGGCGGCGACCGTCCCGCTGCGGTATTCATCGACAAATCTCATGGGTCACCTTGATCCGGTTTGTCATCCAACGCCGCCGTCTCGAGGTCGATGAGCTGGCCGATCTCCTCGAGCAACCGATAGGTGCGGCCGGCCTCTTCCTCGTCGAGTTTGCTGATGGCAAAACCAACGTGGACAACGACATAGTCGCCGACTTTCGCATCCGGCACATATTGCAGGCAGGCCTCGCGCGTAATACCGCCGAACTGCACCGTCGCCATGCGCAGGCCATTGGCATCAAAACAGTCGAGTATCTTGCCGGGTATTCCAAGACACACTTCAACCTCCTCGTTTGACCGTCTCGTTAGCCACCGCTGCCTGCCCGAACGATAGGCCGCCATCGTTGGTCGGAACCCGGCATTGGTAGAACACCTCGAAGCTATAGACTCCGAGCCTCTCCAGCACGCGCTCCAGCAGAATCACATTTTGAAAGACGCCGCCGCTCAGACAAACCTGATTGATTCCTTCGGAAACGCGCAGCTTGCGGCACAGCTCGACAACGGCAGCGGCGACCGTATTGTGAAATTTCGCCGAGATGAATCCCACAGGTTTGCGCTGCAGCGCATCGACGACGAGAGCACGGATGGTTGCGCGCAGATCGATCTCCATCGGTGTGCCGCCCCGAATATCGAAAGAATAACTTTCCTGGACGCCTTTCAAAGCAACGCCTTCCAGCTTAATCGCGGCCTGACCTTCGTAGCTGGCCTCATGGCTCACCCCGAGAATGGCGGAAACAGCGTCGAACAGCCGGCCGCAGGAGGACGTCGGCACGGAATTAATCCCCTGGCGCATCATTGACTCAACCAGACGAATCTTCTTCCCGTCCAGTTCCTGCCAGCCTGGAAGGTCGGGCAAGGCCGCTGCGCTGCCCAACGCGTCGCGCAAGTAACTCAACGCCAAACGCCATGGCTGGCGTATCGCCGCATCGCCGCCGGCAAGAGGCACATAGCGCAGGTGCGCGCGCCGCTCATAGCGGGCGAAATCGGCCACCAGGAACTCGCCGCCCCATATGGTTTTGTCCGGACCCAGACCGGTGCCGTCAAAAGCGACACCGATAACCGGACCGCTCAGCCGATGTTCGGCCATGCAGCTGGCGACGTGCGCATGATGGTGCTGCACGCCGACTTTTTGCGCGCCCGCCACTCCGGCGGCGTATTTGGTCGAAAGAAAATCCGGATGCAGGTCGTGCGCCAGCACCAGCGGATGAAGATCGAACAGGCGCTGGTAGTGCTCGACGCCCTCGGTAAACGAGCTGAGCGTTTCGAAGTTTTCCAAATCGCCGATGTGATGGCTGATAAGGGCATAGTGATTCTTGCCGAAGCAGAAAGTATTTTTCAGATGGGCGCCGCAGGCGAGGACCTCGCTTTCGAAGCGAAAAGCGGTTTTAATTCCTTGCGGCGCATAGCCGCGCGAGCGGCGCAACATGATGATCCGCCCCGCGCGCGTCCGCGCCAGCGAGTCGTCCGCGCGCATGTGTATGCGCCGGTCGTGCAAGAGAAAATAATCCGCGATCGCTCCGAGTCGCTTCAGGGCTTCGTCATTGCGGTAGGCAATGGGCTCCTCGGAAACATTGGCGCTGGTCATAATCAGTGGACGATCCAGCTTCTCGAGCAACAGATGATGCAACGGCGCGTACGGCAGCATGAAGCCCAGCGTGTTCACGCCTGGAGCAACGCAGTGTGGAATTTCTCCGCCCGGCCGCTTTTCCATTAAAACGACCGGCCGCGAAGACGACGACAGCCGCGCGTCGTCAGCTTCGGAGACCACACAGTACCGGCGAATCAGGTCCACCGAACGCGCCATCATGGCAAATGGTTTATCTGCGCGAAGCTTTCTTTGCCTGAGACGCTCCACGGCGGCTCGATCGAGCGCATCGCATGCCAGATGAAAACCGCCGATGCCCTTGATCGCGAGAATCTTGCCGTCAGTCATAAGAGCGGTGCTATGCTCCAGCGTCTCTTCAATCCGGCTCTGCCGCCGCCCATAGCGATCGGTCAGGTAAAGCTGCGGTCCGCAAGCAGGGCACGCCGTCGCCTCGGCATGATAGCGCCGGTCCAGCGGATCGTCATATTCGGCTGTGCAGGCAGCGCACAAGGGAAAGTCGCGCATGGTCGTCGCCAGGCGGTCGTAAGGCAGGTCTTCGATAATCGTAAAACGCGGACCGCAGTGTGTGCAGTTAATGAACGGATATCGGTAACGGCGATTCTGTGGATCCTTCATTTCCCGCAGGCAGGCGTCGCAGACCGCGAAATCGGCGCACACCGGCAGCAGCCGGTCCCCTTCGGCGCTGCTAGCGACGATGCGGAAATCGGCAAAGCGCGAGGCGGGCAAATGATCGGTGCGGTAAATAGCTTCGATGCGGGCAAGCGGCGGGGGGTTGGCTGTGAGCTCGAAAATCAATTGATCGATGGCTCCGGGCTCGCCTTCCAGATCGATCAGGACGCCGCCAGCGTTATTGCGCACCTGGCCGCGCAGGGCGCGCTGTTTGGCTTGCGCGAAGACAAAGGGCCGAAAGCCGACGCCCTGCACGATGCCCTGGACAGTAATGCGCGTTCGTACGTCCATCAGGATCCATTTTCTTGGCGCTTGCGAATTATCCGGCCGTTGTCGAGCTCCACCGCTTCCACGAACAGCTCGTCGCCCGACAGGATTTCCACTTCGTTTGCACCGCACTGGCGGCACATCCATGGCGGCAATTCGGCTTCGGCTTGCACGCCGCACTGCCGGCACAACAGGCAGGTCGCAACCTGCTCCATCGCGATGACGGCATCCGCGGCTTCAGTGCCTTCCGCCGCGAGACGAAATGAGAATTCTAGACTGTCGCGGACCACCATCTGGCGGTCGCCCACCCTTAAGCTGATGTTGCGGACCTTTTCGCCGTCGGCTGCGTCGAGCACAATTTGTAAAATCCCCTGGGCAAGCGCCATTTCGTGCATGTCCGTTCCTTGTGCCGCGTACGGCAGTTCAAATCACATCGTGCTGATTCTGATGTAGCGTTTGATGTCCGAAAAGTTGGCTATGATCCCCCAGGCAACGAGCGCCGCCAGTGCGCCGGCGAAAATTTTCAAATTCGGATGGTCGGATCCCGATGCCCGCCAGAGGTTTTGCGCTCGCGTCGCGGTTGTTCGTAGATCGTTCATGGTTCACCTTCCTTTTCGTCTAGCCGCAGTCCTGTGTTTTTGCCGATCTCATCGAGGAATTTCCGGATGATGCTTTCGACCATCCCGACCGCATCATCCACGGATGCGCTCACCGGCGCGCTCAGTCCCATGCTGCCATGTTCCAGCTCTTCGGCAGAGAGCGGCGCCGGCTCGCATCCCACCAACATGATCTTGCGAAATTCCCCTCCCATAGCTCGGACCATAGACAATACTTTCGCCGGATCCATGCCGTGCATCTCGATATTCATCGGTTCAGATTCATGCCCATGCGGCAGGTCGATCTCGGGCTCAATGGCATACAGCGTGCCGGGGGACTCGCCCCGCGGCGTCGCATCTACCAGAACCGCCAGATCGTAGCCGTCGAGCAGCGCGTAGGCCAAATCGAACCCACGGATGCCGAAATCGACCACGCGCACATTATCCGGCAGCGGGCGCGCCGATAAGCGGCGCACTACCTCCACCCCGAAAGCGTCGTCGCCGAGAAAGATGTTGCCGATACCGGCCACGAGGATTCTCGGCAGCGCCATGGAACCACCGTCAGTTGCGAGCGTCCGCATCGTCCAACACTCGTCGCGCCGCTCGGCGCGTCAGCTCGGTGGCGAGTCCATATACCAGGTGCGAAATCAACGAGTATCCGTGTTCTTGGAGCGGGTATTCGGTCGACGGTTTGGTCAAACCGGCAGCCGGCACCACGGCCTGATCGGCAATCAGCCACACCGCGGCGCCAAACGGCAGCCCCCTAACCATTGTGGCTCCCGGTAAAAACTCTGCCATCACGCCGTAAAGAGTCCCGG
>CAYZXN010000038.1:0-16419 GCA_964482425.1 uncultured Syntrophobacteraceae bacterium | reverse complement strand
GGATTGCGGCAGTAGCGGCGGAACGCCGAAATACCAAAAAAACATCCAAACCAAAAGCGGCACGTTACGAAAGAATTCGACATAGGCGGACGCCAGCCAACGAAGCGGGCCCACGGGCAAGGTGCGCAAGGCGCCCGCTACGATGCCAAGCGGCACAGCGAGACACCAGGCGAGAACCGAGAGTTGAAGGGTTATGATCAGGCCCTGAAGCAGCCAGGCTCCCGATTGGCCGCTCCAGAGAACACTCCAGTCGAACTGGTAGTTCATGCGCGGAACGCAGGAGTATGCCCGCTCAGTGCCGGCGCTTCCGTCAGAGTTGGCAACGGCTCGTTCTCCAACCGAACTCCAGCCGTTACTTCGGCACTACTTGCATCTGCAGGAATCGCTTGATTTCCGGGCTCATCGGGTAAGGCACTTCGCCTTTCGAACCGAACCATTTATCGTAAATTTCAAAATACTGCCCCGATTCGATCGCCTGCATCAGTCCCATATTGACCAGATGGCGAAAATCGGACTCGTTTTTTCGCATGGCCATGCCATAGGGTTCATAGGAGTAGAATTCTCCGACGACGAGCCATTCGTCGGGTTTGGGCGCTTTGGCCTTGAGGCCGGCAAGCTGGATGCCGTCGTTCGTATAGGCGTGCACTTGGCCTTGCGCGAGCGCCTGAAAGGCAGCGGGCTGGTCGGGAAACTCCACCAGCCTGGCAGTAGGTACTCGCTCCCGAATGATACGCGCGTTGGTGGAGCCCTGTTGAGCCGCAATGCGCTTGCCGGCAGCGTCCTTGAGGCCCTTGATGACATTGCCTTTCTTCACCAGAAACTGTGCCCCGGTCACGAAATAGGTAATGCTGAAATCGACGCTCTCGCGGCGCGCTTGCGTGTCGGTCATGGTTTCGGCAATCAAATCGACCGCATTGGAAGTCAGCAGCGGAATGCGCGTTTGCGGCGTTGATTCTTTCTTCTCGACTTTGATGGGCTTGCCGATTTTCTTCGACAGCGCCGGCATGATCGCCTTTTCCACCAGGTCGATGGAGAAACCCACCCACTCGTTGTTCTTATCAATATAGCCGAATGGCGGCGAGCCGGTACGGGTGCCGATGGTCAATGTGCCGGTGCGCTCGATTTTTTCCAACGTGCTCTGCGCCCAGACCGTTCCCACAGCGCCGAAGACCAGAAGCGCAAGTATCAGACCGCCGAGGACTCGTTTCATAGTTTTCTCCTCAATGTGAAAGAATTTTGCTCAAGAACTGTTGCGCCCGCGCCGACTCCGGCGCGGTAAAAAAGCGCTCCGGCTCTGCTTCCTCAACAACTCTCCCCTCGTCCATAAATACGATGCGATTGGCGACCCGCCGGGCAAAACCCATTTCATGCGTCACCACCACCATCGTCATGCCTTCCCGCGCCAGGTCGCTCATCACCTCCAGGACTTCGTTGATCATTTCCGGGTCCAATGCCGAGGTCGGCTCGTCGAACAACATGATCTTCGGGCGCATGGCGAGCGCACGGGCGATGGCAACGCGTTGCTGCTGTCCGCCGGATAGATTCGCCGGATAGTCGCTTGCCTTGTCGGGAATGCCGACGCGGTTCAACAGATCTCTAGCCGTCTTCTCGGCTTCGACAGCGTTGAGCCGCCTCACCTTGACGGGCGCCAGGGTAATGTTCTGCAATACCGTCATGTGCGGGTAAAGATTGAAGGACTGGAACACCATGCCGACGTTGGCGCGCAATTTCGCCGTATCGAGTCTGGGATCCGACAGCGAAAGGCCGTCGACAACCAACTCGCCTGATTGGATGCCTTCGAGTCGATTGATGCACCGGATTAACGTGCTCTTACCGCTGCCGCTCGGACCGCATACCACAACCACTTCTCCCGCATCGATTTTGAGATTGATATCTCTCAAGACGTGCAGCGATCCAAACCACTTGTTGACCTGATGAAATTCGACCACCGTTAATCTAAGACGCTCTGCGAGATTGAAAGTTGAACGTCGGCATACTATATCAACATGTGCTTTTTGCAACAGGATTACTATTTTCGCGAGACCGGCGCCGGCCTCGCGAAACCAGCGCTTCCTTATTATTAGATTTTCATCTCGAAACTGTTAATTTAAATTCAACATCGCTTCGAGCCGGCTCCCGGCGATGAGCCCTGCAGCCGGTGGACATGAAACAGCGCCATGAGGCACACGCGCCGACTTCTGAGAATGATGTTTCGAGGTCGCGCCCTCGCTCGCTGATGGCAGCGCGCAAGCTTCATCGAATTGGGTCAGCCTTATAGAGATTCTGATATGGAAGTTTACTTGGTCCGCCATGGAGAAGCGGCTGCGCAAACCGGCGACCCACGCCGGCCTTTGACACCAGCGGGACGGCGCGACGTTGAACGCGTCGCTCACGCGACCGCGACACGCGGGGTGAGCGTGGGCGAAATTATTCATTCGGGAATGTTACGGGCGCACCAAACGGCGGAAATTTTCAGTCGGGTTTTGAATTCCTCCGCCGCGCTGAGGGAAGTCACAGGATTGAAGCCTGACGACGACCCGTTTTTGGCGAAGGCCGAACTCGACACAGCGGCCACGCCGATTATGATGGTCGGCCACTTGCCACACTTGGGGCGGCTGGCCGCCCTTCTGGCCGGGGCCGATCCGGACGCGCCGCTGGTGGAGTTCACTCCGGCGACCCTCGTCTGTTTTTCACATCATGAGCGGCGCTGGAAAATAGTATGGAGAATCACCCCTGCGTCGGCGCAGAGTGGAGTTGACCGGCAATAGAGGATGTTCTAAAAGGAATCGAGACAACCCGGCGCATACGGGTCGAAAGGTAGAGGCAATGGCAGCAGACACTTTAACAATCATCGATAACCGAACCGGCAAAAAATACGAAATTCCCGTTCACAATGGCGCGATCAAAGCGACGGATCTTTTTCAAATCAGAGTTACCGACGATGACGGGTTGATCAGCTACGATCCGGGTTTTATGAACACAGCGTCATGCCAGAGCAGAATTACCTTTATCGACGGCGACAAGGGCATCTTGCGCTACCGGGGCTATCCCATCGAACAACTGGCCGAAAAGAGCACCTACCTGGAGACTGCTTATCTGATTCTTTATGGCGAACTGCCGGACAAGTCGCAGTTGGCCGACTGGGTCGGAAGCATAACCATTCATTCGATTATTCATGAGAATATAAAAAAACTCATTGACGGCTTTCATCACGATGCCCATCCCATGGGCATTCTCGTCAGTACTGTCGCGGCTTTGTCGACTTTCTATCTCGACGCCAAGAAAATATTTGACGCCAAATCGCGCCGCGAGCAAACTTTCCGTTTGATCAGCAAAATGCCGACCTTGGCGGCTTTCGCCTACCGCCATAGCCTCGGCTTGCCTTACTCCTATCCCGACAACGATCTGAGTTATACTGGCAATTTCCTCAACATGCTGTTTAAAATGACCGAGCAGAAATACAAACCCAATCCGGTAATGGAAAAAGCACTCGACGTGCTTTTTATTTTGCACGCGGATCACGAACAGAACTGCAGCACCAATGCGATGCGCGGTGTCGGCAGCTCGCAGTCCGACCCCTACTCTTCGGTAGCGGCCGCGGCGGCTGCCTTGTACGGGCCTCTGCACGGCGGCGCCAACGAAGCCGTGTTGAGAATGCTGATGGAAATCGGCGCCAAGGACAAAGTCCCGGAGTTTATCAAGAAGGTCAAAGGCGGCGAGGGACGGTTGATGGGTTTCGGCCATCGGGTTTACAAGAACTACGATCCGCGCGCCAAAATTATAAAGCAGGTCGCCGACCAGGTTTTTGAAGTGAAAGGACGCAATCCCCTGCTCGATATCGCTCTTGAACTCGAGCGCATCGCTCTCGAGGATGATTACTTCATCAAACGCAAGCTCTATCCCAACGTCGACTTTTACTCCGGGCTCATTTATCAATCGATGGGCCTGCCGATGGACATGTTTCCGGTCCTTTTCGCCATCCCTAGGACGTCGGGGTGGATTGCGCAATGGGAAGAAATGCTCACCGATCCCGACCAGAAACTCGCGCGCCCCAAGCAGGTTTATCTCGGTGCCGATGAGCGCGCCTACCTGCCCATGGAGCAAAGAAATCCGTAGAACACTTAGCGACTTTGCCCTCCGCCACAGTAGGAGACTAGCCTGGAGTATTCATGCTCGACGACACTGTGTCGATCGAGGGATGAGCCTGGAGGAGTGAAGGCATGGCAACGAACAGCTTCAAGGTGATTTTTGGTGCTTGGATCGATGCTCGCACTTTCCCAGGCGTTCGCTCGACAACTCATTTTGCAGGCCGCTCCAAGGCACAGACCTGTTGCCTTCGCTCTGCAGGCTCATTCTTCGATTGCTGCCATCAGTGAATATCCGGACTGGCGCGCTGCGCGAAACAGAATATTTTTTGATAACGTGCGCGCCCAACTAACGCGGGCTGCCTCTAAGGCTTTCGAGCAGTATCGTCAGCTTTTGGCCGATCCGCAGCGTCGAGCTTGTCAGCCCGTTAAACTCCATTAACCTTTTAACGTTTTGCCTATAACGTCGCGCAAGTGCAAACAGCGTATCGCCCCGCTGGACCTCGCGCACGACCAGTTTCAAGGCGGCTGTCTCACCTTGTTGCAGTTGTTCTACAAGGGCGCCGCTGCCGGCCGGCAGCTTGAGGCGAAAACGATCCTCCCCGGGCGGGGTGTGGCTACGCAGCAATTCGGGGTTGAGATCCTGAAGTGCTTCGGTATCAGTGCCGCTCATCGCCGCCAGCAAAGCAAGCTGTGAGTTACCGGCGACCTCGACCTCGTTGTAAGACAAAGGCGCATCGTATTCGATCCTGTCGAAGCCATACTTCTGCGGACGCGTGGCGATCAATGTCGCCGCAACGAACTTGGGAACAAAGTTTCGTGTTTCGTCGCTGAGTTTCGCCTTGGCGCTGAGGCTCCAGAAGTCCTTGGCGCCGGAGTCCTTCATCGCCCTGTGAATGGCGCCCTGTCCTGCGTTGTAGGCCGCCGTGGCCAGATACCACCTGCCGAAACGCGCGTGGAGTTCTTTCAGATAAGCCGCAGCTGCACGCGTGGATTTTACCGGATCGCGGCGTTCGTCCACCCACGAGTCAATTCGCAAGCCGAATCTACGCGCCGTCTGCGGGACGAATTGCCATAAGCCCACGGCACCCGAGGGAGAAACTGCGTGCGGCTGGAAGTTGCTTTCGATCAATGCAAGATACGCCAGCTCTTGCGGCAATCCCGCGTCTTGCAGCACCTGCGCGATCATCGGAAAGTAACGGCCGGAACGCGCCAGGCGCTTTGCGAAATATTCCTTTTGCTCGTTGGCAAAGATCTCGATGAAGTGACGGACACGCGGATGATCGATGACAGCTTTGGAAAATTCGAGGCGGCGCCGCTGCACGGGTAATCGGATGGCGTTATCCAGATCGTTGTCCAGAAGGTCGAGCAGCCGGTCGTCCGCTCGAGGACCCGGCGTTTTTTGAAGAGCGATCGGTGAATCGTCTTGCGCTGTCCCGGATTGGCGGTGCTCTTTAGCCCTGGTGGACAACGTCCTGGCAGCCTGGGGAGTTAGCGGCGCGGCTTTTTTGAACGCCGGATAGGATGCGGGATGCTGCTCTTGGTTTGCCAGAACACTGTCTCCTCTGACGGGGGTCTCTTGGGTCGAAATGTCCGCGGATGGTTTTTCGATTGAACGCCCGCCCTCTTTCAGAGAAACCTCGCTCGGTTTTGCATGATCGATGGTGATTGCAGACGGTTGAGATCGGGCGGCAGTGCCACGTTGCAGCGCGCAACCGGTCACTAAGCAGAAGCCAAATAAAAGACACCCCGTCGCTAGCAGTGATTTTCGCGCGCCCATACCAGCAAACCCGCGGACCATACTTGATCGAGCCGGTGGATGCAAGCCGCGACTCAGCGCATCTCGAGCCGCCTGTGGACACTTTCTGCCCGGCTGTGTTAGCGTTCGCCGGAACGACGAGAGACGGAATTCGCATGTCGAAGAAAAATCCTTCAAGGCGGCCCATCCATTTTTCGATGCTGAGGAGCTATGAAACCGCGGATTTGCTCACACTCGGCAACGGCGCGGCCGGGACGGCCGCAATACTGGCGATGATGAGCTACTTGCGCACGGCGGATGACTGGAACGTGTACCTGGCGTTGGCGCTCATACCAGCGGCATTGGCGCTCGACATCGCCGATGGCAAAGTCGCGCGGCGGCGCCATCAGAATTCGGTCTTCGGCCGTGAACTGGACTCTCTGGCCGATGTTGTCAGCTTCGGAGTGGCGCCCGCGGTGCTCGCCTACGGACTCGGCATGCACGGATCCGTCGACACCGCTATTCTGATTTTCTTTGTGAGCTGCGGCATCAGCCGGCTTGCACGCTATAACGTCACCGCCGCGCAGCTCTCCGATGCGGCCGGAAAGGTCCGGTATTTTGAAGGAACGCCGATCCCGTCGAGCGTGATTCTCGTTGCGCTTCTGGCAATTTGTTTTTATCTGGGCCGCACCGGCGATCGTTTACCGCTGGGCGAAATTGAAATAGCCTCGCTTCGGTGGCATCCGCTTTCCCTGGTGTTTTTCATCAATGGCAGCACCATGATCAGCAAGACGTTGCGTATTCCCAAGCTCTGAGGGGGGAGCTCTGCATAGCCGCTCCCGGCGCTCTTTGTTACACTAGACACCATGGACACCCCTGATAACAAAGAGCCGGCTGCGCCTGCGGCAACCCCACCGCTCGTTCCGGATCTCAATGCGAAAAACGATGACGAATTACTGCAGATGCGAATCTGCGATTTGAAGCTGAAAATCCAGGGCAGCGAGCTCGAACCCCGCATTCAGATTTTTTATAACGAGTTGGACGCCAAGGGCGTATCGTTCAAACCGCTCTGCTATCTGGGTGATGAGTGGTTTTGTCCTGAAGGCGCGGCCACCATCGCGATTCCGTTTTATCTCGCTCACCCGCGCCTCAAGAAGCTCGAAGAGCGCATGATGATGGAAGTGGAAGGCGGCACCGAAGCCTGGTGCCTGCGGCTTTTGCGACACGAGATGGGTCATGTTCTCAATCACGTTTATCTGATCGATAAGGACCGGCGCTGGCAGAAGGTCTTTGGCCCGCCGTCGTTGGAATACTCGGAAAGCTTTCGCGCCCGCCCCTACAGCAAACGATTTGTCCGCCACCTGGAGGGCTGGTACGCGCAGAGCCATCCTGAAGAGGATTTTGCCGAGACTGTGGCCATATGGCTGACGCCGGGTGTCGATTGGAAACAGCAGTACCGGGATTGGACCGCTCTTAAAAAGCTTGAATACGTTGACGCATTGATGGCCAAGCTGGCCGGTCAGCCGCCCGTGGTCCTGTCCAAAGCAAAGATGAGCGAGGCCTCGCGCCTGCGCTCGCGCCTTGAAGTTTACTACAAGCGCCGCCGCCGACTCTATGCGCAGGACTTCCCCGATTTTTTTGACGCCGACCTCAAAAAACTCTTCATCGAAGCGACAGCCGCGCCCAATAATGAGCGCGCCGCGGTATTTCTGCGGCGCTCCGCCAAGATGCTTTTGAATGCCGTCTCGGCCTGGACCGGTGAGCCGAAATTTACGCTCAACCGCGTGCTGCGCGCGCTCACGCAGCGTTGCGCTGAATTGGATCTTCGCCTGCGCGCAGAATCGGCCGGCGTCGAGGTCAGCGCTTATCTGGCAACCCTGGCTTCTCACTACCGCTTGACCGGCAACTTCAAGGAGATGTGATCGCCGATGACTGCAGCAAGGCGCAAGCAAAAGGTTCTGGTGCTGTTCGACACCGCGGGCACGCCGCCGTCGAAGCAGGATTTCACCGAGGAGCTGAAGACCGACGACTGGGCGGCTGAAGCGAACATCATCGAGGCGCTTAACCGGCTCGGCCACGAAGTGCGCACCATCGGTGTTTACGACGAGCCGGGAATGATCATCGACGAGATAAAAACCCATCCGCCCGACGTCGTGTTCAATCTCACCGAACATTTCAATGCGGTCTCCGAGCACGATCGCAACGTCGCCGGGTTGCTGGAAATGATGGACGTTCCCTACACGGGCTCGAGTCCCACCGGCCTCACTCTCTGTAAGAACAAGGGCATGTCCAAGGAGATACTCTCGTACCATAAAATCCGCGTGCCCAATTTCGCCATCTTTACACCGGGAGCGACGATCCGCAGGCCTAAACGGCTCAATTTTCCGCTCTTCATCAAACCGCTGAAAGAAGAAGCGTCCTACGGCATTTCGCAGGATTCGTTCGTCGAAGACGACGCCGCTTTAGAGGAACGTGTTCGCTTCATCCATGAACGCATGAATCAGGAAGCCCTGGCGGAAGAGTACATCGAGGGCCGGGAACTTTACGCAAGCATTCTCGGCAATGATCGCTTGCAAATCTTTCCGCTGCGCGAGGTGGTCTTCTCGGAAGTTCCCGACGGGCGGCCGCGCTTCTCGACATTCAAGGCAAAGTGGGACAAAGACTATCGCAAGCGCTGGGGCATCCAAAACATCTTTGCCGAGCCCCTGCCCGACGGAATCGAGCAGCGCATCGCGCGCGTGTCCAAGGCAGTGTATCGCGCGCTGCGCATTCGCGGCTATGGCCGCATCGATTTGCGTCTGACGGCGGAAAACGAGGTGGTGGTTCTGGAGGCTAATCCCAATCCTAATCTCGAGCGCGATGATGAATTCGCGCAGTCCGCAATGAAAGCCGGGCTCACCTACGAAAGACTCACCCAGCGCATATTGAACCTCGCGCTCGAAGGAAGGCAATAAGGCGCCGCCAAAACAAAGCGGCCGGCAAACGTGATGCTTGCCGGCCGCAACACTCCAGGAGGCTGGCTCCTGTTATTTCTTGCCGATCTTGGCGAACTCTTCCGGGAAACTTCCGGCCTTGTACTCCACACCCATTTTCGGCGAGTCTCCTTTGTAGATAATATTGAGCTCGCCCATGTACTCCTGAATCGGCAGCGGTTTGATCGCGAAGACCATTGCCGGCTCGTCGCTGGTCACATGGTGTTGGTGCCAGACGCCTTGGCCGATGTACATCGTGTCGCCGGGCTTCCAATCGATCCGCTCATCATCCAAAAGACTATAGCCCTGGCCGCGCAGCACGATGATAATCGCCTCATTATGCTTGTGCGTGATCGAGTGGGAATGGGGCGGGTAAATATGGCAGTCGACCTCGATGATCCGGTTCTCAAAACCCAGCTCCTGAGAAACCAGAGGGCCCATCCAGACGCCGTTTTGAGCTTCCCATTCGAGTTTGACGTCCTCCGCCTTGATGGCTTTGCGGCCGGCCTTGCGCCGCGCCATATCGGCTTTGACTCGCTCCGCGCGTGATTTAAAAAGCGAGCTTTTACCTTCGAACCATTTTTCGTTGCTCTCGTGATCGGCCATTTTCATTCCCTTTCTGTTTCAAAAAAATCTCTAAACATCATGCAAAAATCCATTTGCTTTTGTTATATGCGCCATCCGGCGTTGTCAAGAAAGCGTCCTGTTGGCCTGGAAGTAAAGCTTCATCGGGCGCCGTCATGATCGCCGGAGGAGTCACGACTTTGGATTACTGGATGCTTAGCCGTCCCGAGATGAAAACCGCCGAGCAACTCAAAGGCGACGCCGTCGCTATAAGCCGCTTCGGTCGGCTTCCGACTTCCAAAGAACCGGATATTCTAGTGACCTGTTTTTTTACTACTGAGACAGAAACGCATGAGGGAGCCATCGCGGAAAACAAAACCAACGCTTGAAGGTATCAAAACCATTCTTGAGCCGCTCAAAAATGATCCAAGGCGAAATCAGCCAAACCCCAAGACTTCGTCGACATGCGCTTTATCAAAGAACTCGACGACAGCGGCTACATAGACGGTTTGTACAGAGGAAGATAGCTATTTCTAATTCTTCCCGCTCAATTTTTTGAAGAAACCCTCTCTCTCCAGTTCATCCAACAGACGCTCATCGAGGTACTTCGCCACGTTGGTGTCGAACCTGGTTTCCGGAGAGCGCTGCTGGAGCATGTCGATAGCGAGGCGCATGCCTTCGTGCGACATGCGCGGCGGCGACGAGAAGGCCGTCGCAAAGTACTGATAGGTCTCGTCCACAACCGCAGGGTTTTTCTGTTTCATGCGCTGGGTTAGCAGCGCAACACCTCTGTCTTTATTCGTCATGAACTGATGGATCCCTTCGGCGTAGGCTTGAAGAAAACGCTTCACCGCATCGCGGTTCCTGTCCAGAAAAGAGCGGCGGGTAGCGATGGCATTCATCGGGAAGTAAGCCGCTTTGAGCTCGGTCATGTGCGCCAACGTTGGCAGCCCCATGCGCGCGGCCTCACCGGTCTCCGGCGGCGCAAGTAGTGTCGCATCGAGAGCGCCGGTTGACAGCGCCACCAGCCGGTTAGCCGCCGGACCGCTGGCGAGCAGCGTCACCAATTGTCGTGGGATGTTCCACTCTTTAAGCGCCAAAACCAGCGAGACTTCGTGGGCGCCGCCGAGGCTCACGATGCCGACTTTTTTGCCGATCAGGTCTTTGGGCTGTCGGATATTTTTCTGAGCGACCAGACTGAATGGAAATCGGTTCAGCGAAGAGGCGACAAAACCAGATCCGCGCCTTGATTGATCGCTGCGATCAGTGCGGTACCGTCAATCTGGCCAAAGTGGATGCTACCGCCGAGTAAAGCCTGGGCTCCCCGCGCCGATCCGGGAATCATGACAAGATCGGCATTCACACCGACCTTTGCCAGAAAGCCAAAATCCTTGGCAGCCCAAAGAGGCGCCTGAAAACCGGCAAAGCCGGCGTAACTGGCGATGTACTTTTCCTGCGCGGCAAGCGCGGCGGGGAAAAAACAAATAATTAGGGCGACGATGGCATTTACAGCTTTTGACATTTTCGAATCCTCTCTATGGAACATACGATTGTGCCGATCGTGTGATCGCCGGTGTCAGCGATTGCCAGGGTTACATGCGCGGCCGATTAAACAACCGCGTGCCTTGCCGTGTCAAGGGAAACTTGACACGGCAATCCTGGGCGAATAGAACAGTCTGAACTTATGGTGACCCGGAAGGAGCTTGCATGACTGTCCAGGGCGCTGGCGTACCGGCTTTAGATTCCTCCGAGCTCAAAGAGCTAATGGAAAAACTGATCACCGCCTGCCACATTCTTGATCGTGAAGGCGTCACCGACGGTTACGGCCATGTCAGCGTGCGCGTGCCGGGAGCGCAGGCGTTTATCAGCATCGCCAACGTGAGTCCGGGCTGTGTCACCCGCGACCGCCTCATCCTACAGGATTTCGATGGCAATCATCTTGACGGCGCCAAGACGCCGTCCAACGAATGGCCGATTCATGCCTGTATTCTCAAAAGGCGTCCGGACGTTGAAAGCGTCGCCCATACTCATTCCAAGTGGAGCACGATCTTCAGCGTACTGCCGATCAAGCTCAAGCCGATGCACCACTACGGCAAGTTTCTTTCCGCCGGCGGGCCGCCGGTTTACGAAGGCGTCGGCCTGGTGCGGACAATCGAGCGCGGCAACGATCTGGCGGCGGCATTGGGCGATGCGCCCGCCGTGCTGATGCGCGCCCATGGCGACGCCGTGGTCGGAGCTTCCATCGAGCAAGTCGTCGAGCGCACCACCCGCCTTGCCATGCTCGGCGAATGGAATCATCTGGCACTGCTTCATGGCGAGCCCAAGTACTTGACCGCGGAGGAGCTGGAGGTTTACAACGCCGACCAGCGTTTTCCCATGCGCGGTTGGGAGTATTTCGTCAGCCGCCTTGAAAGGAAATAATCGGACTCGTCATCGAGTGCCGTTATGAAGTTAGATCCGGCAGTGCCTGACCCATCGTCATTGTCGAAATGTTCTAAGCAAGCCGTAACCCATGCAGGAGGTGTTTCTTATGGCCACATCCAGAGAATTCGTCGATCAATTAAAAAAAGATATCCAGGCTTTCCCTAAAATCCGCATCAAGCATCCATTTCTCAAAGCCGTATGCAACGGCACCGCGACCATGGATCAGATTCGCGCCTGGGCTATTCAAGATTACCAGTTTCGCGCCGCGGTGCCGCGCATCGCCATGATGCGCTATCTGGCCTGCACCGATGCGGAGATCGCACAGCGGCTCTGGGGGGTGGTCGAAGAAGAGACTCGCGGCATGGACACGGGCAGCGCCGGACATAACGAGCTGGCAATCCGATTCGCCGCAGCCATTGGTCTGTCTCAGAAGCAGTTGGAAAACGCCGAGCTGCGCCCGTCCACGGCGGCGCACCTGTACTATGTCGAGCTGATTATTCACACCCTGCCGTGGTTCGTCGTCATGTCCATTCAAATCGGCGCCGAAGGAACTTTCGGACCGGCGGCCGCCGCGATTGGCAACGGCCTGATCCAGAACTATAAGATGAAGCCGGATGACGTTCGCTTCTTTACCGTCCATTCGGAGGCGGATGAAGATCACAGCAGCCTGGCTGAAGATATCGCCGTGCGCTATCTCCACTCGCCGCATCTGCAGGAACAGACGCGCCAGCACACTTTCCGCCGCATGGAACTGCTCTACGATATCTGGTCCATCGACGGGTTTGACGGCAGGGGTTAGACCGTTTGCCCTTCTTCGAAATGACCGGGACCCACTTTGCACAAGCAAGGTTCGATGGCTGCCGGCCAAACGAACAGCCGGATTAAACACTCAACTTTAGCGCATAAGCAATGGCCAAACTCACTTTAGGTTTTATTTCCGCGTTCAATGAGCGTGTCGAGCCGCTCATGAACGGCACCATCGAGGCCGACGGCATCGAGCTGATCCCGACCTATTCGCACCCGGCGGAAACGTTTTGGAGACAACTCAAGTTCCATGAATTCGAAGTAGCCGAGATGTCGATGTCTTCGTTCTTGATCGCCCGCGCTCAGGGCGTCGATATGATTGCGCTACCCGTTTTTCCCAGCCGGCGCCTATTTCAGACCGAGCTCTCTTATCATGCCGACTCGGGTATCAGAACGGCGGCAGACCTCTCGGGCAAGCGGCTCGGCGTCGCCGAGTATCAACAAACGGCGGCTCTGTGGATACGCGGGATTCTCGAGCACGATTTCGGCGTGTCGCAGTACAAGATCCACTGGTACATGGAGCGAAGCGAGGAAATGAGCCACGGCGGCGCGACCGGCTTTAAACCGCCGGCGGGGATTTCTTTCAACCGCATCGCGCCGAATAAGAGCCTGGCGTCGACGCTGCTCGATCATGAGCTCGACGTCGCGCATATCGCCAGCCCGTGGGTCCTCAAGGCCAACACCTTGGATCGCTCGAGCCGTATTACCGGCGGCGACGATTGGATCAAGGTCAAACCGCTGTTTGCCGATCGCATCAGTGAGGGCGCGCGCTTCTTTAGAGCGCATGGATTTCTTCCGGTCAACCACGCATATATCATTCGTGGCGACATCCACCGCGACCAGCCGTGGGTGGCACAGAGTCTTTACGACGGCTTTCTGCGGGCCAAGGCCATTGCCGCGGAAAAGTTATTGAAACAGATACCGTCGGCGCTGATTTTCGGCCCGGAGTACCTGACGCAAACGCGCGAGTTGCTCGGTGAGGACCCATTTCCCTACGGCATCAAAGCCAATGCGCGCATGCTCGACACGATAACCGGCTATTCCCATGATCAGGGACTCACGCCGCGTAAAATGAAAGTCGAAGAGTTGTTCGCCGAGAGCATGCTCGACACCTGAGAGACGATTTCACCCAAGCAACGCTGGAAAGGACCGGATATGGCAAAACTCAGATTGAGCTTTATTTCAGCTTTCAACGAACGCGTCGATCCCCTGATGAATGGAACGGTGCAAGCCGAGGGAATCGAGATTGTCCCAACGTACTCTCATCCGTCCGAGACATTCTGGCGCCAGCTCAAATTTCAAGAGTTTGATGTTGGCGAAATGTCGATGTCCTCTTACCTCATCGCCCGCGAACGCGGCCTCGATATGATTGCGTTGCCCGTGTTCCCGAGCCGGCGCCTTTTTCATACCGAACTTTCCTATCATACGGACTCAGGTATCAAAGCGCCGGAGGATCTGGTGGGTAAAAGAATCGGCGTCGGCGAATATCAGCAAACGGCGGCCTTGTGGCAGCGCGGGATTCTCGAACACGACTTCGGTGTGTCACAGTTCAAAGTTCATTGGTTCATGGAGCGCACCGAGGAATTGAGCCACGGCGGCGCCACCGGTTTTACGCCGCCGCCGGGCATTTCGTTCCAGAGAATTCCGCCGGACAAAAGCATGTCGTCAATGCTGGTGAACGGCGAACTCGATGCGGCTGCGATCAATAGCCCGTGGAAAAACATGCCCAACGTGATCGGCCGCTCGCACAAAATTCCGGGAACCGAGGGAGATTGGAACAAAGTCAAACTGCTTTTTCCGGACCGCATGGCCGAAGGCGCCCGGTTCTATAAGAAGTACGGCTTCCTGCCGGTGAACCACGCCTATACCATCCGCGGCGACGTCTACAAAAAATATCCCTGGGTGGCATTCAACCTGTATACGGGTTTCGTCAAAGCGAAGCAGCATTTCAACGCAAAGCTGCTCGATAGCATTCCCACGGCGCTATTTTTCGGGCGCGAGTATCTCGCCAAGACTCAAGAGATGTTCGGCAACGATCCTTACACGTATGGCGTCAAAGGCAATCGGAAAATGCTGGAAACACTCATTGATTTTTCGCACGAGCAGGGTCTGACCACAGGCAAGCTGAAGGTGGAAGAGCTTTTCGCGCCGAGCACGTTGGATCTATAGAATCGCCGGCCCTCCCCCGATGCCGTTATCGCCGGCGGGAGGGCCGACGGTTGCGGCCGCGAAGCACGGCAATCGGGTTTACGTGCAGCCGCGCACGAGAAACAGCAGCAACAGTATCGGAATAGGGATTCCCAGGGCCCACAGCAAAATCCAACCGATAGCGCCTTCTTGGTTTTTCAAATGTTTCATGTTCTCCTCCCTTCCGGCGATAAACCGCACGGACACAATAACGTGATTGATAACGGGGGGAGCCGCAAGCCCTATGCCAGCGCCTCAGGCAAGGGAAAATCCGATAAGCATATGGAACTCAACGTCCGCTAACTGTCCCGCCGCTGAACTCATTTCGCGTATGTGAAACATCTGGACGACGCAACCCTGGGCAATCGAGGCCGCTGAGCAAATGCCGCCTGCCGGCACTGTTCGCAAACCAACCTTATTCGATATCCAGTCCTTCGTGCGTGATTTCGAGACTTTCGATGGCAACCTCGCTGCTTCTTGCATTGAGACGCGGTCCATCGAATTTGGACGGCCAGCCGTTTAGAAAGCGAAAACTGACAACGGGAGATCGATCTTCTCCGATCAAAACGATTCTGCCGGACCGTCGATCGCTACCGCCATTGATGATGGTCTTGCGCCAGTTCCACAGGTCGCGATTCTTGGTGATGCCGCGCTTGAGCGTGATTGAGGAAAACTTCGTCAAGCCCGGAATCTTGCGAACGCTGGCCAAGTCGCTCCCTTCACGGTATTCAATGACATCGGTTTCGCTGCTGAGCCCCGAGCATTCGCTGAACCCAGCCACCGCGACTCCGTCGATTTCCACAATGAAATTAAATGCGCCGTAAGGATCGTTGCGGTTCGCCTGCGCCATGCCTATCCTCCTTGAGTTGTTTTGCTGATGGTGGCCTGTCCGAGTTCCAAATAGATCCTGAGGTCATGCATCATCGAATCTTGATAATGATTACCGTCGCGATCCCGATAAGTCACCGCCACCTTGATCCGCAGGGGCTCTTTTCTCTTCGCATAGTTGCCCAGCGCATCGATGAACTGGTGAAATTCCTTTCCCGGCGGTATGTATTCGAGCGAGCGAAATAGCCGCATCTCGGAGATGCACTTGGCGCCGCTCAAACCACAGAATCGCTTGTCAAACTCGGTTCGAACTCGATAGGCGCTGCGCGCGCCGATGTTCTTTAAGCAGATCGTCAACAAGCCGTGATTGCAATTGAAGTCCACGACGATCTCCGGGCGGTTATCGGCATCGGATTTTTTCATGAGGTTCCGCAAAGAAGGCGAGAACACCTTTCCGTCCGACGCTCATAAGCTTTCTGTTGGCTCGTCAGGCGGAGGAATCGAGCGACCCTGAATCATGTCGGCCGACGGAGCATCTACTTGTGAAACTCCTTGGTGCCGGCGTATGCTCGGGGATTGACCAGAGCGTGTTCTTCCTGCATGAGCCACGCAATTTCCGCGGCGGCCGGCACGCTCGCGGCTTCCATCGAGGCGTGGGCGGCCATCTTGCAATACTTCAAAGTCGTCTTATCAAATTTGCCGATCTCTTCGCCCCATTTCCAAGCCGCTTCCTGTAGCTCCTCGTGCGGCACGACGCGATTGATCAAGCCCGCTTCCATGGATTTCTGCGCGTCCCAATTTTTTCCCGTAAGGATCA
>CAYZXN010000037.1:0-7200 GCA_964482425.1 uncultured Syntrophobacteraceae bacterium | reverse complement strand
GGCGGCGATCTGGCACATGGCGGTATGGACACCTTGGCCGCATTCGCCCTCGCCGCTGAGAATCAGCGCTTTGCCGTCTTCATTGATCTTGATTGTCGCCGAGCTGCCGTCATAGTCGCCGAAGTGGCGTTTGCCGCTGACGTGGACGGTGCACGCCAATCCCAGCCCGGTGTTGGACTGTTTGTTGGCGCGCTTGGCTTTCCAGTCGATCATTGTTTCGACCATATCGAGGCATTGCTTGAGCTCGCAGCTTGTGACGCGATTGCCGTGGGGCGAAACGTAGCCGGTCTCGGCGGCGTTGATGCGGGCGAGCTCGATCGGGTCGATGCCCAGCGCGTGGGCGCCGAGATCGATGGCTTGCTCGACCGCCCATTCTGCGGACGGATTGCCAAAACCGCGAAAGGCGCCGGTGGGAACCTTGTTGGTGTACACCAGCTTGGCGTCGATCTTAACGTCGGAGTACTTATAGCAGGTGTCATGGCGCATCGCCGCCACGCCGGTGATCGCCGGCGCTTTGGCCGAGTAGGCGCCGTTATCGGCGACAACTTTCAATTCCTTAGCGCGGATATGACCGTCTTTCTTGAAGCCCATCTTGACGTTGATCTTCATGAAGACGCGCGGCCGGCAGCCGGCGAGAAATTCTTCTTCGCGCGTGTTGATCAACTTGACAGGCTTACGCGCCTTCCGCGCCAGTACGGCGGCGACCAGAGCGTTGTTGTCGTCGCAGGATTTACCGCCGAAGCCGCCGCCGACCGCGCTCTGAATGATCCGCACCTCGGTCTCCGGGACGCCGAGCGCAGTGGCGATGCGGTAGCGGGCGTTAAACAGCGTCTGCGTGTTCATGTAGATGGTGTACTTGCCGCTGGTGGCGTATTCCGCCACGCTGCCGATCGTCTCAATCGAGCAATGCCACTGCGGCATGCTCGTGAAAGTGTCTTCGACGATCACATCCGAATCCGCGAACGCCTGGGCGATGTTGCCGCGCTCCAGGTCCAACTGCATCGCGATATTATTGGGTTTGTCGTCGTGGACGAGCGGGGCGCCATCCTTCATGGCTTCCTCGGCATCGAATACGCCGGGAAGCGGCTCCCAATCGACCTCTATCAGGTCGATTGCTTCTTCGGCAATATCCGGATCGATGGCTGCCACGGCGGCGACTTCCTCGCCGACATAACGGGTTTTGCCGACCGAAAGAATGTACTGGTCGGCAAAAAACGCGCCCCAAGGTCTTTTAATCGTGTCTTCCGCGGTGACGACGGCGCGCACGCCGGGAAGCTTTTCCGCTTTGCTCGTGTCGATATGGCGGATACGCGCGTGCGGAAAGGGGCTGCGAAGAACTTTTCCCACGAGCATTCCCGGAAGGAAAACGTCGGCGATGAACTGCGAGTCGCCGGTAACCTTATCGAAACCTTCGACCCGCTGGACGCGCTGTCCGACAACGGAGTATTTTTCTGCTTTGGCCATAGTCAGTATTCTCTAAGATTTCTAGTTGAGTGTTTTTGGGATAAACGGGTTTCCTGCTCTTCTCGAATTTGTCATTCCTGCATGCTTTTGCGGTAGAACTTTGGCTCGACCTCGACAGGATATTCCGGAGTGACAATCGCGTCTTTCGACTATCAAAAAAATTCCTTGATGCTACAGCCAGTGCGTGAAGTCGTAGAACAACCCAGCTGCGAGCTATTGCTCCAGTCCCTTTTGTCGACTCCAGCTCAGCAAAGGCGAAGGATCCGCGCAAATCCAAGATCCTTCGCTCTCGTCACTACGAGTTAACCTGCTTAACGGATCAACTCGTTTTAGCGACCGGTTTGTAGACGTCGAGGCTCTGGATCTTTGCCGTGGTCTCGCGTTTGCGAAACTTATATTCCGGATCGATCTTTCCGTTCACCACGGCCATGACCGATTCGAAAATCTTGTAATACCCCGTGCAGCGGCACAGATTTCCGGACATCCACTCTTTGACTTCTTCTTCACTGGGCTTTGGGTTTTCGTCGAGCAGTGCCTTGGCGGCCATAATCTGGCCCGGCGTGCAGATACCACATTGGAAACCGCCGTACTCGATAAAGGCCTGCTGCAGCGGATGGAGCTTGCCGTCCTTGGCCAACCCTTCGATGGTTTCAATTTTTTTGCCGGCGCAACCTGCCGCAAGAGTCAAGCACGAGCTTACCAGACGGCCGTCGATGATGACGCTACAAGCGCCGCACACACCGATGCTGCAGCCTTCTTTGGTTCCGGTCAGACCGATGGTGTCGCGAAGAACTTGCAGTAGCAGCCGATTCGACTCTACCTCGACCTCATGCTCCACGCCATTGACGTTTAGACTTAGCTTCCGTTTCATAAAATTTGCTAAACCGATCTTCCAGAGTGGGTTTTGCCCCAGCGGGCCCGCATCGTTTTCATCGTGTCGCCTTCGCCGACATCCACACGGGTTTTTTCCAGCGCTTCCCAGACTTTTTCATGTTCGCTTTTGGCCGCCAAGTCGGCTTCCCGCGATAACTCGTCCGGCCAGAATCCCATGAGGTAGCCATGCCAGGGTTCTTGCGGTTCGAGCTTGGGCAGGCCGAGCTCCTCCCAAAGCTCTTTGGCGCGCACCATAAATTCTTTCTTGGGCAGCGAGAGCGGCGGAAAGTCCGCTTTGCGTGTCGCGTCGATCAAGACCGACGACTCGCAATTGTCGTAGCGACTCGAAGGATGCGTTGCAACCATGCCGATCGGGGTGGCGCCGAATGGGCGATCACCGATAATTTTGAAATCCTTGTGCGGCTGCGAACGATGCGTAATTGCCCAAGTTACGGCAACCGGATCTTTCACGTTGATGTCTTCGTCTACGGCGACCACCATCTTGCCCACGCGATCGCCATAATCCAAGATTCCCTGCATGACATCCCATGGTTCCTGGTCGTTGCGCTTTTTGAGACTGACGGCGACGTAGGGACGGAGATTGACCAGCGGCTCAATCAAATGAACCTCGTGCACCGAGTCGTAACCCTTCTTGACCAAATAACGCTTGATCAAGGTAGCCATGCCCATCGCTTTGATTTTCGAACTTTCGCTGGGCGTAACCTGGCTGATGATCGAAACCCAGATCGGATCTTTTCGATGGGTAACACAGGTCAGCTCGAAAACCAGGCTCAACGTGCGAGGGTCAATATATCCCATCGATTCGCCAAACGGCCCTTCCTCTTCCATATACTGAGTCGGGATGATGCCTTCGAGCACGATCTCAGATGTTGCCGGAACCTCCAGGTCGACGGTTTTACATTTGATCAAGGGTATCGGCGCGCCCTGGAGAGCGCCGGCTAAAGATAGCTCATCCACATCCGGCGGAACTTTTTGCGTCGCGGCATAAGAAACCACGGGAGTTGTACCAACGACGATGGCGACTTCCAGGGGCTTCCCCATGCGCCGGCATTTTTCCCATTGATTTGAAAGGTCTTGCGGCGTTCCGGTCATGAGCCCGCTGCGAGCCGCGCCTTTGATCAAGCCGCGGTAGTTTCCGACGTTGCGCTGGCCGGTTTCAGGATCTTTGGTGATCCAATGACCCGCGGTGATGTAGGGGCCGTTGTCAAAGCCGGGCGTCGATATCGGAATGGCAAATTCATTGATCCCGCCTCGGGCGAGCAGCTCGGCGCCCATGTGAATTTCTTCCTGCGCCGGCCCATGGTCGACCATCACGGGCGGTACCAGATGATCCAGTGCATAAATCCAGCGGTCGGGGACTTCTTCGGGTTGGCACTTTAGTCCCAGGCTGTAAATCGCTTCGGAACTCGACAGACCGCCCACGAGCACCCGGCAATTGTATTTGCGCCCTTTTCCATCGGTAACATTATCGAACAGGAAACCGCGGCGCGCTTCCTCGGGCAGGCCGCGGAATTGCCAGCGCACCAGCGGTTGAAGCTCAGTGTCTTTGTTAATTTCCTTATGAATGCGGTACAGCTTGCCGTGATCGTCCAGGGTGGCGATAAACTCTCGTAAATCCTCGTACGGTTTGGCGAATTTCATAGGGTTTTTGTCTATGCTTTTTTCCGCGCTTTGGCAAGCCCGCTCAGCGAAATAGCTTGCAAATCCTTCCCTGATCCGTAAGATGAGATTCTCTCCGATATGTCTCTAAAACTTTTCAATACTCTCAGCGGAGAAAAGGAAGAATTTGTTCCACTGAACGCCGGAGAAGCGCGTATGTACGTATGCGGCGTGACAGTCTACGATTCATCTCACGTCGGTCATGCGCGTTCTCTGGTGACATTCGACGTCATCTGTCGATATCTCAAGTTTTCCGGGTACAAGGTCCGCTTTGTCCGTAACTTCACCGATGTCGATGACAAGATCATTAAAAAAGCCAATGATGAGAACAGCAGCTGTGAGACCGTCACCGATCGGTATATCCACGAATTTCACCGCGATGCCGACGCATTGGGCTTGTTACATGCGGATTTCGAGCCGCGCGCGACGCTTCACATAAGTGAAATTATTGAGCTCATACGGCAATTGGAAAAAAAGCAGCTGGCCTACCGGGTCGACGGCGACGTATACTATCCCGTGCAAAACTTCGAGGGATACGGCAAACTTTCGCGCAAGAAGATCAATGAGTTGGAAGCCGGAGCCCGAGTCGAAGTCGATGCGCGCAAGAGATCGCCGTTGGATTTCGCGCTGTGGAAGGCGAGCAAGCCCGGCGAGCCCACATGGGACAGCCCGTGGGGGCCGGGCCGGCCGGGATGGCACATAGAGTGCTCGGCCATGAGCACCAAGTATCTCGGCCAGCCGTTCGATATCCACGGCGGTGGCAGAGACTTGATATTTCCTCATCACGAGAATGAGATTGCTCAATCGGAAGGCGCTTTCGGCTCGCCATTGGCGCGCTACTGGATACATAATGGGCTGCTGACGGTAAACGGCGAGAAAATGTCCAAGTCGCTTGGCAACTACTTCACGATCCAAGAGATTCTCAAAAAACACGATTCTGCCGCGCTGCGTCTTATCTTCTTGTCGAGCCATTACCGCAGCCCGAGCGATTTCTCGACAGAGGCTTTGCTCGAAGCCGGACGAGCGGCGGAGCGCATCTACGAGACTCTTGAACGCGCGAATCGATTTAGCGGCGCTAATGCAGTCGCCGTTCCGGAGCCCTCTCTCATTGATGCGTTCAGGCAGGACATGGACGACGATTTCAACACCCCGAGGGCCCTGGCATTGGTTTTCGACGAGGTGCGCGCGCTCAACCGTTTACTCGATGCCAGAACGGGTACGGGCGTGCCGCCGCGCGCCGCGGCGTTGCAGACGATGTGCGATACGCTCGGCTTGGCCCAGGTGGCGCCTGAAACCTACTTCAACAAGAAGAAACAGCGCTGGCTGCGCCAGCAAAGCCTGAGTGATGACGATGTGCAAAGGGCGATCGCCGCCAGGGACCGGGCGCGGCAAGAAAAAAATTGGCGCGAGGCGGACCGCATTCGTGAAGAGCTTCAAGAAAAAGGGATACTCTTGGAAGACTCCCCGGGCGGGACCTTGTGGAAGGTGAGATGAAGACGCGTCGAAAAGGCTTTGGTATGTTGGCGATGTGCGCCGGGATCTTTATCGCTGACGTTTTCGCGCAAGAAGGCGGCGCTAAGAACGACAGTGAAATGAGCCTTCGAAAAATTATCGAGGTTCGAGATTACAGAGGACAACCGATAGAGGGAGAGACCCGGGTGTTCGCTCCGGGCGATTCCGTATGGCGCATCCTGATCCAGGAAAAGGGATTGTCGGAAAAAAAATTCAACCGCTACCTGGTTGTCCTCCGGCGTCTCAATCCGCAAATCAAGAGCTTTGATCTGCTTAAGGTCGGCGAGAATGTTTTTGTTCCGATACAGCTGGACGAGGCCCTTGCAGGGCCAACCGGTATGGCGCAGACTTCGGTTCCCGCGAGGCAGGCGTTCGGCAAGGGTTCAATCACGGAATACCGCGTTAAGCGGGGAAATTATCTGTATCAGATTCTGCGGGAGCAACTCGGCATCAATGAAGAGCGGGAGTTGGCTGTTTATTTTGCTCTGGTCAAGGATCTAAACCCGCAAAGGAGTAACTGGGACGTGCTAGAAGAGGGAGAAATCCTTCGTCTTCCGACCGTCGGAGCCAACGACTCGGTTGTCGCAAAAAGTGAGACGGGCGTGCCTCAGACGCGGGGAAAGACCGTTCAATCGCCGCAGAATTCGTCATCTCCTGAACAATCCATTTCGATGAGAAGGGCAATTCCGCTGGACTATGCGCGCCGGCTGCCCGCTCGAAAAGTTCTCGCGCTGCTGGAGCAAGTCGCAAACACGCTGGACAGCGAAGTTTATAATGAAGGGCAGGAGATCGTTGCGCTTAAAGAGGGGATCGTGCGTCTCGACAGAAGCGCGTACCCGGTGCTTTACAATCCGAAGGTGCGGCAAAGAGTCATCCTCGACACGGGCGAGCAGATACCGCGCTCATTGCGCAAAAGTCTTGACTCACCCGAGACCGGCATGTCGGTTTTACCACTTGCGGAGAGCGCCACTTTGGATGAAGCGGTGGGGCAGTTGCTCGGGCGGCTCGGCTTTCAGGCACTCCCTAACGATCGACCCGTGGTCCTTCAACAGGGTGGCATCGGCATGGAGGCAAAGGGGACATGGATGGCCCTGGCGCCCGAAGAAGGCGGCAAGGCACAGGAGCTTATTATCATAACTCTCACGGACAAGGCCGATGAGATCCCTCAATACCTGCGCGAGCAATTCGCTGCAAACGGAGTACATTTAAAGGACGTTTTGCTGCCATCATATTCGCCAGCGCCAACGGATCGGCGGCCGCAAATCTTCACGGTCGGAACCAAGACCTGGCCGCGAGAAAAGACCGAACTCGTCGACGCGTTGCTTCGCGCTCATGACGTTGTATTCGGTATGGCCGAGACGCTGTCGGTCGAGTTACGCGAAGGACTGCGAATAGAGATCCCGATCGATCGAGTCTTCGAGTCGAAAGGGAAGCGGCGGGCGCTCTTCTTCCGGCGGCTGGAACCCGAGATTAAAAAGAGCCTGCACGATAGACACGAAGTCCAACCGCTCGAACTTGAGCTTTCCTTATTATCGTCGAAAGAAATCATCGCCCGCATGCTTACCGAACTTGGCGAGCAGAGCGCTTATCGAGAGCACAGGTTTGCGGCCGTGAGTGATGGAAAAGATAGACTGACCATCAGTGCCCGGGGATTCTTACTCCGTAATCGTC